>JAZRRD010000138.1:0-2001 GCA_045650425.1 Bacilli bacterium | reverse complement strand
AGTTGTTTGTTATATTAATAGGAGGTAATTAATAATGAAGAAAATATTAGTTAGTATGTTTTTATTAGTATTTGGATTATGTATGGTTGGGTGTTCTGTCCCACCAGAACCATTAGATCCAACAACTCTGGGAGATTTATTTACCGATTACGGATTTGAAAGTGTATATTTAGATCAAGATAATGTTAATAAAATATCAGTAGGGACACTTCAACAAGAAGAGTTTTATCAAGAATTATCCTCTTTAAAATTAGAGTTAAGAAAAGGTGTTGTAGATGAATTAGATTTATACCATACAGTTTATTTTTGGTCTGTTGTTTCAAAAGAAAGGAATTATATTAATTTTTGTGGTCAAGGCGATAAAATAATGTATGCAACAGTTTATTTTAATGATAAAGTTTTTGAAGTTGAGACAAATGTTGAAGTATTTGTTGAATTAATTAATTACGTATCGATTAAAGACAAAAATTATAAATTAACAATTCAAAATCAAACTGAATATGAATTAATAGGAATAAAGAATGAATATAAAGCATATGAAGAAGTAGAAGTCAAAATGATATATGAAGATTGTGTATGTACTTTTGCATTTTTGGATGGTGAATTATTAGGTGAACTAAATGGAATTAATTCAATAAAATTTAATATGCCTGCAAAAGATTCAGTATTGACAATTAGTTATTCGAAAGAATTTATCACAGTCATCCATCCTGAATTTATTAATCATTTTTTAACTGGATTTAATCCTGATTCAGTAAGATTATCAGATGGAAAAGGAAGTGCTTCTATAAAAAAAGACTATGCTGATTTTTCATCACAATCTTTCTTTGATGAATTCTCACATATTGAAGTTACGGTGATAGAAGATAATGATGATTTTCAAATGACTGGTATAGATTACCATATTACTTTTAATAATAGTTTTGATGATTTCGTATCTCTTAAATTTTATAATATAAATGATTTAGATAATGACAAAGTTACCAATGTTTATTATGGACGATTAAAATGTTTTAGCAATCCTTCTGTTAATTATCAATTTGCTATAAATAAAGATATTTTTTATGATATTATAGATTATTTTTTCAATGACACTGAATTAGCATCATTATTCTATTCGCTTCAAGAATCATTTGATAATGGATTTCTAACTAATGAAGATTTACAACAAATAGCACATTTGAATAATAATGGTCCATTTAATCCTGTTGAGATTGACCAAAACATTGCTATTTTAATTATGAAAGATTTTTGTAAGATGCATAATGTCGAGTATGAAGAAAATGGAGGCAGCGTAAGATGTTTTGGTGAATATAATGGATATTATGCTGTTATGGTTGATGGATGTGGATTTGAATATTTAACGTGGCTTACGTCAGAAACAGCTGGCGGAATAACATTTAATTATGGTAGTTCACAACATATACTGATTTGGAAATATCACGAATAATAATACAAGCTAGTTAACCAATAAAAAAAGTTAGTTGGCTTTTTAAATAGTAGAAATAAATGAGGAAATGTGATATAATTAAAATAGAAAATTTTTTGTCACCTTTTAGTATTATAAATTGTTTTATATATGAACGGTTCAAAAAACTTTATAATTATTTGTTATATTGATAGGAGGTCCCATAATGAAGAAAATATTAGTTGGTATGTTTTTATTAGTATTTGGATTATGTTTAGCAGGGTGTGATTTAGCTGAAAATGATAAGAATGTTACATGCAAAAAATACGAAAATTGTGCTATTTTTACATTTGATGAGTTTTCAGCTAATGAAACAATTTCATTTAAACTTGATCGTACAAGTCTTGGTGAGGGTACAATATATTACCAGGTAAATCTTGTAGCTGGTGCTTTGAGTATTAATTATCAAGACAGGTGGCATGATATAGTTCTACCACTTGGTGAATTTTCAGCTGATGATAAAAAAAATATCAATGGTTCAGGTGGATATGTTGAGGGAGATAAAGTTACAATTATCTTCGAATCAGACAGTG
>JAZRRD010000137.1:0-26019 GCA_045650425.1 Bacilli bacterium | reverse complement strand
AATATTAAAAATATAATTATTCTAAAATTATATGATAAATCATTTATAATATTATATATTATAGGATGTATTAAATATGTAATAATTGTTGCTCCAATAACAAAAATAGTCATAGTATTTAAACAAATTCGTCCTTTTAAATTAAACTTTCGGTTTGAATAATCCCACCAACAAATTTTAAATAATTTTTCTAAAATTACACTAACTAAATATTCTACAATTCCTATAATTAAAATTGAACAAATCAAGAAAATAATAATATTATTTTTAAATTTACTTAAAAAAGTTACAATTAATGAAAGTCCTATTCCATAAACTGGAATAACTGGTCCCAAAAGAAATCCTCTATTTACTACTTCTAGCCATATGTATACACTCAAATATCCATCCAATAAATGAATAAATTATAAATTGAATAAAATAAAAAACTACCAAATTCATACTACACCTATTCAAAAAAATTTCTTTTATTTATACTACTAGTCATAAATCTCCAGGCTGCTCTACCACCAGTTAACCATGTAAATTTAACATTATTTTTCTGATTCATAATTATTTTATTAACGATAAACTTAGCTATAGTTTCTGGATAATCTCCTAAAATATTATAAATCTTCTTGGTCTTATCATCTAATTCTATTTTATCTCCATCTCCTAAAGCCGTATTAATAAAATTAGTTATCATAATACCAGGAGTAATTTTACCTATCAACACATTTGTATTTAATATTTTAGCTTCATTTGCCAGTGCTTCAGTAAAATAAGTAACAGCTCTTTTAGCAGTTCCATATAAAGATAACCCCAAAATTTGAGCATCATTACTTCCATGGCCTTCAACATTATATATTTGACCACTATTTTGTTTAATCATTGTTTTCATTATTAATTTAGAACAAAGAATAGTCCCCTTTAAATCTATATCTATTAATTTATCAATAACATTTTGATCTAAATCCCAAATTGGTTTATTAGGTTGATTAACACTAGCATTATTTATCCAAATATCAATAGTTTTAAATTCTTGTAATGTTTTAGTTATTAAATTCGTAATATCTTTTTCATTAGTAACATCAGCTTTAATAGATAATATTTTGCCTTTTGATTTTAATTTTTCTAAATCATCATTAGCATTTTTTAAATCTAAATCAGAAATATCACATACTACAACATTAAAATTATTTTTTCTAAATTCTTTTAACATTTCTAATCCAAAACCTCTTGCACTTCCTGTTATAATTACTGTTTTCATCTTTACACTTCATTCCTTTATTATCATTATAACAAAACATTTAATTTAAATAACAAAAAATGTTACAATTATGCAACATTTTCTATTTTTGTTTTTTTAATCTTTTATATTCTTGTTGATTTTCTTTAGTATATCCAACTAAAACTTTATCATTTTTTTCTTTGATAATGTTTATAATTTCATTCATTAATTCTTTCTTGCCTAATGATTCACAAATTTCAATAGTTTTAAATTTTGTATTATATACCAATAATCTATTAATATTAATAAATCCTTGTACTCTTAATTTTGACACATGTATCCATATAACATCTTCGATTGGAACTACTTTTAAACCTTCATTATTTGAAATTATATATTTATCACTGATATATAATTTCAACTTAGGATACTTAATTGTTGATGATTTTTGAATTTCATATTCTAACTCTTCAAGATTATAATGTTTTAATGTTTTCTTTGTAATTATTACAAAAGCAATCCATATAACAAAGAAAATAATACTAAATACTGCCCCCGCAATAAATAAACCAATAAGAATTCCAATCGCTGCATCTTCCGGAGTATGAGTTTCATCTAAATATGTTTTACCAAAATAAACCTTAAAATTATCTTCATTAATAATTTCTTCTTCATATGATTCATTATAATAATCCATTGCTAGTTTTTTTAAATCATCTTCGGTATTAAATAAATAACCTTTAATTGTATAAGAAAATTCATCAGGATTAATTTCATATTCGCTCATTATTTTTGTATATGTATCATCAGTTAATCTTACAATATATAAATATCCATATTCGTCAAATACCATGTAATAATCGTATTCAACATCATCATCTTCATAAACCGCAAAGAAATATGGTTGACTAACAAAAGTGAATTCTGCTACCATTTTTTCTTCATCTTTATCATCAGCAATTAAATCATTATAATTTTGTGCCTCTTTTGTCGATGCATCAGCATTTTTATCGAGCATAACGTATGAAAAGAAACATACTAATGTTATAACTAAAGTTCCTAAAAATATTAATCCATATTTTTTATTTGATTTTAAATCAATCTTTTTTTCCATAATAACCTACCTCTTAAAAATTATTATTCCATATATTTTTTTTGCTTATATATGATTTTTCTTTTTGAAGTTGTATTAATTTTCCCTCTAACTATTATAGTTAGTAATTATTACTTCTTCTACCTTTCCGCGTTTTTTTCCATTTGCATTTATATTTCTTTTGGCTTCAATTATATGAATATTAAAATCTTTATACAATTCTTTTACCAAAGCCGTATTATGATTGGATAACATTACATAGCATCCTTTAGCTGCTAATTCTTTATACACTTTAGCAAGTCTTATTTGCTCTTCTTTACCAAATCCATCTTCTGTATAACTATTAAACGTTGATGTATCTGAATCATATGGTGGATCAAAGTAAATAAAATCTCCTTTTTTAGCACTTTTTACAGATTCCTCAAAATCAGTATTTAAAATTATAATATCATTAAAGTTTAAGTATGAATGAATAATTCCTAAATTTTGTCCATCATATGTATTAACTTTTAATTTTCGATTAAATGGAACATTAAATTCATTCTTGCTATTAACTCTATAAAGTCCATTAAAACAGGCTTTATTTAAATAGATTGTTCTAGCACCTCTTTTGTAATCTGGCATTCTTTTAAATTTAGCTTTATCTCTATCTTTATTTCTAATTTCATAATAATATTCTTCAGAATGATTTGTTTCATGATGATTTAATTCATTACACATTTTACTAAATTTAATTTCATCTTTAATACAATTAAATACATTCATTAATTCTTCATTATAATCATTTATTACTGCCTTTTTGGGCGATAATTCAAATAACAAAGCTCCACCACCAACAAATGGTTCATAATATGTGTCAAAATCATCAGGAATATACATTTTAAGTTTATCTATTATTTGTCTTTTGCCACCAGCCCATTTTACGAATGGTTTCCCTTTAAGCATTCTAACACCTCCCAGTTATATATATAATTATAACATAAATTACGATTTTATCGTAATAAATTACAATTAAATATAAACATCAAAAAAAGAAACTGATAAACCAGTTTTTATAATTTATATCGAAACTTTTAATTTGATATATGATATGACAATTTGGAACTCGCAATTTGCTTTGACAACTAAATATGAATTACTAAAATTTCAGGTACACACAAAAAATACTGATTCCATATGTAATGGCATAATTATTGTCACAACTTTCTCAAATAATTATACCGGATATTTCAGTCCTTGCTGGTGGATTTGTTTTACCAAATTCTACCAATATTTTTTATAGTTTTAAATCATTATTGTATTTATAATGTAAATTTAATTTATACTTACCGCTCTCGATTTCATAGCCTATTTTTTCAAAGTTTCTTTCTAACATTTGTTTTTTTACTTCTTCCTTGTTTTAAAGTTTGAATATATTATATTGCCTAGTTTCACTTCCTTTACTACAAAAAAACGCCAATACAAAAACTTATTAAATTAATAAGCCTGTACTATACTCTCTTTTTAATTCTCTTTAATAAATAGTTCTTCTATAATTAAATCTCTTGAATGTAAGTTATTATTCTTTCCTAATAATAAATTTTCATAGAATTTAATTAAGAAACTATTATCTTGTTTTATATTTAAATAATTATTAAAATAATTACTTCTTACCAATGCATTTCTATAATAAACTGATTTTTTTTTGAACATAGTATTATCTACATCATATCCAAGCGATACTAAATACTTTTCTATAAATAATGCTGTAGTTCTAGTATTACCTTCTCTAAACGGATGTATTTGCCATATGCTTGAAGAAAAGTTAGTTATATTATTAATTACATCAACTATATTCATTTCTTCATAGTTTTTATTTTTTTCTAACGATACATCATAATCTAATGATTGTTCTAATAGTTTGCAATCTCCATAAACAACTGAATCATTATTTAAAATTCTCTCGCGTTTAGAAAAATCTACTTTTCTAAATTCTCCAGCAAATTCATAAACATCCTTAAACAAATATTCATGGATATATTTTATATAATCTACTGATAGTTCAAAATTCTCTTCTCCTAACAATTGAACTATTCTAGTAGAAACTAAATCACATTCAAATTCATCTTGTACTATTTTATCAGTTTTATCTTTTTCTACATAATATAGTTTTAACTCATGTTCAACTTCATAAATCGTTTTTTCACCTGTTACATTTTCTTGCAACAGTTTTTCTAAATACTTAGATGGTTTTAAGTTATCAACTTTTTGAAGTCCAATAGCCATATCCCATTGTAATTGTTTTACATAGTTTTTAGGTGTTTCTGTTTCGATATAATCATTCATACTTAAATCCAATTCACTCTCAGACATCTTAGCACCTCCACTAATAACATTATAACAAAAAAGTTCCTGTTTTGTCAGTATTATATACATAAATCAACAAATTTCAAAGTATAATTTTTGCACTTTAGAAATTATTATTTGCACTTTTATATTTATGACAAATTTACTAATAAAACAATAATCACCAGTAAATTTGTCATAAAAGATTTTAAATTATTTTAAATTTGTGTACTAAAAATGTACCTAAAAATACTCAAGTAATCTAAAACCCTTTAATACAAACAAAAATGGAGCGCTATGCGCTCCTTCAGGGGGCTTTGTATTTTTAGCTTATTTTAAGTGTTTTAAAGACTTTTTCAGTTTAACAAGATTTAAAAAAGTTTAATAAAAGTTAATTCAATATTTTAAAACCCAAGAATTTCGTACCTAAAATCGTACCTAAAAAAACTATCTTTTACGATAGTTTTTTTCTGTTCTTTTAAAAAGGCAACTTTCCTTCATAAACATAAATCCAAGAATAATTATTGCTTATTTTAACTAAATCATTATCTAACTTAACTTTTTTTAATTCATCTTTAATTTGATCAAATTGTTTTTTAGAAATAGTTTTTTCAATAATTTTATCTTCTCTGATTTCTAAAATTCCCATACCAGCCCAAAAATCTACAAGAGAAGATTTATTTGAGGCTAAGTGTAACCATAATTCTCCTCCGGCACCTAATCCGAAAGATCCAAGTAGTGGGATTAAATTTTCTTTTTCAAAATATTCTTTACCTCTCAGTTCATAATCGATATCTAAGAATGCTTCGTTTAATGTTCTAGAGTTATAAATAAATTGCGTTTTTTCTTCGTCAGAGATGTTTGTAAGATTTTCTTTGCCATCCCACATAATATTTGTTTCAGCTCTTTTAAGTCTTATATCTTTTTCTTCTTCATCAAGATTATTAAATCTTTCTTGTACTTCGGGCAAATAGTCGTACATTTTATTTAACAATTTTTCTCGATCATAAAAGTCTCTAGCTAGTACAACACTTAAACCTATAGGATAATCAGTTTTATTATTTACATAACTTATTATCTTTTTAAAAGATTCATTATATTTGTTCATACCTTCTTGAGGTGTATTATTCATGTATGTTAATGCCACTTCTTCAGATTCAAACTCAATATTAACTTTTTTATCTTGAGTTTGTGCTATAGGAAGAACATATTCCATTAAATATTTAATTGTAAAAATTTCAGCCCAGTCTGGTTCGGGATATGTTGGAGACCAAAAATGTTTATATCCACCAAAGCAAAAACAAAACAAAAAATTCAAATTATTATTTAAAATATTATCTACTTTTTCTTCAGTATATTTTTTTGCTTCTTCATATTGTGCTTTACGAGACCATTTTCTTGAAAAAAGTCTATTTAAAATTTTTTCTTTTAATGACTTGCCTTCTAGTCCATTGGTTTCTATATTATTAAAATTTAATAATTGCTCATTAATATACTTATTAACTTTAGTTTCTAATTCATTCATATACTCAATCCTCCAAGTAACTTGCTAATAAAATTATACTATATTTTAGCCATTTTTACTATAATTTTCAGGTAACAGATAGTAGTACCGATAAATTAATAAATCATTAGTTTTTATTTATTGTATTTAAAATATTTTCTAACATTTTTGAAATTTTATCAATTGTAGTATTAGCTGTATCATCATATTTATTTTTATATGTTTCTCTTGCTTGACCGAAAATTTTGCTTGATAAATCAACTTTAATATTTTGTTTTATACTATCAGGCATATCAGCAAGGTAAACATCTATTGAAGACAATTCTAGTTGTTGTTTTCTAAAATATACTTCATCTTTTCTTAAATTACCAGCTTGCTTGGCAGTATATCCAGACATACCAAACAAAATTATAGTAATAACATATTTGATTAATGTTCCCATATTATAGTCTTTAGTACGAAAGGTAATTACCATTAAAGCTACAAACGCTATTATAAATATAGAAAGTGTTGCTATTTGCCATATTATTCTTTCTTTATATGCTTTATCTGCATATTTCATATATTCTCCGATATTTGCTTTATTTCCAACTAACCCTATTAATTTTGAAATTTCTTCGTCTTTTGCTTCAACATCAGAATGAAGCTTTGCAAATCTATCTTCAGCCGTCTTTTTTAAATCACTAAATTCTCTTTCATATTGAGAAATTTTATTTGATATAGATGTTTCTAATTCACTCATTTGCGATGCAATTTCTTTGTTTTTTAATTCATTGTTTTTTTGTTCCTCATTTATTTCTGTATTTTTATTATCAAATTCATTAAATATTTTCTGAGTTTTAACTTTTATATCTTGAATAGCTGATGACAATTGTTGCTTATATTTTTTTATAAGATTTCTTATATCAATTTTCTCTCCACTTAAAATCGAATAATCAAATATTTGCATTATTATTTTTTCTATTTCTTTTAATTCTACCTTAATTGAACTATTTTTTTGATTAATAAACGTCATGCTAGCTTCAACACCATTTTGATTTATATTCTCAATAATAGCATCTTCTGATAATAAAATATTTTTAAGTTTATCATTAATAATTTTTTTGTATTCTTCATATTCAAATTCTAATTCACTAATGTATAATATATTTTTTATTTTATTAATTTTTTTTGCTACAGTACAATGATCCTTAGGTAACTTTCCATATTCTTCTAGAAAAGAATTTATAATATTGTTTTTCTCAAAAATATCATTAATAATATCTATTATTATTTCTTCTATTGTTTTTTCAACAGTAATTTCATCTGTTTCTACCATACAAAACCCTCCCACAAATTTTTAAATATATTATATCACCAAAATCTATTATTTAGATACTTTTATATCTATTTTAGAAAAAATGAATAAAAAATCGTACCTAAATCGTACCTAAAAACATATAAAAAGAGCCGTAAGGCCCGTAAATACAACAAATGGCCAGCTCTCGCTGGCCTTCAGGGGGTTTTGGTTGATTGTCACACATTAAACCGTGTAAACAACCAGCATGATTAATCT
The DNA here is from genome assembly GCA_045650425.1 of Bacilli bacterium. GTDB lineage: Bacteria > Bacillota_I > Bacilli_A > RF39 > UBA660 > RGIG1752. Next base: position 18,332 of record JAZRRD010000137.1, on the reverse strand, counting down.
ATCATGCTATAACCATGATACTTATTTTTTTAAAATTTGTCAATTCCTTTTTTTCAAATTTTGTAAACTTTCATAATAAAGCGCTTGAGCAACCATCAGATATGGAATTAACCATATTAATCCAATACCTAGTGTAACAATAGTTAAAATAATCCATCCAATAAAACTTAGACTAAATAAGAAATAATTCCACTTATATCCTTTCATCATTTCTCTACTCACTTTCATAGTTTCTTTTATAGTGCCCTCTTCATCTACATAAATAAAATATATCATTGCATAAACTAATTCTAGAATTACACCAGGTATAATTAATATTGAACCCAAGCTTATTATTAAATTCACTAAGAAAGACAAACAAAATAATTTGAAGAAATCTTTTTTAAATCTAAAAATATCATTAAAAGTTGGCGCTTCATTTCTTATTAATTTCAACAGATAATTATATAAACCAAATGTTAAAAATGTTATAGCTATACTTATTAAAATTGAAATACCTTCTGCTATTAAAGAACCAGTCGTAAAAATACAAGTATCTTTTATAGAAAATAAACATTTTCCATATCTTACCATTAATTCAGTTACCAAAGCACTAGATGCATAAGCCAACAACATTACAAAACCATAAGAAGCCCATATTCCCCACAAATTATCTTTAGCAATTTGCCATGCTTTACTTTTTATTTCTTTGAAATTCATAAATCCTCCCTAATCTAAACAACTTATCTCCTTTATTATATCATTATATTCAGGTACGTCCAAATAGTTTTTAGATTTTATAAATTCTTCACAATCTTTTTTTGCTTGAAATAATATTTTACTATCACGATATAAATTTGCTAATTTAAATTCCATTGCCCCAGATTGTCTTACTCCAAATAAATCACCTTCTTTACGAAGTTCTAAATCCTTTTCACTAATATAAAATCCATCATTACTCTCTTCAAGCACTTTAAGTCTTTCAATATCTTTATTACACATCAAATAACAATAACATTCTAAATCATTTCTTCCTACTCGTCCTCTTAACTGATGAAGTGTCGCAAGACCAAACCTATCTGAATTAAAAATTACCATCATAGTTGCATTTGGGATATCTACCCCTACTTCAATAACGGTCGTAGATATTAAAATATTTATTTTATTTTCTTTAAAATCATTCATTATCGCTTGTTTTTCATTATTATTTAATTTTCCATGTAATACTTTAATTAAAGTTTTTTCTTTAAATGCATTTTTAAAATTTTCTTCTAAAGAATAAACACTTTGCAGATCCGTATCTTCATTATCATTTATTGATGGAGATACAACAAATATTTGATGACCCAATTTTAACTCATCATACATTTTATATAAAACATCCTTTAAATTATTTTCATGTATTACCCTCGTTAGAACAGGTTTTCTTCCTAAAGGCTTATCTTTAATATACGAAACATTCAAATCACCATATAAAGCTAAAGCAAATGTTCTTGGTATTGGTGTTGCACTCATAAATAAACAATCTGGTTTATTTCCTTTATTTTGTAAATTTTTTCTTTGTAGAACTCCAAATCGATGTTGTTCGTCTGTAATCACCAAACCTAAATTACTAAACTCTACGCTATCTTGTATTAATGTATGAGTACCTACCACAATGTCAATCTCATTATTTTTTAATCTTTCAATGACTAAACTTTTCTCTTTTTTGGTCATACTACCGACAAGTAATTCAATTGTTAATTTATCTTTTAATAATTTATTTAAACTATGATAATGTTGAATAGCTAATACTTCAGTCGGAGCCATAAATGCACTTTGATAACCTGCCAAAAAATTAGCATAAATAGTTATAATACCAACAATAGTTTTACCACTTCCAACATCCCCAATAATTAATCTATTCATTTGCTTATTACTAGATATATCCTTAAGTATATCGCTAACAGCACTTTTCTGGTCAGAAGTTAACTCAAATGGCAAGCTACGTACAAATTCATTTACTTTTTCAACATTAAAATACTTAACATCCTTTAAAGCAAGTTCATTTATGTTCTTAGAGCAAAGTATCTTAAACATAAATATAAATAATTCCTCATAAATTAATTTTAATTGAGCTTTTTTTATATCATTAATACTATTTGGAAAATGAATTAATCTAATAGCATTTTTCTTATCTAAAAAATTATATTTTTCATTGATTTCTTCTGGTATTAAATCAGTTATATTTTCTGAACTAACTTGAGCCACTAATTTTCCTAACAAACTATTACTTACACCAGTAGTTAAATGATAAACAGGTTCAATTAAATTACTTGGTAAACTAAACTTAATATCATTTGCTGTAAATATATTTTTAATTTTATCATACTTTCCACTTATATATATTTCCTTACCTACAGAAATATTATTTTTCTGAAAAGCACGATTAAAGATAGTAACATTAAATAGTTTATTTTCGCTTATTACTTTAAAAGTCATTCGATTAAAATTTCTTTTTATGTAATTTACTACTGGCGGAGTTTCCACCTTTACTTTAACTAAATCTTGAGTTCCTAAATCTTTATCATTTATATTCTTAATACGATAAAAATTATATCTAAAAGGATAATGATTAATTAAATCATTCACCGTATATATATTTAATTTATTTAATAATTTAGAAGTTTTTTCTCCAACTCTAGATAAATTAATTATATCCATTTTTATTCACCAATTAAATTATAACAAATTTTTTAAATTTTTCGAAAAAAGTATTGACAAAAATAGGTTTATCCATTAATATAACAATCACCAATTCACTTAAAGGCGAATTGGTACTAGTATCACACTAGTCAACCCCTTTTTATTCTTTGGAACAGTCTTCAGGGGGCTGTTCCTTTTTTGTATATAAAAAAATTGACTATAAAAGCCAATTTAATTACTTATAAAATATTTTTATTGCTTTCTTTAATTACTACCATTGAATTTATTAACCAATTATATACATCACTTTCCAATTGAGCATTAAAATTAAATGACTCTCCACCAGCTGCAGAAAGTGTTAAAGTTTCCCCATCTTCTAGCAATAATTTGCTACAAGGAATACTAATTTTTTCTTTAGTGACAGGATCAATTCTAATATCTGACATAGTATATATTATCTTATCCGCATAATATATATACTGCATATACTTAAATAAATCCTTACTTTCTAAAAGTCCTTTATTTTCCCAAAACTCTTTTACTTTATTTTCATTACCACAAAAAGATAATCTGATCACTTCTTCTTGAGTTACGCCTATAGATTCTAACAACTTACTAAATAAATAATCAAAATGTTGATAATTAGTAGCATTACTTTTTATAGTTATTCCTGTAAGCATTCTTAGTTCACTACTATCATATTCTCTATCTGGAAATGACAAATTATATTTACTCATATAGACTCTATCTGCAACCCATTGAGTTACAACTTCTGTTTCTAAATTACCTCTTATTTTTCCATCAATCATAAATTTCATTCCACTTCTTTGAAGAAGATGTGTTAATTCATGATAAAAAACTATTTCAGAATCTTTTATACCATCTCTAACATAGAGTATATTACTTCTTGATGTATAACCTTTAAATTTATTACCAGAATCTCTTATTTCATCATAATTATGTTGATCTTCAGTTTTAAAAAATATAATATCTTTTAGTTCACTTTTTATAAAATTCCAACAATAATCAACAGTCATCTCTTCAGGTAATAAATCCAATTTTTCTAATTGTTTAAAATAATCACAAATTAGTTTTATTACCTCCGGAGAATATCTTTTATCTAATTCTTCAAAAATCATTTAAAGCTCCTAGGATATAATCCACTCTAAAAAAACTATACCGAACATCGAAATAATAAGCATAATTATACCAGCCATTAAAACCCCAGCCATTATTGCAATTACACTTTTCTTAAAATCTAAATCAAGTAAACTAGCGGCTAGTGTTCCAGTCCATGCTCCAGTACCTGGAAGAGGAATACCTACAAACAGCATCAAAGCCACATATAAGCCTTTACCCGTTTTCTTCTCTAATTCTTTTCCGCCTTTTTCCCCCTTATTAAGACACCAAGTAAAGAACTTTCCTATTAAAGGCTTATTACTACCCCATTCTAAAACTTTTCTAGCAAAGAAAAATATTATAGGAATCGGTATCATGTTAGCTATAATACAAATAATATAACTCGGTATTAATGGAAGTCCACTAGCAAGGGCCACAGGAATAGCTCCACGTAATTCTATTAAAGGAACCATTGATATTAAAATTATAAATAAATATTTTTTCATAACTTATCTCCAATTCACCTATTACAATTTTATGAGGTGACCATTTTAATTATAGCATAATCATTTTAAAAATAAAATTCTTATATTCTAATATTTACAATGTTATGATTATTATAATGGTGGTGCAATTTATGAAACAAGGTTTTGATAATGAAAAATATATTAAATTACAAAGCGAAAAAATTAAAGAAAGATTTAAATTATTTGATAAATTATATTTAGAAATTGGTGGAAAGCTTTTTGACGATTATCATGCTAGTCGTGTATTACCAGGTTTTAAACCAGATGCTAAAATAAGTATGTTTCAAGAATTAAAAAATGATTTAGAAATAATTTTTTGCATCAATGCAAGTGATATTGAAAAAAACAAAACACGTGCTGAGTTTGGAATTACATATGATATCGAAGTAATGCGTCTTATAGATAATTTGGTATCTTTAGGATTTTCTATAAATAGCGTGGTAATAACTCTTTATAATAATCAACCTAGTGTTGATACCTTTATTAAAAAATTAGAAAGACATGATATAAAAACATATATTCATACATTCACAAAAGGATACCCTACTGATGTTGATACAATTGTTAGCGAACAAGGATATGGAGCTAACCCGTACATTGAAACAACTAAAAAATTAGTTTTAGTAAATGCTCCTGGACCAGGAAGCGGAAAATTAGCAACATGCTTATCTCAACTTTATCATGAACATAAAAAAGGAATCAATGCAGGATATGCAAAGTTTGAAACATTTCCAGTATGGAACTTATCTTTAAAACATCCTGTCAATCTAGCCTATGAGGCTGCGACTGCAGATTTAAAAGATGTCAATATGATTGATTACTTTCATTTAAATGAATATCAAGAAACTGCAGTAAATTATAACCGTGACTTAGAAATGTTTCCTGTTTTAAAAGCAATACTTGCTAAAATCACTGATAAAGATTTATATAAATCTCCGACCGATATGGGAGTTAATATGGTTGGAAATTGTATTATTGATAATACAATCGTAACAAATGCCAGTCAGGAAGAAATTGTTAGACGTTATTTTCAAGAAATGACTAATTATAAAACTGGGCTTGTTGACCTTGACGTGCCAGAAAAAATTAAAATATTAATGAATGAACTTAATATTGATGAAAACATAATTAAACCAATAAAGCACGCTAGAAAAAAAGCTAAAGAATCAAATTCTCCAGTTCTTGCATTAGCTTTAAATAAAAATATCATAATTACAGGAAAAGAATCTAAACTCTTAAGCGCACCTAGCGCATTAATTATAAATGCTATAAAATATCTAAGTAATATTCCTGATAATATTGACTTATTAAGTCCTACGATTCTAACACCAATCTTAAATTTAAGAAGAGATAAAAAAAATACACCATTAGATTTACAAGAAGTGATAATTGCATTAAGTATTTGCTCAGTTACAAATCCTACTGTATCCCAAGCAATATCACATTTAGATAAATTAGCTAATTGTGATGCCCATGCAAGCTATATTGTAAACAACGGTGATCTTAAAGCTCTTAAAAATTTAAAAATTAAACTTACTTGTGAGCCTAATTTCAAAAATCATAATTTATACAATGATTAATATTTTAAATACTTAGTAAGTTCATTTATTTTTTCATTAGATAAATCTTTTACATTTTCTAAAGGATACTTAATACCTAATTTATTATATTTTTCAATTCCTAATGTGCGATAAGGTAATAACTCAACCTTTTCCACATTTTTTATTTGACTTAAAAATTCATTTAACTTCAAAATATATTCTTGTGTATCATTAAAACCTGGCACAATAACTTGCCTTATCCACAATTTTTTATTTAATTTTTGACATACCTCTAAAAACTGATAAAAAGTATTTATATCTTGTCCTGTTAAATACTTATAATCCTTTTCTTCTATAGCTTTAATATCTAAAATTACTAAATCCACATATTTTAAAAGTTCTTCATATTTACCACTACCAACACCTGCAGTATCAATCGCAGTATGAATATTTTCTTGTTTTAAAAGTTTTAAGGTCTCTAACAAAAAATCTTTTTGCAACAAAGGTTCTCCTCCAGAAAAAGTTACTCCTCCATTTTCATAATATGGAATATATTTTTTGATTTTAGCTACTAATTCTTGAGGTGTTATTTTTATATCACTATCTTTTACTGTCCACGTTTCAGGATTATGACAATATAAACATCTTAATTTACAACCAGAAAGAAAGGCCACGAATCGAACTCCTGGCCCATCTACTAATCCCATTGTTTCAATAGAGTTTAAATACCCTATCATATTTCACCATGGAAAGTTCTTTTTATAACTTCAAGTTGTTGTTCTTTGCTTAAACGATTAAATCTTACCGCATATCCCGAAACTCTTATTGTTAAGCTTGGATATTGTTCTGGATGCTCCATTGCATCGATTAATGTCTCTCTATTTAATACATTTACATTAATATGTTGAGCATTCTTATTGAAATATCCATTTAAAATACTTACTAAATTATTAACTCTCTCTTCTTCACTATGTCCAAGTGCATCAGGAATTATTGAGAATGTATTAGAAACACCATCATCACAAACATCTTTGTATGGTATTTTTGCCACAGAGTTTAAACTTGCTAATGCCCCATGTGAATCTCTTCCATGCATTGGGTTAGCTCCTGGAGCAAATGGTTCACCAGCTTTTCTTCCATCTGGAGTAGAACCAGTTTTTTTACCATATACTACATTACTTGTAATAGTTAACATTGATAATGTATGTTTAGCATTTCTATATAAACTATGCTTCTTTAATTTTTCTTTAAAAGTTTTAACCAAAGCTACTGCTAAATTATCAACACTATCATCATCATTTCCATATTTTGGAAAATCTCCTTCAATTTCAAAATCAACAGCAACACCTTGTTCATTTCTAATTGGTTTTACTTTAGCATATTTAATTGCTGATAATGAATCTGTAGCAACTGATAAACCTGCTGCACCAAATGCCATTAATCTATCAACATAAGTATCATGTAAAGCCATTTGACCAGCTTCATATGCATATTTATCATGCATAAAATGAATTGTATTCATTGCATCTACATATGTTTTAGCTACCTTTTCTAATGTTTCATCATATTTTTGAATTACTTCATTAAAATCTAAATATTCACTTGTAATTGGAGTAAGTCCATCAACAACTTTAACACCACTTACTTCATCCACTCCACCATTAATTGCATATAATAAAGCTTTAGCTAAATTACAACGAGCTCCAAAGAATTGCATTTGTTTACCCAATTCCATTGCTGAAACACAACAAGCAATCGCATAATCATTACCATAAATAGGTCTCATGACATCATCATTTTCATATTGTAAAGAATCAGTCTTTATACTCATTTTTGCACAGTATTTTTTGAAATTTTCAGGTAAACGATAACTCCATAAAACGGTAATATTTGGTTCTGGAGCACTATCTAAATTACTTAAAGTATGAATAAATCTAAATGAGTTTTTAGTAACAAAAGATTTATTTTCATCAAGCATTCCACCAATAGACTCTGTAACCCACGTTGGATCTCCTGCAAATAAATCATTATATTCTGGAGTTCTTAAATGTCTTACTAATCTTAATTTAATAACAAATTGATCAATTAATTCTTGAGCTTCTTTTTCTGTAATTAATCCACTTTGTAAATCTCTTTCAATATAAATATCTAAGAATGTTGATGTTCTCCCTAAACTCATCGCAGCACCATTATTTTCCTTAACACTTGCAAGGTAACCAAAATATAACCATTGAACTGCTTCTTGAGCATTTTTTGCTGGCTTACTTATATCAAAACCATAACCTAAAGCCATTTCTTTAATTTCTTCTAGAGCTTTAATTTGCATTGAAATTTCTTCTCTAGTACGAATAGTTTCTTCGTTAACAAACTCTATTGCATCATAATCTTTTTGTTTTTCTAAAATTAATTTATCAATACCATATAAAGCTACTCGTCTATAATCACCAATAATTCTTCCACGTCCATAAGCATCAGGAAGTCCTGTAATTAAGCCCGCTGAACGCGCTTTTCTTACTGCTTTAGGATACGCAGAGAAAACACCATCGTTATGAGTTTTTCTATATTCACTAAAATGTTTTTCTATATCTTGATTTAATGAATAACCATAGCTAGCTAATGCACTTTTAACCATTCTCATTCCACCATATGGATTAACAATTCTTTTTAATGGTTTATCAGTTTGCAAACCAACTACAACTTCATTTTCTTTTGAAATATAACCTGGTTTAAAATTATTAATACCTGATACATGGTTAAACGCAATATCAAATACTCCTTGTTCTAATTCTAAATCAAGAAGTAATTTACATGTACGCCAAACCTTATCAGTCTTTTCTGTAGTACTTTCTAAGAAAGAATCATCCCCCTTATATTCAGTGTAATTATCCCTTACAAAAGATGCAACATCAATCTTTTCTTGCCATTCTTCGCCTTTAAATAAATTCCATTCTTCTCTCATCTTAATTCTCCTCACATTTAAATTCTAATTTTTCAATTGACTTAATAAAATCACTTTTAGTTAATTTAAAATCATATGGTAATTTTATTTTCATATTATCAATATCTGCTTTATCTAAATAATAGTTAACGATAATTGTTTTTTCGTTTTTCTTGTAATCTGCTATAACTTGATTTTCATTATAATTATCATATAAATTTTGATAATTTGCATATGAATTATTAACAGATTCATCATTATTATGCTCTTCAGTTATATTTGAAGTAAATTTATATATTTTATTATTATCAAATCCAAACTTTAAAGTTTCAGTAACTTTAAAACTCTCTTTCTGTGTCATTTTCTTACAAGTATAATCATACTCTTTATTTTCACACCCTGATAATAATACTGTAATACCAAACAATAAAAATACTTTTTTCATAAAACCTCCTATTATCCTAAATAATTATAAATGATAAACATAAAATACTCAATGCTATAAACTAAATTTTACAAACTAATTAACAAAAAAAGCAATTAAGAATTTAGTATCCATTCTATAATTGCTTTTTTAATTTCATAATATTCTTCTTCGAACTGTATGTTAGCTATGCATATTAATTAAACCATTCAACAATGTCTTTTAATGCTTTTCTGGCACGTTGTCGTGGATTTTGATTGGCAATACCTAGCGAAATAGCACAATTAAGTTCCAAATCATGATGGCCAACAATTTTAGCAACTACTTCTGAAACATAAACGATATCTCTTATCCACAGACTACCTACACCCAACTCGGTTGCTCTTAAACACATATTTTCTATACAAGCTCCTATTGATAAATTATCTCCAATAAGCCAATTGTCATTTTTCTTTCTAAATACTAAAACTAATATTGGAGCTTGCTTAATTACATTCGCTGTAGGGTTAACACTACTAACATGACCAATCCTTTTTCTTTCAATATTCTCATCATTATTAATAGTATAATTGGTCATCATATCAGCAATATTATCTTTAATTTTTTCTTTTACAACAACAAAATACCATGGTTGTCTATTTTTAGCAGAAGGCGCAAGTCTACCACAGTTTAAAATATCTTCTACTGTTTCTTTTGATAGTGTATCACTTTTAAAATTTCTAATGCTTCTTCGTTTTTCTATTGCTTCTTTAACAGTCATTATATTCTCATCTCCCATAAATTATAATTATAAGTTCCTAATGTTCCATGTCCAACGTTTATAAATCCAAACATATTATAATATTTATTTAGAAATTCGCTTGTTTTATAACAATCTAATCTCAAATATTCTTTATTATCTTTTTTACATTGTTCTATTGCATAATTTAATAATAATTTCCCAATTCCCTTTAATTTTGTATCAGTCGTTAAATGATGAACATAATAAGCAGTTTTATTATCTTTCCAAAAATCATAATCTTCTTTTTTTAACAGCATAACTCCACAAATTTTATCATTTTCTTTAGCAACAAATAATTTATTTATTTTCATTTGTTCTTCAAAATATGTTTTATTATATTTATTAGGGTAATATTCTAAATTCCAACCCTTTACATTCATTTTTTTAAACCATAAACACCTATCATATATTAACTTATGGATATCATCTAAATCTTTAATACTTGCTTGTTCTATAATACAATTCATTTATATCGCTCCTTTTTCGCTAGGTTGTTATTTCATTTAATGATTTATATATATTCATAAATCTCAACTTAACTAGATTATACCACTTTTAACATTTAAAAACTAGAAAAGCATTACTTTTCTAGAATTTCATTCTCATATAATTTTTTATACAATTTATTATTTCTTAAAAGAGTACTGTGTTTACCTTTTGCTATAACTTTGCCATCATCAATTACCATAATCTTATCACAATCTACAATTGTGGATAATCTGTGAGCAATAATTAAAATCGTATATTTATCTTTCATATTATTTATTGCTTGTCTTATCAACATTTGCGTTTCATTATCTAAAGCACTTGTTGCTTCATCAAATAAAATTATTTTAGTATCTTGAACAAAAGCTCTAGCTATAGCAAGTCTTTGTCTTTGACCGCCAGATAAAGTTACTCCCCCTTCACCAACAATCGTATCATATTTATCTGGTAACGCTTCAATAAATTCATGTAAGCAAGCTAACTTACACGCGTTGATAATTTCCTCATCTGTTAGATTTTCTTTCACTAATCTTAAGTTATCTTTGATAGACATATTAAATATATAAGGATTCTGAGAAATTATTGTAATATTATTTCTAATTGAATATTCATCTAATTCTTTAATATTATAACCATCAATTAAAATTTCACCAGCTTTAATATCATATAATTTACATAGTAATGAAAATATAGTAGTTTTTCCTACACCACTTTTACCAACAAAAGCTACAGTTTCATTTTCTTTAATTTTAAAGTTGATTCCTTTTAATACTTCCTTATCTTCATATCCAAAATATACATTTTTAAATTCAAAATTACCATTTATCTTATCAACATGTAATTTTCCAAAACTTTCTTTTCTAAATTCATCCCCATCTAAAAGACTAAATACTCTTTCGCATGATAAATTAAATCCTTTTACTTCAGTAAGCAAATTACCAACTTGTTTAATAAGATTATTTAATATTCTTGATTTATAATTATATATTATTAAAGCTATAGCTATAGTAATAGATTTGTTCTTAAGCATTACTATAAGCATGACAATTAAGCCAAACTGAATTATAGCTTTTAAAATTGAAATAGCACAATTAAAATCCATTTCTTTATTTCGCATATTAAACTGACTAACTGTTAAGTCATCAATATTATCTTCGATTTCTATTAAAAATGAATCTTTCGCATGAAGCATCTTTATATCTCTAATACCTCTTACTAATTCACCTAAAAGTCCACTTGTTTTTTCTCTTTGCACCCGAAACTTCTTATCTTCTTCATTAACTTGTTTAACTTTAATAATATGAATTAATGTAAGCAAAGAAGAACAAATAAAATAATACCAAAATGCAGGTCTACTAATAATAAAGATTGCTACAAATATCCCAATATCTGTTAAAACAGCGGTTAAATAACCCATTCCTCTTGTAAAAACTAAGGACATTTCATTTGTATCACCAGCAATTCTCTCAATAAAAGTTCCACTTGTCTGTTTATCTATATCTGTAAGTTCAATTTTTAAAATTTCTTTTGCTGCTTCCAATTGAATATTTTTAGTAGTTCCTCTAAAAAACACTTGCGTATTTCTTCTTAGAATCCAACGATTAATAGCCACAGTACTTTCTAAAACCAAGACTACTATCGCAGCAAGAAGTAATTCTCCAAACACACTTTCAGTTAAATAAACTAACTCTTTAGCAGTTATTATTGGCAAAATAATATTAATTACTATAAAACTTAAACTCATGAAAGAAAAAATAATTAAGTTTTTCTTATATGCTTTTCCATAATTATATACTCTTTTTAAATTATTAAATGTTTCTTTCATAATTCACCTAACCATTTAAAGCTCCCTTTAACACTCTAAATTTTAATTTATTATTCCAAATATTTAATAACTCTTCAAATTTTTCATTAGGTTTTAACATTAAATTTGCAAGCTCATCTAATTCTTTATATTCTTCTTCACTTAAGATAAAATTCTTATCTATAATATACTTAGGAACATGTAAAAATATTATTTCATTATTCATCAAACTATGAAAATCATAAAATAATCCTCTTAAAGCCGCTTTCATTCCTTTAGTTAAAGGATTTGAGGCATAAATAATTTTTTCTTCTAGAATAGTTTTATTTCGCATAGCTAAATAAGCTTCTGCACCACATAAAAATTTATCTCTAGGTATGTTATAAATATCAAAATTTAAATCATCATTACAACAACAATCTGCATCCGCTAATATCCATGAATTTGTTTTTTCATCAAAGTACTCTGTAATCCAATGATCCCAATATTCCCCTGGTTCTACATAACTAGCAAATCCACTTCTAGCTCTAGCAGGAATTCCTTTAGCTTTTAAAATTGCAGCTAAAAGTATAGCTTGTCCCCTACAAGTAACTTGTATTTTATCTTTGGCATTTCTCTCTTTAGAATATGATGGACTTCTTCTTAACAACTCCGCAAGCATACTTATTGCAGTAGGAAAATAATCATCTTCATAATGAATTCTTGCAAAAGGTATTTCTGTCATATTTCCCCAAAAGCAATCAGTTTCTTTGATAATATCTTTATCTTGAAATACCGCTGGATGAATTATTTGCATTCTTTGAAGTAAACAAAGATCTTTTATATTATTTGGTAACTTTTGAACAAATTCTTTATAAAATCCTAACTCTGTAAATAAACTAGTTTGTTTATAAAAATTTAAAATATTTTGGTTCATAATATCACTTCTATTCTAAATAAAAAATAACATAAAAAAACACTTCAAATCAAGTGCTTTTTTATTATAAAAATTTCTTTAATTCTTCTACACATTCTTCTTGCATATCAACATAGGCTTGCATTAATGAATTTACATTATCATCAGTGTGTTTATGATTTAGAAGTCTTCTTCCTTCAATAACCCCCATATTAGTTCCTTGTAGTAATAATTCTGTTAACTTGGAATCACTATCATCCATAAATGTTCTCATTTCAATACCATACCATGTCATCACTTTATTCATAGTATTTGTTTTATGAGGCTCACCTTCAGAATATTCTGGATAAAGCTCACTAATTTTATCAGTTATTTCTTTATACTTATTATATTGTTTATGTAAAACCTCTTTTAAACCATCACTATGCACTTTATCTAAGATAAAATGAATAGCATCTCTACCCATACAAGCCCCTTTATTAAGTTCATCTAATACATTTATTTCGTTTTCGTTTTTTTCCATAATTTTCCTCCAATAATATTATGAACAAAATTTTTTATTTTATGCATTCGATGAATTTTTTAGCATTAAGCTTATGAATTTTCGCATAATAATAAACCATTTATATTAGTTGGAGTAGTATTACAAAAATCACATATAATTTCTAATCTTTTTCTTAACGATTCTTCTACATCAATTTCTTTCTTGATAATATTTATCATAGACACCAACATTTCTTGTGATTTTTTTCTAAATACGAAAAAAAATCAATCATTTCGATTGATTTCTATATATCAAAGTTCGAATAGTTCGAACAGATTCGTCAATGGTGCCACAACAGTGAATTGAACACTGATTAAAGCCTTACCATGGCCTCGTAATACCATTATACTATTGTGGCATACCTAAAGTATACTATACTTTAAGATAATGAACAATTACTTATTTTGGATTTATATGCACCATACAATGTTTTACATCTTCTAAAACAGATTCTACTCTATCATGAACTTCGTGAGCTATATTATGAGATTCTTCAAAAGATATATTTTTATCAGCATTAATTTCTAAGTCAATATAAATTTTACTTCCAAATAACCTAGTTTTAATTTTTTCTATTCCTTTTACTCCACTTGTTTCAAACACAATTTTTTTAATTTCTTCGATTGTATCTTCATCACATGAATGATCAATCATCTTTTTTATAGATTCCATAAAAATTTCAATTGCTATTTTTATAATAATAAAAGCAATAATAATACTAGCTACAACGTCCATACATCTTATACCTAACATTGCCGCGCCAATCCCAATTAAACTTCCTAACGAAGACAATGCATCACTTCGATGGTGCCAAGCGTCCGCCTTTAAAGCATCAGAATTATATTTTTTAGCCACTATTATTGTATACCAATACATCCATTCTTTAACTACAATAGATATTATTGATGCAATTAACGCAAAAAATGTTGGCACAACATAAGTATTATTATATATATTTTTTATTCCATTTATTCCAATCATTAACCCAGTTGATAAAAGTAATATTGCTAATATTAATGATGCAACATTTTCTAATCTTTCATGACCATATTGATGTTTTTCATCAGCTTTTTTACTGGACAATTTTATTCCGATTATTACAACAAAAGTACTTAAAACATCCGATAGACTATGAATGCTATCTGATATCATTGCACTACTTCTTCCAAAAATACCCGCCAAAATTTTAATTAAAGACAACACAAAATTCACTATTATTGTTACTACAGAAACTTTTAAACAAGCTTTTTCCATTTTATCGCTCCTTTAGCAGTTTCTACATTATATGCTAAATAAAAATGAATGTCTAGTTACTTTCAACTATTTTACAAAAAAATTATTGCAATTTAAGCAATAATTTATTTAATATTTTTTTCGTATTCTATATCACTAACATCATATTTTTGTCTACTAGCAATATAAGATAACACTTTTGTAGAACCCCATCCTATTAAAGCTAAAATGAAGAAATATAATACTCCAAAAGCAGTAAATGTTGGAGCAGAATTAGTAAATAAATCTAATATAGCGGCCCCCGCACTCATTGATGTAACAATTGTTAAACTATCTACAGATCTACTTGTAACATCACTTTTTACACCATCAAATAATTTTTGTGCATTTTGAACATAATTCTTAGTCATATCCCATAAATATTTAATATAATCTAAAGTATCTTTTAATGTTTCATAACGATAACCAGAAATTGCTAAGAATTCGGCTAGGTCTGCATCATTTTTAGCAATCTTTTCTCTTGTAGAAATGTAAGTACCCATTTGCTTAATTCTTCCATCAATCAAAGTAACAGTTTTGGCATATCCCTCTAATTTACTAGAAAATTTAATAATATCTGAACCCCTTACATTAGTATTTGTTTTAACATCATCTATCTTTTCCCAAATAATTCTATGAATATTTAAATAACGATGAAGTTGTCCTTTAAACTCTCTAATAAATATTTGTTCTTCAATATATCTTTCGATGTTATCAATAGATTGCTTTTTATTATTAATAAAATAATATTTATCACCACGTATAACTTCATAATTAGCATTTACAAATTCAAAATATTTTTGCTTCTCAGTTTGAGAAAGTAATTCAGTCATTTCTTCCTTACTTGCATTATCACAAACAATAAAGTATGGATATACGGTTTCTATTCCAGCAAGTTCTTTAGGTACTGGTGCTCCTAAACTAAATAAATAATTTAAAGCTTTAGAAAGTTTATTTTCATAATAACTAGTTACTTTATCAATATCTGTAAAAAGTGTTTCTTCACTAACATTATTATTACTTAAAATAATTAAACCATCTTCAAATATCTTTACTGAAATTCTTTCGGCCGTAGTAAATTTAACATACTCTTCACCATCTACACCATAATCAATACTACCAATTTCTAAATTTTTCCTTAGTTCATTTAATTTTTTTTGTTCTAATTTTAAATGACTTGTTCCAGACCTTAAAAAATCATAAATTTCTGATAGTTGCAACATAGTTCTTTGAAACCATCCACCTACATAAACACTATTAATTTTCATTAAAATCTCCTCCTATATTTTTTTTGAAAAGAATGATGCATCATTTACTTCAAAACCATATTTTTTGTAACATGCATGCGCAGGCCCACGATAATTATTAGACCATAATTTAATAGATGTACAATTGTGCGCTTTACAAATTCTTTCGCATTCTAATATCATTTTAGTTGCTATGTTATTACGTCGATAATCCGGATGTACACACACATGATTTAAAATAGCATATGTATTCATATCTTTATACATTGTAGGAATTATCGTTATTTTAGTGTGAGCAACAATCTTACTATCAACTAATCCAACTAAATAGATTTGATTTTCATCCTCTTCACTTTTCAAAAATTCTTTTTCAGCAAATTCTATTTCAGTATCTTCTTCAAATACTAAATTACATAGCTCAATTATTTTTGGAATATCATTTAAGTTAACCAATCTAAAAATCACATCCATTAAAACTCCTCCTTATTATTTCTAGTTTAATCATAACCTGCCTGAGTACCTCTGTCAAACAAAGTTAACCACAAGTTGACAGCAAATGTAAATAAAATGTAAAAAAGAGAATTTAAATTCTCTTAACTATTACAATCGGTACAAATTCCTAAATCATTTTCAATTTGTTCCATATATACTTTTATTGTATTTTTTAAGTTATTAACTTCTTCATCCGTCCAATAATCTTTCGGGTTTTTATGTCCACCTGTATCTAAAGATGTTTCATAATCATTTCCAATTATTTTACCATCTATATGAAATGAAACATTAGGTACAAATAATTTTTTATTACCTTCTTCATCATACTGAAGATATTCATTTAATATACTTACTATATGTTTATATTTTTCAGTTTCATTATCTCTATCTTCAAAAATATTAAAATAGTAAATCTTTTCTATTCCAACTTCTTTTGCCACTTCATTTAAATATTTAACATAAAATTGGCACCATGGGCACTCAGGAAAACCTAAATAAACAATGCCTGTTCCATTTTCCATAATTTTAATGATTTCATCAATATCTCTATATACAAATACATTCTCTTTATCAACTAAAGAATATTCTTCACTAAATTTCTCAGCATCAGTTTCTTCAGGTTCTAAACATAAAAACTTTAACCCAAACAAAATAACTAATATAAATCCTATTATTGCTAAAATCACATAAATTTTTTTCATATCCCATACCTCTTAATTATTATAACATATTTGCAAATAATAATATTAATTTTTTGTTTTAATTCTTTCTAATTTTTTATTTATTCCAGGTATCAAAGGATCATTTGGTCTAATATAACCGTATATATTTTCATCAAATTTATTTTGAATATATTCTTGTTCAACCTTAATCAGAGATTCATTTGGGTTATATAAAAAATACTGATATGGACTAGTTATATTAGCACGAACAGCAAATATTACACTAGCTCTGGCAACTTTATCATCATTTGTTTCTTTATTTCTAATGAAAGAAATCATAACATTTTTAGAATTATAAATTTCATCTGTAGAAAAAACCTTTTTTATTAAAAATATGCAATAACTTAATGAATCCATATTTTGTCTTGTCCTCGAATTTAAAATTTCAATTAAAATATTTAATCTTTCAAAAATGTTTAAAGTTGATAAATCAATATCTCTTTTTTCGTAATCATCCAAGATTGATTGATAAAAAATAGAATCATCTTTTAAGTGTAAATCATCATTGTTTTTTATATAATTATAAACTTTTTTAATACTTTTTAAAAATTCCTTTTGCATACTTGCATCTTTATTTAAGCTTTTTAATCCTTGGATACAATTCCCAAATTTTACCCCTCCAATATCTCCTCTTAAAATGGAAGAAACTGCATCAACATCTATCAAAAAATTAAAATATCTAAAATACAATTTAGCATGACCTTCACCAAACTCACCTATACTAGTTTTTTCTTTTTTATATTTCAACGATAAGCCATTTAAAAAATTAGCAAAGATATCATTAAAATGATAACAAATAACTTCATTTTTTAATAAATTTACTGATTCTATAAAATCTTCATTTTCATAAATTTTATTTGGTTTTTCTTTTAAAAA
>JAZRRD010000136.1:0-3645 GCA_045650425.1 Bacilli bacterium | reverse complement strand
TAGAAAATTTAAAGAGTAAATACAAAAATAATATCATATATAAAGATAGTTTGAAGCATATAATATACTTTTTTAAATGCAAAAAGTTTATAGGAACTGAATCGCTAGCACATTCACTTCAGTTAAGAATTGCAAATAGAATTGTTATTAATAAAATTAATGATAAAAAATTAATGTATGTCTTTTTACAACATGGAGTAATGTATATGATATCCTTAAGCTCTGATTTAAGAACAGGTTTTAAAAAGCATGATATGAAATTACATAAAATAGTAGTATCATCAAAACTTGAAGCTAGTCATTTTACAGAATTAGGAGGATTCAATATTAATGATTTATATATTTGTGGTCTTCCAAAATTTGATACAGCACAAAGAAATAAAGACGCAGATAAGATAGTAATTATGCCTACTTGGAGAAGATGGGAAGTAAATGAAGCTTCCGTAAATTATGAAGAAACAAAATATTTTAAAATGATTGAAAGGATAGTTGCAAAAATCCCTGAAAATCTTTTAAAAAATTTAATTATTCTTCCACATCCATTAATGATAAATGCAATAAGAAATAATGATAATTATGGTAAGTATTTGCCAGAAGGTGAATTTAGCTATGATGATATTTTGAAACAATGCTCATTATTAATAACGGATTATTCATCTATTTCTTATGATGCGTTTTATCGAGGAAGTAATATCATTTTCTACTGGGAAGAAAAAGAGGAATGTTTGAAAAAATATGGAAAAAATACAAAATTAATGTTAACTGAAAAGCTAGCTTTTGGGGATGTTTGTTACAATCCGACAGAATTAGAAAATGTGATTTTAAAAAATTATCAAACAGAACAATCTAAAAAACATAAAAATAGATTTAAAAAGATTGTAGAATTTGATGATAATAAGAATTCAGATAGACTAATAAAGATGTTAAAGAAAGATAAAATGATATAGCGGTGATATAAATGAAGCAAAAATATAAATATAAGTTTTCTGTTATAATACCAGTTTATAAAGTAGAGGAGTATTTAGCGGAGACAATTGAAAGCGTAATTCATCAAACCTTAAATTTTGAAAAATATATTCAAATAATTTTAGTAAATGATGGATCGCCAGATAATTCTGAAGACATATGCTTAAAGTATGTTGAAAAATATCCTGATAATATAATTTATGTAAAACAAAAAAATGCTGGGGTTTCTGCCGCTAGAAATAATGGATTAAATTATTGTGAGGGAGAATATATTAATTTTTTAGACAGTGATGATAAATGGGAATTAGATGTTTTTGAAAAAGCTAATAAAATGTTTAGAAAACATCCTGAAATTGATATGATTGGAGTTAGGCAACAATTTTTTGAGGCATTAAATACATACCCTTCACTAGATTTTAAATTTAATAGGGACAAAATTATTGATATTTTTAATGATTATGATCATATTCAGCTAAGTGTTACATCAGGATTTATAAGAGCTGATGCAATAGAAGATATCAGATTTGATACGAAAGTTAAGTATTCAGAAGATGCTAAATTTATATTTGAAATACTTTTTAAAAAAGAAAAATTAGGAATTATATCAAGCAGTGTACATTTATATAGAAAAAGATTTGCTGAAACTTCAGCTATTCAAACAAAAGGAAAAGATAATGATTGGTATTTAGTAACTCCAGAAAGATGTTATAAATACGTTTATGATTTATCTATAAAAAAATATGGTTATATAATTCCTTATGTTCAATATTATATTATGTATGACTATCAATATAGAATGAAAGAATCAATACCAGATAATATTAATCAAGAAGTGATTTCAAAATATATGAAAATAACAACTGAATTATTAAAAGAAATTGATGATGAAGTAATACTTAAACAACGAAATATATTTTCAGAATATAAGTTTGAGGTATTTAAAATAAAATATGGTGAAAAAGTTATAGAAAAGTTGAAATATATTAATCATAAAATATATTTAAATGGAATGTATTTATGTGATTTAGAAAGTGAACATATTTTAACTTTAGGTACAATGGAAATTACTAAAAATAATATAGAAATAAGTGGAGTTGTAAATTTATTATTACCAAAAGAATTATATAAAATTAATCTAGTAATAAATGGAACAGAAAAAATACCTTTAGAAATAAATGATTCTAATTTATACCCTAGAAGAGTTTTTAACGAATTGTTTTTGACAAATAAAACATTTAAAATTAAATTTTCTAAAAAGAATGTTAAGAGATTTTATTTTGAGTTAGTATACAACAAGCATTATGTAACCAAATTAAATTTTAAAGTATGTAAGTGTTTTAAAATCAGCAAAAATTCAGCTGGATATTTAAAGGGAGGACAAATTTATTTTTATAAAAAAAGAGGTATAAACGTTGTTCCAAACAATAAAGAAAACAGAGTAAAATACATAAAAAGTTATTATTTAAAAAGAAAATTCAATGATATAAAAAACATAAAAATAGCTTTGACTTATAATTTGTTTAGAATTGCTAAAAAAATTAATAAAAACAAAATTTGGATATTTTCTGATAGACCATATGCTGCTGGAGATAACGGGTTAGCTATGTTTAAATATGTCAACAAGATAAAGCCGGAAAATGTAAAAACTTATTTTGTATTAAATAAAAATTCTAAAGATTACAAATGTGTTAAAAAAATAGGTAATGTTTTAAAATTTAATAGTTTAAAATATAAAATTTTATTTTTAATATCTGATAAAATTATATCATCGCATTTTGATGAATGGGTAACAAATCCATTTGGTAAAGATTTAGATATTTATAGAAGTTTATTTAAATTTGATTATATATTTTTACAACATGGTGTTACAAAAGACGATTTATCGCCATGGTTAAATGCGTATCAAAAAGATATAAATTTATTTATATCTTCATCTCAACAAGAATACAAATCGCTTTTAGAAGACAAATATGGCTATGGAAATGATATTATAAAATTAACTGGTATGCCACGATATGATTACTTAAAAAATGATGCAAAAAAATTAATTGCGATAATGCCTACTTGGAGACTTACTGTTGCAGGAAGACCAAATGATGAAAAAGGAGAAAGATTATACAATCCGTCTTTTAAGCATTCAAAATACTTTAAATTTTATAATGATTTAATTAACGATAGTGAATTAATCGAAAGTATGAAAAAAAGAGGTTATAAAGGCATATTTGTAGTGCATCCTTCACATTTAAGTAACGCAAAAGATTTTATAGGGAATGACATTATTGAAGTTGTTTCTGGAGTTGCAGATTATTCTGATATCTTTTCGCAAGCGTCATTATTGATTTCAGATTATTCAAGTGTACCATTTGATTTTGCCTATTTAAATAAACCGGTTTTATACACACAATTTGATAAAGATGATTTCTTCTCTAGTCACACATATAAAGAAGGTTATTTTTCATATGAAAAAGATGGATTAGGTCCCGTAGTATATAATTATGAAGATACAAAGAAAAAAATGATAGAATATATAAATAATAATTGCAAAATTGAAGAAAAGTATAAAAAAAGAATAGATAAATTTTATAAATATAATGATAAAAATAATTGTGAAAGAGTTTATAAAGAAATAATTAATATGAAAAAATAAAAAATGTCAGTCTTAAACTTATATTTTTTTTA
>JAZRRD010000135.1:0-14550 GCA_045650425.1 Bacilli bacterium | reverse complement strand
ATTAGCGCTACTTGTATTTATTGGATTATTTATTAAACTTCAGTTTGATTACAAATTTGATTCTGAATTAGATAATAAAAGTAATGAAAGTGAAATCAAACATGAGCAAAAGGAAAAAGAAGAAAAATTTAATTTATGTATAAATGATACTTTAAATCCAACATTATTAGGTGAACATTTAACTGAAATAGAAACAGAGTTAACTAATTATCTAAAAAAATATGATGTATATATATCTTATAGTGAATTAGATGATATATATTATTATGGTTATCAAGATAAACAAGTTATATATGGAGCTAGTTTAATAAAATTAGTAGATGCTTTATATATTTTAGATAATGATATAAACATAAATTCTACGATAAAATATACATCTAAATACTACAATAAACATAATAAGGGATTAACAAAACATAATGTTGGAGATGATATTACTCTTGATAATATAGTAAAACATGCCTTGTCTGTAAGTGATAATGGTGCACATAAAATGTTAATTGATTATATTGGTTTTGATAACTTAAAAAATTATGGAAGGTCATTAGGAGCGGAAGTGATATTAACTGGCGGAGATAATTTTGGAATGCAAACTGCTAGTGATACTAATATTTATTTAACAAGACTTTATGAGTTATTAAAAGAAAATAGTAATTCTGAACAATTTAAAGAATATATGATTAATGATTTTCACAGTTATTTAAATGTGAATAACTTAGAAGTTGCTCACAAATATGGTTATTATGATTATATATTTCATGATATTGGAATTGTGTTTGATGAACATCCTTATGCAATATCAGTTTTAACTAAATACGGAAATAAGGATTATGCTAAAGTGATTAATGAAATTAGTTTGAAAGTTTATGAACATCATAAAAATTATTGGAATGAAAAGAATGATTATTGTATGAACTTAGTATATGAAAAAAAATAGTGATAAATAACTCACTATTTTTTGTTGAATTCTTTTGCTAGAGCTCCAGTTTCTTTTAAATAAAAATAAGAATTTTCATTAACTATTAAATCATGTTCTCCAACGTATTCGTATACTTCAGGCTTAAACCCTAATTTAAATTTGTTTAATCCATTATATGGATTTGTGTTATCGAAATCACCAGTTAATCCGTTCATATCAAAATAATTAAAAGTCTCTTTATAATTTTTCATTATATTATAATGCATAAAATAATTAGCATTAAATCTTGAAAATGATTTATCAAATGTGCTAGCTACGAGATAAACAGTATCATTATATTTAACTACTACAGCTCCTGCTATATAATCTTTCTTTTCTTCTTTTAAACCTTTAGTACCTTCTAAAATATCATTTTTGTATGCAAGTAACACTAAGTCAGAATTCATTTTTACATTGATATTATCTTCTGTTGGATTTTTCATTATTTTTTCATTATATTTAGTATTTCTATCTATTTCTTCATCATAACTAATTCTAGTGTTTATAAGGAATTCTTCATAATCAATTGATACTAAGTATATGTCAATTGCATCAATTTTATGGAATACATTATAAAAGTCATTTAAATTAATATCACAATAAGTTTTATTCTTTTTAATCATCTTATCGATAAGTGAAAGGCTGTTTATATCTCCTTTTTCTAAAATCAAACCTTTTCTAATGCCTTTGTTTATTTTGTTGCGAGTGTTCTTTTTAAGTTTTGTATAATCTAAATTTTTTAAATCAACAATCGCATTAAATCGAGGCAATGATGACTCAAAATATAAATTGTTTTTTAGTTTAAAATATTTATTTTTTTGCAATATATATTTAATATTAACATTATCATTTGATTTAATTGTGTTTTTTGCTAAAACTCCGATACTTATATCTGGATTTATTTTTATAAAAGCAACATTTTTTCTATCATAATATTTGATTAGTAGATCTGTAAATGTTTTTAATAAAAGTTCATCATTATAATCTATTAGAAATCCTTTGGGAGCATAACCGTAATAAATATTTTTTTTAATTTTTTTAAGAAGTATTAAACTTGCTGCTACTATATTACCCATTTCATCAATTAATCCGATATATTCATAATCAAACCCTTTTTCACCCATAATTAGAGCATAAAAAGAACTTTGATAAAAACTAGCTAATTTATGTTGTTTGGCAAATTCATCAAATTCAATAAAAGATAATTCTTTTAATTCCATTTCAATCCCTCTTTTTAAGTTAGTATTATAGCATTTTAGCTTAATTTTGTCTATATTACATTTTATATTATTGACAGTATTTGTAAAAAAAGTTAATATATTATATAGGAGGATATCTTATGAAGAATAATGTTAGGGTAGGAAGAAAAATAAACAAAAGTAAGGAGAAATTTTATAATATTTTTATTGTGAGATCTGTTATTTTAGATGTGATATTTTTATTGGTAGGTATTTACTTTATAAATAATCCATATTCTGGATTAAGAGGATGTGAAATAGCATTTAGTTTAGTGTTACTTGTTTCTGGAGTAATGGCTTTATTTGATGGTACAGCTAAAAGTGTTATTAATTTATTTAATTTTAGTTTGATATATGGAGTTTTATCAATAATTTTTGGCCTATTAATAATTTTTAACCCACTTGCTTTAGCAAATATGGTTACTATTTCATTTGGTATTTGGATGATTTTATCAGGTTTATTTAAAGTAAGCCATGCTTTAACTTTAAAGAAGGTTCAAGAAGAATGTTGGATGGTTTTATTAGCTATAGGAGTTATTATTACTGTTATTGGTGTACTATTAGTATTTAATCCTTTTATTCAATTATATATAACTAAAGTTGTTGGTATATTCTTATGTTTATATTCTATATTAGATTTTACTAACAGTTTTTTATTAAAAAGAAGAGCAAAAGAAATTTTAAAAACTTTTAAATAATAGATTAGGTGAAATAATGAAATTACAGAAATTTGATTATCAAATAAAACCAGAGAAAAAAAATAGAAGTTTTATTGTATTGATTGTGGCAGTTGTTTTATTAGTTGCGGGGATTTTATTTTACAAGTCTTTTGCAGTTTATAAAGTTACTGAAACTTATAACATTATTAAAGGTTCTGTATCTGAGTTTAATAAGGATACAATATCTTTATATTACTATTTAGTTGATGATGATGGAAATGAATTAAGTACTGATGAAGTTCCTTTAGCAGAGGATTATGATTACGATGCTAGTCGTAGTGCCTGTGAAAGCGGAAAAGAAGTTGTATATGATGAAGAAACTAATACTGTTAACGTAACTAGCGAAGATACTGAAGTATGTAGAGTTTATTTTAATTATATTTCTCCAGCTAAAAAAACTATGATTGCATTAGGTAGTCCAACAGTTTTAGAGGGAACTCCAGATTATACAAAATATGATGAAACTAAGGTTGGATACTATAAAGCTAAAGATAATTATGGAACTACTTATTATTATTATGATGCTAATTTAAGTAATAGAAAATTTATTGAATATGAGGATTTTAAATATACTATTTTAAGAATTAATGGGGATGGGAGTTTAAGAATAATGGATTCACATATAGATTGGGCATCCTCTGCTGGTAAACTGTTTAATGGAACAGCAGATGATAATGCTTATGTTGGGTATATGTATGGGCAAATAGGTGCAGATAATTATGAAGCTACGCATGCTAATACAACTCACAATCAATATGCCTATTCTGGACTGCTATATGAAGGATGGTTTCCGGAAGACCTTTTGGCAGATTCTTTGTTCTGTAATGATCGTAGCTTATATAATGAATCATATGGTGAAAAAGAAGAAGATGATACAGCTTTAGGATATGGTAAAAATACTACTTATTATGGGTCGTATTATAGATTAAGAAATTTTACGCCATCTTTAATATGTTCTAAGAATGATTCATTTACAAAAGAAGAAAATGAATATGGTAATGGCAAATTAACTGCATTAAATGGATTTATCACTGCGGATGAACTTATGATGACTGGACTTTTATATGAAAATGCTGGGTTAAATCTTGTAACGATGACTCCATGGTATTTTAAAAATGATACAGCTAATCTTTTTGGATATACAGCTGAATCCATTTACGGGGGATTATCTGAAGGTGATAAAACACTTGAAATCCCTGTATTTAATCTAAAGTTTGGATTAAAATATACAGGAACAGGAACATATGATGATCCTTATCAAATAGTTGAAGAAAATGTAAATTAAGAAGCAAATAATGCTTCTTTTTTTGATATTCTTAAAAAATGATTGTATACTAATAATAAAAGGTGGTTGAAATGAGAATATTAAATATATTAGGAAGAGAAATATTAGATAGTAGAGGTAATCCTACAGTAGAAGTAGAATTAACTTTAGATAACGGTGTAACTAGTGTTGCTTCCGTTCCTAGCGGGGCATCTACTGGGAGCAGAGAGGCTTTAGAGCTACGTGATGGCGATGAAAATAGATATAACGGTTTAGGTGTTACTAAAGCTATTAATAATATAAATACTATAATTAAGAATAATTTAGAAGGCTTAGAATTAAATCAAGTTGAAGTAGATAAAATGTTAAATACATTAGATAGTACTTCTAATAAAAGTTTTTTAGGAGCTAATGCGACACTTGCTGTATCTTTAGCTTCTATAAAAGCTTTAGCGCAAAGTGAGAATAAAGAATTGTTTGAATATTTATCTAGTGGTAAAGTTAGTTTGCCAATTCCAATGATGAATATATTAAATGGTGGAAAGCATGCTGATTCTAACGTTGATATCCAAGAATTTATGATCATGCCTGTTGTTCGTACTTTTAAAGAAAGATTAAGAGTTGGCGCTGAAATTTTTTATGCTTTGAAAAAAATATTAAAATCAAAAAATTTGAATACAAATGTTGGCGATGAAGGTGGATTTGCTCCGAATTTAAATAGTAATGAGGAGGCTATAAAATTAATAATTGAAGCTATTAGAAGAGCTGGATATATTCCTGGAAAAGATGTTTATTTAGCTTTAGATATAGCTGCAAGTGAGTTTTTTGATAAAGAAAATAACACATACACTATTGATGGAAAATCTTTAAGTGCTGATGATTTAATGAAGTATTATATTGATTTAATCAGTAAATATCCGATTATGAGTATTGAAGATCCGTTTTTTGAAGATGATTTTGAAAGTTTAGCTGTATTTACTAAGTTAGTAGGAAATAAAATTATGATTGTCGGTGATGATCATTTTGTTACAAACGAAAAATATTTAAAGGCTGCTATAGATAAACAAGCTGCTAATTCTATCTTATTAAAAGCTAATCAGATTGGAACTGTAACTGAAATGATGAAAACTATTATTTTAGCTAAATCTAATAATTATAAAATGATTATTTCACATAGAAGTGGAGAAACAGAAGATACTTTTATAGCGGATTTTGCAGTAGGATTAAACATTCCTTTTATTAAAACGGGATCACTTTCTCGAGGAGAAAGAATAGCCAAATATAATAGATTATTAAGAATTGAAGAAAAATTGAGCAAATAATTTGCATTTTATATAAAAACATAGTAAAATATCTAAGTGATTGGATGTGTTATCATGTTAGAAATAATTTTATTAATTGTATCAATTTTAATAATTGCTTTAGTTTTATTACAAGGTAATAAGGCAAGTGATGCAGGGCAAATAATTACTGGAGGAAATGAGACTTTATTTCAAAATATGAAAGAAAGAGGATTAGAACTTTTTATAAGTCGTTTTACTCTAGTTCTTGGAATATTATTTTTTGTAATATCATTGATTTTATTCTTAAAATAGGAAGGTAGTTAACTGCTTTCCTTTTTTAGTAAATTAATGTAAATAATATTTTAATTTATCAACATTATAAAATTATAGTGTTATAATTAATGTAGACTAGGAGGTTTCATGAAAAAGGGATTTACATTAGTTGAAATAATTGTAGTTATAGCAATTTTAGGAGCAGTATCAGTGTTGATTGGAACGAACTTTTTTGGATTAATTGGTAGTGCTGATGAATATGAAAAGAAAAATTTATATAAATATTTAAACGAAGCTGCCTGTGTATATGTTGATTCTATGGATAGTGGCTTAAAGACAGCGGTTTGTTATGGTACAGAATCAGGGTGTGAAATATTTTCAAGCGATTTATATGATAAAGGCTTTATTGATGAAAATGCAGGTTTATTAAGAGAATATAGCGTAGAAGAAATAAAAAAATATAGAATAAAAGTCTTTTGGGAAGATTATGAAAAGAAATGTTGTGTTATCGGAGGTGATTGTGCATGAAAGATAAAATCTTAGAAGTTTTAGATGATAAAAATGATGCTTTATCGTTAATTGAAATAAATGATTTAATGGGACTTAGAACACCTGATGAATTAAGAGAATTATCGAAAGAGTTAAAATGTTTAGAAGAGGAGAATATTGTTTATATTACGAAAAAAGAAAAATATCTTCTTTATAAAAATTGTCCATTTTTTAAACTAGGTAAGCTTTCTGTTAATAAAAAAGGTTTTGGTTTTGTTTTATTAGATAAAGAAGACGACTTATATATAGATAGAGATAATTTAAATGGTGCCATACATGACGATTTTGTATTAGCTGAGGTTACTAAATCTGGAATAAAAAGAGAAGGTAGAATTCTTAAAATTTTAAATAGACAATTGGATAATTTAGTTGGCGAAATTTTAATAAGAAATAATAAAAAAGTAATAGATTTAGATGATGATAAATTAAATTTAATATTAGAGTTGGAGCAAAATAGTGCTAAAGATTGTGTCGAAGGTTCTAAGGTTCATTTAAAAATATTAAAAGAATTAGGAAAACGTAAATACTTAGTATGTGTTGATAAAATTTTAGGCCATAAAAATGATCCTGGGGTAGATATTTTAAGTATTGCTTATAAATATAATATTCAAACTGATTTTTCGGATGAAGTTTTAAAAGAGTTGGAATCAATTCCTACAGAAGTCACATCTGATGAAAAAATAGGTAGAAAAGATTTAACTGGTGATGTAATATTTACTATTGATGGTGCTGATACAAAAGATATAGATGATGCGATAAGTTTAGAGCTTAAAGGTGATAATTATTTATTAGGAGTTCATATTGCAGATGTTAGTTATTATGTAAAAGAAAATACAGCTTTAGGAGATACAGCATTGTTACGAGGAACTAGTTCATATCTTGCTGATACAGTTATTCCA
Source organism: Bacilli bacterium (assembly GCA_045650425.1). Taxonomy (GTDB): domain Bacteria; phylum Bacillota_I; class Bacilli_A; order RF39; family UBA660; genus RGIG1752. The sequence continues at coordinate 7,367 of JAZRRD010000135.1, read as the reverse complement.
ATGTTACCTCATAAATTATCTAATGGTATTTGTTCATTAAATGAAGGGGTAGAAAGACTTGCAATTAGTTGTGTCATGGAAATTGATAATAAGGGTAATGTTTTAGATTATGAAATATTTCCAAGTGTAATTAAGAGTCGTAAGAAAATGACTTACTCTAAAGTTAATGATATTATTGTAAGAAATATAATTGATCCTGAATATGAAGTTTATGCTGATATATTAAAGGAAATGAATGTATTAGCTAAAATCTTACGTAAGAAAAAGAATAATCGTGGATATATTAATTTTGATTTAGATGAAGCTAAGATTGTACAAGATGAAAATGGAAAAGCTATAGATGTTACGAGAAGAGTTCGAGAAGATGGTGAATGCTTAATAGAAGACTTTATGATTGTAGCTAATGAAACAGTTGCAGAACATATTTCAAATATGGAACTTCCTTTTATATATCGTGTTCATGCTGAACCTAATAGTGAAAAAATAGATGATTTTGCAAATTTAATAAAAATATTTGGTTATAAAATAACTACAAATATGATGAAGTTAACGCCAAAGACTATGCAAAATGTTTTAGATGAGTTAGATGACAAACCTGAATTTACAATTCTATCGAGTATGCTTTTAAGGAGTATGAAAAAAGCAGAATATAGTAAAGAAAATATTGGACATTTTGGGTTAGCAAGTAAAAATTATACCCACTTTACGAGTCCAATAAGACGTTTTCCAGATTTAACTGTTCATAGACTTTTAAGAACATACCTATTTAAACATGATTTATCAGTTGATACAGTTAAATATTATGAGCAATCGTTAGTTCAAATTGCTCAAATATCAAGTGAGAGAGAAGTGGCGTCAATTAACGCTGAACGTGATGTGTTTGATATGAAAGCAGCGGAATATATGGAAAATCATATTGGCGAAGAATATGATGGAATAATAACGTCGGTTACTAATTTTGGTTTCTTTGTGGAGTTAGATAATTTAATAGAAGGATTAGTACATGTTAATACACTAAAAGGTGATTATTATAATTATGTAGAAGATTTATTAGCAATGATAGGTAAAAATACTAAAAAGATGTATCAAATTGGGCAAAAGGTTCGTGTTCGTGTGGAAAATGCATCTAAAGCAACAGCTAATATAGACTTTGTGTTAGTAGAGGATAAAGATGGAAGTAATAAATAAGAAAGCAAGATTTGATTATAGTTTAGAAAAGGAATATGAAGCAGGAATAGAACTTTGTGGAACTGAAGTTAAATCTATTAGAAAAGGTTCTGTAGATTTAAAGGATACTTTTGTTAATATAAAGAATAATGAAGCATTTATTTTAAATATGTATATAGCTCGTTATGAAGAAGGTAATCAGTTTAATCATGATGAAAGAAGAACCAGAAAACTTTTATTGCATAAAAAAGAAATTTTAAAATTGAAAAGTGAACTTAAAGAAAATGGAAAAACTTTAGTACCATTAAAGTTATATATTAAAAATGGAAAAGTAAAAATACTTATAGCAGTAGCTAAAGGTAAAAAACTTTTTGATAAAAGGGAAGCGTTAAAGAAAAAAGATTTAGAAAGAGAACAAAGAAAATATTAACTTTGTTCTTTTTATTTTTGGGGCATGATGGTATAATTAAGAAAATAAAGGTGGTAAAAAAATGAAAAAATTAAGATTAAAACATAAAAAGAAATTATTCTTTATTATTGGTTTAGTTGTAATTGTATCTGGTGTTTCAGCTGGATTAATTTTATCTAAAGAAAATAAGACAAATGATAGTAAAAAAGAGCAAATAAACCAAAATAATCAAATTAAAGAAGAAAAGAAAGTTCAAATTGTAGATGTAAATTCTACTTCAAGACCTTATGCTGTGATGATTAATAATATAAATGTAGCTAGACCTTTACAAAGTGGATTACAAGATGCATATATTATTTATGAAATGATTGTTGAAGGTGGAATAACTAGATATATGGCGTTATTCTTAGACCAAGATACTGAAAGAATAGGGTCTGTAAGAAGCTCAAGGCATTATTATTTAGATTATGCTCTAGAAAATGATGCAATTTATGTGCATCATGGGCAATCTCCTCAAGCGCAAAGTGATTTTTCAAAATTAGGTGTTGATAGAATTGTCGTAGATAATAGTAAAACTGGATGGAGAGATAAATCTTTAAAAGTTTCATCTGAACATACCTTATTTACTAGTATAGAAAAATTGAATAAGGGAATAGGAAAGAAAAGAACAACAAGAAATAATGAATTATTATTAGATTATAGTGTAGATAGCTTAGATTTAGCAAGTATAAAAGATGTTAAAGTTGCTAATAATGTTTCTATTAAATATTCGAAAGCTACGACATCATCATATGAATATGACAGTGAAAACAAAGTTTATAAGCGTTTTGTTAATGGTAAAACTCATAATGACTATGTAACTAAAGAACAGTATACATTTAAAAATATAATTACTTATCAAGTAGATAATTATGCATTAAATGATGGTTCTGGTAAAGATAGACAAGGCTTTAATAATATTGGAACTGGAAAAGGTTATTATATATCTGAAGGATATGCTGTACCAATTACATGGGAGAAAAAAAGTAGAAGTGCTCAAACTATTTATAAATTTATGGATGGTACGGAGTTAAAGGTAAATGATGGAAATACATTTATTCAAATTCAACCTAAGGGAGAGTCTCTAAAAATATCATAGATATAGACAAGATAAATATAATTTATAAGGAGGAACTATGGAAACAATAATATCATTTTTAGCAGATAATTATATATGGTTTTTAATTATTACATTAATATTGGTTTTTGCTCTTATAGGTTATTTGGTTGATACAAAAAAAGATGAAAGGTTTACTAAAAAGATAATGTTAGATAAAGAAGTTATGGATAAGGTAGAAGTGGCGGAAACAGTAAATCTAACATTAAATGATATGGTTAGTGAAACTCAAAAGGTTAATACTGAAGATAAATTATAAAATTCCTCTCATGAGGATTTTTTTAGATAAAAAATTAAATTTACTTTTAATCTTTGGGTCTAGTAAAGTTAAAAAATTTTTGTTATAATTAATAAGCTAGTAAGAGGAGTGATCATAAGATGATATTAAATGATATTTGGACTATTTTTACTAAAGTGTTAGATATCTTAATTGTATGGCTAGTATTTTATTATATTTTAAAAAATGTAAAAAATAATATTAAAATGGTTTTAATAGTTAAGGGCGTTGTGTTAGTTTTAATTATTAAATTCTTAAGTAATATTTTAAATTTATACACTGTTGGTCTTTTAATTGAATATGTTTTACAATGGGGTCCACTTGCAATAATAGTAATTTTTCAACCAGAAATTAGAAGTGTTTTAGAGTCTATTGGTAGAACTCAATTGTTAGGGAGACATAAAATATTAACAGTTGATGAAAGAGAAAAAATTGTTTTTGAAATTATGCGAGCTGTTGAATATTTAAAAAGAAATAGAATTGGAGCTTTAATAGTTATTGAAAGAGAAATTTCTTTACAGCAATATATTGAACCAGCTACTAAAGTTTATGCTGATTTAACTTATGATTTATTAGAGACAATATTCTTCCCAAATGGCCCTATGCATGACGGTGGCGTTGTAATACAAGGGGATAGAATAACTTGTGCTGGTGCGGTCTTTAAAACTAGTATGGATTCAAATGTAAATAAACGTTTAGGAACCAGACATCGTGCTGCTTTAGGTGTAGCTCAAGAAACCGATGCTATAGCGTTAGTAGTTTCTGAAGAAAATGGACGTATCAGTATCGCCGTTGATAATGAATTACATTATAATTTAACAATTGACGAATTTAGAATTATGTTAATTGATTCTTTAAATCCTAAGACTGAAGTTTTCTACGAAGCTGATAGTAATGAAGAAAAGGAAAGTGAGGATCAAACAAATGCGTAAATTAGTGAAGATGTTTAAGAATTTGTTTAAAGGTATTTATAACTTTTTTGATAAATATCTTGTAACTCCAATAAGTAAATTTATTTTTAGAATTACAAATGGATTTAATAAAAAGACTGGTGGGTTAGATAAGTTATTAAATAGACCTAATGTATTATTTTATGCATCTTTGGTTTTGGCAGTTGGAGTATTCTTTTTAACAGATTCTAAGGTAATTTCTTTAGTTGAAAATGAAGCTGAAGTTATAACTAATGTTCCTCTTACAGTAAGATATAATGAGGAAGCTTATGTTGTTGAGGGTATACCTGAGGAAGTAGATTTAATTTTAACTGGACGAAAAAGTGATATTTATCTTGCGAAACAATTAGGAGATCATGAAGTAATCTTAGATTTGACTGATTATGATGCAAGTTCATCATCACATAAAGTATATCTTACATATACAAAATCTGTTGAATCTTTATCTTATAGACTTGACCCATCTTATGTTACAGTTAGTATCAAGAATCGTATTAGTCAAGTTTTTGATGTAACTTATGATTTATTAAACTCAAGTAAATTAAATCAAAAATTAAATGTTAAGAATGTAGAATTATCTAAAAACGAAGTAGTTGTAAAAGGTAGTGAAGATACATTAAATAGAATTGCCTCAGTAAAAGCTTTAGTAGATCTAAGTAACGAAACATTAAAAGAATCAGGAACTTTTGATATTGATAATATTCCTGTAGTTGCCTATGATGAAGAAGGAGAAATTGTAGAAAACGTTACAATAGTTCCAGCCAACTTATCTGCTAAGGTAATCTTAGACTCATATTCTGAAAGTGTGCCATTATCAGTTCAGACAACTGGAAATTTAGTAACGGGAAAAGCTATAGCATCGATTTTAATAAATAATAGTGCTAGTTTCTCAATTGATATTTATGGAGATAAAGACAAAGTTAGTGAGATAAAAAGAGTTCCAGTGACTATAAATGTTGATGGTCAAGGTAACGAGGGAACTAAAAATTATAATGTTACTATCTCCAAACCAAATGGTGTAAGACATATGAGTGCATCTAATGCAACTATAACTGTTACATTTGGTGAAGAACAACAAAAAACTATAGAAATAACTGATGTAAAATATCGTAATTTATCAGATGGTTATTCTGCGAATGCTGTAAATAATAATAAACTATCTGTTCAAGTAAAAGGTGTTCAGTCAGTTATAGATTCAGTTACTGCAGATAATATTTCAGCTTATGTTGATTTATCTGGAAAAGGCGCTGGAGATTATGAATTAGAAGTTTATTTTGATAACGTTGATCCTAGATTAAGTTTAGTGGCGTTGAATAAAATGAACATTAAAGTTACAAAAGATTAAAAAACTAATATATTAAAAATATTGGTTTTTTTAAATTTTAATGTTTTTTTCCTGAATTATATGTAAAGTTTTTAGAATTATATTGATTTTATTCTTTATAAATGTTAATATTATTTTGTAAAAGATAGAGGAGGGATATTATGCCAGGTAATATATATGATCGAACTCTAAATGGTCAAACTGTAAACGATAAAGTTTTGAGTATGAGAGATTTAGAAGAAATGGATGGTTACATAGCAGATTTTAATGGCGCTGTAATAAAATTTTATACTAAATTTGATGAGTTATTGAGATTATTTAATAATGAAGCTGTTGTTCAAAGTTTTTATGATTCTGGATTTTTAGGTGAATCACAAAAAGAAAGGTTAATATTTTTAAGAAAAACAGTAGAGACATATGCGGATTCTTTAGTGGATGGTCCTAATGCTTTAATTAATGTAATTAAAAAATTTATTAGAGAGCAAAAAGATTTAGTATCAAAAGCAGAAAGAGGGTATTCTATTAGTGAATCTGTAGCACAAAGAAGGGAAGGGAATAGAGGATGAATACATCTGCCAATGCTTTACTTTCTGCATGTTATAACTTAGTTTGGGATGGTACGGATATTCAATATACTCAATTAGATAATCTAGGGTTTAAGTTTAGAGGTGTAAATAATAATTTGGCACAAGCTTGCAGTATAAGTGAAGAGGTTTTTTTGAAAATAAATGTAGAGGTTACTAATATAGTAAAAGAAATTAGAAATAATATTGAAAGTTTTGCCGAGGCTTCAAGAGTTAATGAAGCACAATCGCTTAATACTTTAAATCAGGTTAATGAGCAAGCAGAAGCTATATTAAGTCAATTAAATTCTGGTGTTGAAAAGAATAAAACTGTTGAAAGAGTTGTTCATTTAGAACCGAAAAGTAATTAGACTAATAAAATAAATTGTTTAATGAATAAAAAGTCGATATTTAGACTTTTTTTAATTTGTTGTAGTTTTAATTAAATATAAAAAAAGAAAAGCACTGCTTTTCAGTTAGTACTATAACTAAGATAATTATTGATTCTTTAAAAGTTTATGATATAAAGAATATTTGTAATATAATTAGTAATGCTGAAGTTAATGATATAATTCCATATAGTAGATAACTATTAGAAAAACCTTTGCTTTCAAGTGAATCTACTGGTTTTATTCTTTTTCTTGTATTATCTTTTTCTAGTTCCTTTTCTTCTTGTAATTCGTTTATTCTTTCATCTCTCATAGAATGATCATTGATTTTCGTTTCACTCATTAATTTTTTTACATGTTGGTCTAATTTATTTGCGTATTCTTCTTCGATATTGTGTAGTTGAGTTATTTTATTGTCTTTGCTAGTTAAGTTTAAGTTTGAACGGTATATTCCACCGGGTACAGGTGTGATTGTAGGCTCTGTTACTTCACTACTTAAAACAATTTCTTCAATCACAGGTTCTATTAACTCTTTTTTTAATTCTTCATTATAATCTAGAGATTCCATTTCTAAATTAATTTTTTTAGCGTTATTATAGCTATCTAATGAGATTTTACAATAGGAAGGACCTGTCATATTGTCTATTACGCTAAAATTAGCTACTAGAAAAGTTCCTGCTTGTTTTTCTTTTCTTAAATGTTCAATAATTTTATCTCGTAATTGAGTTACTGGAGTAGTAATCTTAATTTTATTTTCTAAATAGCTTTTGCTTTGTTCAAATAATTTTTGTTTATCAACTGCATTTAATTGTAAATTGTTAATATAGTTTTCTATTTCATTCAGATTTTTTAGAGTTCCGTTATCAATAAATTCTTTTATTTTTGCTAAAGCTTGATCATAATTAAGTACAGTTTGAGCTTGTTTTATTTTTTTTAATTCTTCGATAATAAATGTAAGTTCGTCTAGAGTTGGATCTATCATAGAATTATTTGAAAGAACTTTTTTACAAACAAAGTTTACTGGAGTTTTAAAAACTATAAATTTGTTATTATTTGCATCAAATATTTCGTATCTATTTTCTACCATAGTACCACCTATTATTCTTTTAAATTATAAATTGTAAAAATAAAA
>JAZRRD010000134.1:0-8438 GCA_045650425.1 Bacilli bacterium | reverse complement strand
ATGAAAATTTAGTTGTTACTAAACTTTCTGATGAAACATATCAAATAGAAAATTATGATAATTTAAATTATTTTGAAGGTACAAGTATTTTAAAATATCTATTATTTAATAATTATGTTGCAATATGGTCATTTTATAATTTAGAAATATATTCACTTACCGATGATAATACTATGAATTTGATAAATTCATATGATTCATATGCTGAAGCAAAATTAGAAAATAATATATTAAATATTTATGAATATGATGAAATTATAGATAGTTATGAATTATAGATTGCAAATTTATGCTTAATTTGTTAAAATACATTTATAAAAACGAAGAACAAGAGGAGTAAATAGTCAAGTATTTAAAAGAGAGGGGAACAAAAGCTGCGAGTTTTCTTAAAGAAATACTATTGAAGGTTGCTTGGGAGTTGGCTTATGCCCGTAGATGTCTACGTTATAAAAATGAGTAAAATTAAGGTGGTACCACGAAACATTCGTCCTTTGGATGAGTGTTTTTTTATTAGAAAGAGAGAAATGAATAAAATGTTGGATAAAAAATACAACGCTTTAGAAAAAGAAGCAAAATGGTTAGATTATTGGAAAGAAAATAAAGTTTATGAATTTAAACCTGATCAAAGAGAGGTATATTCGATAGATACACCTCCGCCTACTGTAAGTGGTAATATTCATATTGGTCATATCTTTTCATATTCACAAACTGAAATGATAGCAAGATATAAAAGATTAAGAGGATATAATATTTTCTATCCATTTGGATTTGATGATAATGGTTTACCAAGTGAAAGATTAGTTGAAAAAGAGCAAGGAAAGAAAGCACATGAAATAGGTAGAGAAGAATTCTCAAAATTATGTTATGACACTACTGATAAATATGAAAAAGACTTTCAAGAACTATTTAGTAAAATGGGTGTAAGTACTGATTGGGATATTCATTATAAAACGGTTAGTCCATCTACAATAAAAGTAAGTCAATTGTCATTTTTAGATTTAATAAATAAAGGTCATTGTTATCATAAAGAAAGTCCTGCCTTATGGTGTAATGAATGTTTAACTTCTATAGCACAAGCAGAATTAGAGACTAAAACAATTAAAACTACTTTTAATTATGTTAATTTCACAACAGTAGAAGATAACGAAGAATTTACAATTGCAACAACTAGACCAGAATTATTACCTGCGATTGTATGCATTTTCGTTAATCCAGATGATGATAAACATAAGCATTTGATTGGAAAAACTGCTAAAATTCCAGTAGTAAATGTTGAAGTTCCAATTATGGGAGATGAAAAAGTTGCGATCGATAAAGGAACTGGCGTTGTTATGTGTTGTACTTTTGGAGATCAAACTGATATTGAATGGTGGAAAAAATATAATTTACCATTAAAATATATCTTTACTGATGATGGTAGAATTGCTGATTCAGTACCTAATTATGGTGGCTTAAAAATCAAAGAAGCTAGAAAACAAATTGTCGAAGATTTACAAAATGGTGGCTTCATTGTAAAAATAGATGAATTAGAACATGAAGTTCAAACACATGAAAGATGTGGAAGAGAAGTTGAATATTCCGTAATGAATCAATGGTTTATAGATATTATGAATCATAAAGATGATTTCATTAGAATAGGAAATGAAATTAAATGGCATCCAGAACATATGCATAACAGATATAATGAATGGGTTAATAATGTTGCATGGGATTGGTGTATTTCTCGTCAAAGATATTTTGGGGTACCATTTCCTGTATGGTATTGTAAAGAATGTGGTGAACCAATTTATGCAAGAAAAGAAGATTTACCAGTTAATCCATTAGTAGATAAACCATACATTGATAAGTGTCCAAAATGTGGCTGTAAAGAATTTTCACCAGAAACAGATGTAATGGATACATGGGCAACTTCATCTGTTACACCACTTATTAATATGAGATATGGTGAAGAAGATAATTATGAAGAAATGTTAAAACCTATGAGTTTAAGAACAAATGCTTCAGAAATTATTAGAACATGGGATTTCTATACCATTGTAAAATCATTCTATCATTTCGGACAAAGACCATGGGATAACGTAATGATTTCAGGATTCGTTATGGCAGGTAAAGGAGAAAAAATTAGCAAGAGTAAAGGAAATAGTAAAGTTGAGCCGATTGACTTAATTGCTCAGTATTCTGCGGATGTAATTCGTTATTGGGCTGGCTCAGGAAGATTAGGAACTGATATAGTATTTAGCGAAGAAACTTTATTACGTGGTAAAAAATTAATTAATAAAATCTGGAACGTCTCTAAATTTATAGAAATGCATTTAACAGATTATGAAGATAAAGAATTTGAAGATTATGAGTATATTGACAAATGGATTTTAGGCAGTTTCTCAGAAATGGAAAAAGGATTTATTAAATATTTAGATGAATATGAAGTAGGTCTTGCTTTAAATCATTTAGAAAAATTCTTCTGGAATTTCTGTGATAATTATATAGAAATTGTAAAACACAGATTATATAGACCTGAAGAATTCGGAGATACTCCAAGATATTCTGGTCAAAAAACTGTATATACAATTCTTTATAAATTATTACAAGACTTTAGCATTTTCTTCCCGTTCATTACCGAAGAAATATATCAAGAATTATTTAAAGATAAAAAATCTATTCATATAACAGAAATACAACCATTAGAATTTGATTTTGCTTCAGAAATTAAAAATGGTGATTTAATTATGAATATTATTAGTCAAGCAAGAGGAGAAAAAACAATTAATAATGTTTCATTAAAAACACCAATTAAGAATTTAAATTTAAGTTTAAATAAAGAATTGGAAGATGCAATAAATGCTTCTATAAAGGATTTTAAAGCTACATTATTTATTGAAAATCTAAATGTTAAATCAATTGATAAAGATTATGAAGTTAATAATATTGAATTAAATTTAGACGATATTGATTAAACAGAAAGCAAGTTATAATTACTTGCTTTTTTAATTCAAACTAATATGTTATACTTACTTAGTAAAGAAGTGATGTTATGAAGTTTTCTATAATAACTTTAGGTTGTAAAGTAAATACTTATGAAAGTGAAGCTATGAAAGAATTACTTTTAGCTAGTAATTATATATATGAAGAAAAATATATTGATAGTGATATTGTTATTGTTAATACTTGTTCAGTTACTAATATGGCTGATAATAAATCCAAAAAAATAATCAGAAGAATAAAACGTGAAAATGAAAAAGCTATCTTAGTAGTGTGCGGATGCAGTGTTCAAAATAACAAAGAAGCGTATGAAGAATTAAATGTAGATATTCTTTTAGGTAATAAAGATAAAAGTAAAATAGTAGAATTATTACGGGAATATCAAGATACTCATAATAAATATATTAAGATATATAAGGAACGCAATCTAGAATTTGAATCTATGAATGTCAAAAAATTTACTTCCCAAACTAGAGCATTTTTAAAAATTCAAGATGGATGTAATAATTTTTGTTCTTATTGTATAATTCCTTATGTAAGAGGAAGTATTCGTTCTAAAGATTTTAATGAATGTTTAAAAGAAGCTAAAATTTTAGTAAATAATGGACACAAAGAAATAGTTTTAACAGGTATCCATACCGGTAGTTATAATTCAAATGGTAAAAATTTAACTGATTTAATTCATGAATTATCTTTAATCGAAGAACTAAAACAAATTAGAATTTCTTCGATTGAGATAACTGAATTAGATGATAAGTTTATGAATGAATTAAAAAATAATCCTAAAATATGTAATCATATTCATATTCCATTACAAGCTGGTTCTAACTATATTTTAAAAAAAATGAATCGTAAATATGATCTAGAATATTTTAAAAATAAAATAGAATTAATAAGAAATATTAGACCAGATATATCTATTACAACAGATGTTATAGTAGGACATCCATATGAAGATGAAACCCTTTTTGAAGAAACTTATGAGTTTTGTAAAAGTATTAATTTTGCTAAGATTCATGTTTTTCCATATTCTGTTAGGACAGGTACTGTAGCTAGTAAAATGCCTTATCAAGTAGATGAGCGTGATAAAAAAATTAGAGCTGGCAAACTTATAGAATTATCAGATAAATTAGAAGAAGAATATTATAAAAAGTATATTGGTAAGTTAGTAAATGTTTTAGTTGAAGAAGTTTATGAAAATTATTCTGTGGGTCACACTAGCAATTATTTAAAGGTTAAAACATTTAATAAATTAGAAAAAGGAAAATTCTATGAGGTTTACATTGAAGGATACAAAGGAAGAGAATTAATAAACATAAAAATGTAAAGTTTACAAAAAATCGAATTTTTAAAGTCGATTTTTTTTGACTTTTTGTATCTGGGGGGGGGTATGATTAAAATAGAAAAGAGGTAAAGATATGGAAAAGAACGAAAGAAATAAGATAATAGGATTATCACTAGGAATATTAATAGTACTAATAATCGTAGTATCAAGCACATATGCCTATTGGCAAGTGACAAAAACACAAGAAACGCCAAATGATATCGTAGCAGCATGCTTAAGTTTAGATTTAGATGATGTATCTGAATCAATAAATTTAGATAGTGCCTGGCCAATAAGTGATGACGAAGTAAGTAGTCTAACAGGATATACATTTACAGTAACCAATAATTGTGATGAAGAAATAAATTATATCGTAGGACTAAATAGAGTGGAAGAATCAAACTACTTACAAGATTCAAGCATCAAAGTAAAATTAGATGATTCGTCATCCCATGTATATGGAAAATTAAGTAATGTAGAATATGCAGATTCAACAAATACATATACAACAAGAGTAAGTAAACAAGTAAGTGTAGAGAGTATTTCTGCAAATGGAACAAATGAACATACATTGAGAATATGGGTTAGTGAGGATGCACCAGTTTCTGAACAAAGCAAAATATTCCAAGGACAAGTATTTATAACCGGAGGACAAGGAATCGAAGTTCCAGAGTGTTTTACGATTGCAAATGACGGAACTATTTGGGATTATGATAGATCATGTGGAACAGATGTAAAAGTACCTGCGGAAATAAATGGAATCAAAGTAAAAACAATAAATATACTATCTTTTTTGAAAGCTTTAGATGGTGTGGTAATAAATAAAGAAACTGGTGATGAAGTCGCTTTTCTTGTGTTAAAAGGTACAGATTATGATGAAATTATAATTAACCTGTATAAGGAGGCGTTATGCGACAATCCAGAAAATTGTAATCTATCAGATTATATAAATATTATTGATAGTGTTGATAAATATAATTCGATTGATTGGACAAAATATGAAGATTTTGATTTTCAAAGTATCGAGTACAATTACGAAATGGAACAAGTTGGTATGGTTAGCTTAGGAATAACTAGTTTAGATTTAAGTGAAACTATTTATTTAGAAACAATAGGTTATGATGCATTTCTAGGAGAATATGAAACTAAAATAGAAGTGGATGATACATGTCAATCATGGGGTGATGAATATTATTATTGCAAAGGCATATTAAAAGAGGTCAAACTACCTAAAAATGGAATGCTGACCACAATTGATACATCAGCCTTTGAAAATAATCAATTAACTACTGTTACTATTCCGGCCACAGTTCAAACCATTGGATATGCCGCTTTTGATGGAAATGATATTTCTAAAGTGACATTTGAGGATACCGAAGAAAATCCGAGTAGGTTAACTGAAATTCATGAAAATGCATTTAGTGAAAATCAATTAACTAAAGTAGTTATACCTGGTTCAATTACATATATAGATTCTAGGGTTTTTTCATCTAATCCTAACTTAACAGATATAATTATTAAGATGAGTGAAGTTGATGCGTTGAAGAATGTAACTTTAGAAACGCACTGGAATTATACAGGGGATTCTGAGGATATATATGCAACTGTAACATACAATCCAAACTACACAGAATAGAGAAACTAGCAAGTTTCTTTTTTTCTTGACATTTTAGTGTAAAGTTTATATAATAATTGGCATCTAGGAGGGGTTACAATGACAAATAAAAGTCAAGCTCTACAAAAGTTAGAAAATCATTTTATGGTCAGAGATTTAAAAGATGTGATTAAAGATCATATTAATTTTAAGGATGAAGGTCCTAAAGAATATTTTAGCGACATGGTACAATTTTTTAATGGGAATGATTATGAAGAATTATTTTTTGCTTATGAAACTTTAGAATCGCTTTCTAAGTACGTGGGACTTTCATATGAGGAATACCAAGAAGTAATTGTATTTACTTTAGGAAAGAATATGAAGCTATTAAAGAATCAATTTGAAAATATTGATATTAATACTATTCAATATTTAAAAGATTTATATTTTGAATATTCTGGTAAGGAAATTAATGAATCAGAATTAACAAAGTTAGTATCGAACACTATTATTAATTTGAGAAATTATGTTAATGAAAACGGACAAATAACTTACATTGGAAAGAAAGAAAAACAAGAAGGTGTAGATGTATTAAGTAATCTATTATTTCCAATAAAAACTAAACAAATAGAAAACTTAATTTATACTAAAGAAGAGTATGAACATTTACATAGCAGAGCATTTTTAGTAGAAAAAGCACGAGAAGAAGTCCTTTCTTCAAGTGATAATAATTTATACATTGAAGCTTTAATATTTATATATGCAGAAAATATAATAGATGAAGAATCAAGAAACAAAGTTTATGAGTTAATAAATATGATAGATTACTTATTATTACGTTATAATGATCTAAATCAAGAAACAAAATTATTATATAAATCTTTAATAGATTATACCTTTAATGAAATAAAAAATTTAATGCATCCAACAGATGATGTGACAAGAAAAATTAACTAGAAACTTTCAAGTTTCTTTTTTTTATGAAAAAAGTAGCTAAAGCTACTTTATAACATTTCTATTTCTTCGATTAGTTCAGATGTATGTTCTTCTGAATTATCATAATTACCAATTAAGGCTTGTTTTAATTCTAAATCATCTTCATCGATATCTTCGCCAATATCAATTACTGTTAAAATTTCCTCAAAACTAGTTAATCCCACAATAACTTTTTTTAGTCCATCTTGTAAAAGCGTTTGAACGTTTTCTTCGTTATAAACCAAATCTCTTAATTCTTTTTTTCTTAAATTAGACATTATGGCATCTCTAATTTCTTGATTAATTAATAAAACTTCTTGGATTGCAACCCGACCACGATATCCATCAAAACACTGACTACATCCTTTTGGTGCATATATTGCGTCAACGTCTACTCCTAAAACTTTTTTAAAGACATTTTTTTGATATGTTGTTGTTTTTATTTGTTCACGACAAATTGGACATAATTTTTTAGTTAATCTTTGACTAATAATCATTGTTAGAGCAGAACCAAGTAAATATCTTTCAACTTCCATATCTAAGAGTCTTTCAATAGTTGATAATGAATTATTTGTATGAATAGTAGATAAAACTAAATGACCTGTAATAGATGCACGAACAGCAATACGAGCTGTTTCATCATCACGAATCTCTCCGATCATTATTGTATCAGGGTCTTGACGTAAAATACTTCTCAACGTATTACCAAATGTAAGACCAATTTCAGACATAACTTGAACCTGGTTAATTCCTGGTATTTTCATTTCCACTGGATCTTCAACAGTAATAATATTTCTTTTTACATCATTTAATTTTTGAAGTATACCATATACAGTAGTTGATTTTCCTGTACCAGTAGCACCAGCAACTAAAATTATACCATGAGGCATATGAATTGCTTTTAGTATTTTTTCTAAATTTTCTTCGGTAAAATTTAACGATTCAATTCCTTCAAGACTTTTAGAATAATCTAAGATACGAATAACAATTTTTTCGCCATCTACGATAGGTAAGGAAGAAACACGCATGTCAACGACAGTTTCTTTGTTTAAATTTTTAATAGCTCCATCTTGAGGAAGTCTTGTTTCAGTGATGTTCATTCCTGAAATAATTTTAACTCTAGTTAAAAGATTTTTCTTTACGCTAGCAGGTACTTTTGCATATTCTCTTAATTCTCCATCAATTCTGATTCTTACATTTAAAACATCTGGAGTAGGGTCAAAGTGAATATCTGATGCGCCGTTTCTAATAGCATCAGACAACATTTCATCAACTATTTCCACAACTGGCTTATTATCGTAATCAAATTCTCGAAACATTGTATCACCTAATTCCCTTATTCTTTATTAATTATATAATAAATAAAAAAAATTCACAATACAATTTATTTAGACTTTTAATTAATTATTAAACATGTTAAAATTAATAATGAAAATAAGGAGTGACTTTATGACTAGAACTGTTTTTATTTTAATGGGGATTTTATATTATATAGTTTCTATTTTTTTAATAGTACTAGTTTTAAATATAATAAATAAAAAGAATAGAAAAAAATATTTTAATGAT
>JAZRRD010000133.1:0-1618 GCA_045650425.1 Bacilli bacterium | reverse complement strand
AAATTTTTTAAAATATAATAAAATCAACAAAACGAAAAATCGTCCAAGAGAACTTAAACAAGATAGATTTAAGTTCTCTTTTTGTTATCAAGAATGAGCTAAAGCATGTAGAATAGTGTATTCTGGAGAAGTTTTACCAGTAGTTAAAACAGGAACATTATTAATTGTATCTTTATCAAATATAGAAAAATCAAGATGATTTTCATTAATAGTAACAGTTTCTTTATTGTTATAGGACATTATGTATAAGTTGAATAAGTTAAAATTATTATTTTTATAATCATTAATTTTTAAATATTGTTTGATTCTTTTAGTAGAAAAGCCTTTAGGTCTAGAAGAGAAAAAGGAAGCAATTAAGTGAGAAATGTGGCTTTCCATAGAAGAACCAATGTTTAAATTAAGCATAGATTTAATATGAGAATAGTTATTAATAATGTAGATAAGCTTTTTAGAGATAGTTTCTTTTCTTTTAAAGTTTTGGTTAATAATGGTATTAACACTGTCAATAAAATATTGCTTAGGTTTAATATTAAAAATATGTAACAGGTAACGACGTTCATCTTTATCAGAGGTTATATGGTTAATAGCTTGCTTAAAGTGAAACTCACAGAGGTAGAATTTAACAATATTGTTAGTAGAAAGTTTAAGTTCATTTTTACCAGATTTAATCCAAGTCGCACCATCACCAAGCAAGCAAATATTGGAAATGTTTTCAAAGTCATATTTTTGAGAAATAAAATCCATAAAAGCAGGCCAAGCACCATCACCATAGTGAGAAAAGACAGAGCGATTAATGAGAGCTCGACGATTTTTAGAAATATCCTTAACACCTTCAAATGTGACAAAAGATTTAATCATAATATCTTTTTTAATATCTTGAGCTCCAATATACTTTTCATCAGCCATAACATAGAGGGTATCAGGAGTAGTAGATTCAGAAGGAAGAACATTGGGAATGTTCCAGTTGTTAATCCAATTAAAAATAGACTGACGAGGAATATTTTTAATTGAAGAAGAATCAGTAAAAAAAGAAATATCACTAATGAAGGCAGAAGTCGAACGAGCAGATGCAGATTGTGAAGACAGGGAAGCATTAGAAATAGCAATAGCCTTAACAACAGGGTCATAATGGTCATATTTAGGCAAACCAAAAGCATTATCAATGAAGAAAAAATGTTTGCCAGAAAATTTAGAAGTATAGTAAGTTCTTTTAAAAGAAATAGTACCAAAAATAGTAGTTAAAGTTCGATTAACATTAGATTTGTTTATGTAATATCTGTTCAAGCGTTCATCAGAAGTTTTAAATTGAGCATCTAATTCTTCAAAGGTAGCAACAATAATATTTTTTATAGATTCTCTAACAGAATTTTGGATAGAGGCAATAAAAGAAAGATACTTATCATTATCAGAATTAGAGAACAGATTATCAACAGCAAAATCTACCATATTATAAAAAATTGGAGAAATTAAAGTTTTTATTCTATTTTTCAAGACATTTCTTAAATTTTGTGATATACTATTCATAAGGAAATCCTTTCTTTATTTGTGTTTATTGATATTTATTATATCAAAAAGGATTTCCTTTTTCTATACTTTCCGAAACCATTTTACACTATTA
>JAZRRD010000132.1:0-2341 GCA_045650425.1 Bacilli bacterium | reverse complement strand
CTTTCTAATCCCTTCATTTGCCCTGCAACTGATATATTTTTACAAGGAAAACTATAAGTATATAAATCCATTTCTGGTAAATCTTCTGGGTTTATTAATTGTATATCCCCATAATTCTTACTTCTTATGTGTGCTTTATATAATTTTTCTATATCCTTTAACCCTCTTGGTATTTCTGATTTTCCATTAGAAAAATTGTATGCTATATGTTTCTCTTCAAATTCTTTTAACATTTCTTCTTTTGGAGGTAATTCAATTTCTTCATTTGGGTCGCTATGAATTGCATCATAAGCTAACAAAGCATACCTATCTACTTCACTTGTTCCTACTAATTCAAAATCTACCCCTAAGTTTCTTAATGCCATTGTCATACTTCCTACACCACTAAATGATTCAAATACTCTTAATTTACTCATATTTATCATCTCCCTATTTATTAATTGATTTCATTAAATCTTCAAATTCATCAAAGTGTAATGATTGCATACCATCTGATAAAGCGTTTTCTGGGTTAGGATGTACTTCTATCATTAATCCATCTGCCCCACAACTTAACCCTGCTAATGCCATAGGTTTAACTAAATATCTTACACCTGTTCCATGTGAAGGGTCTACTATTATCGGTAAATTAGTTTCTTTTTGTATAATAGGTACTACTGCTAAATCTAATGTGTTTCTAGTATAACTATCATATGTTCTTATTCCTCTTTCACACATAATGATTTTATTATTTCCTTCTGCCACAATATATTCTGATGCACCTATCCATTCTTTTACTGTTGCACAAGCACCTCTTTTTAACATTATAGGCTTATCTTGTTTGCCAACTTCTGTAAGCAATGTGAAATTTTGCATATTTCTTGACCCTATTTGTATTATATCTGCAACTTCATATACCTTTTCTAAATCTCTTATATCCACAAGTTCCGTAATTACTGCCATATTTGTTTCTTTTTTTATAGCTTTTAATATCTCTAATCCTTCTTCTTTTAAACCTTGAAAAGAGTTTGGTGATGTTCTAGGTTTATATGCACCACCTCTTAAAATATTTGCCCCTTGTGATTTAACAAATTTAGCAGTTTCTAAAAGTTGTTCATAACTCTCGATAGCACAGGGGCCGCACATTATCAATTTATCTTGTTTTGCTATTATTTTTTTATTACAAGAATTAATTTCTATTTTTACATTATCAATATACATAGGTGTTCCTCCTTATTATAATATTTTTATTTTTTATAATTCTTCTATATTTACATTATATTTTTCATTTAAATAATTAGCTAATATATGTCTATGACATGGTTTATCATTGTTTTCATAACATAATAATACAACCTCTTTTTTTACTTCCTCTTCGATACTCATATAGTATTCATATAAATTTCCATTATCCTTTTCAAGTCCAATTAAATATTCTAAATATTCTTCACAACATTCTTCCCAAGTTATATTACCATTTTTATATTCATATAACATTTTATGTGGTGATACAAATTTATGACTTTCTCTATGTTCTGTAAACCATTTTGGAACTGTTGTACTTATTGGTATAGGATATAAATTATCTTTTAACTCTTGTGGTAATTTACTATACTTTGCAAAATAGCTAGTTTTCATAAATCACATCCTCCTATTATTTTCAAATTCTTCTATTGTATCTACTAAGAAATTTGCCATATCATATAAATCTGTTAGTGTGCAATTATTTTCTAATATACTTTCTTTCATTGTGACTGTTACACCTTTTATCACTACATCTCCTATGGGGTCTAATATTTTTCCGATTCCATCACCAGGGTTTGCGAAACCTTTCCCAACTATAATTTTACCTCTATCAACATTTGTTTTTTTAGCAACACAACTACCAATAGTAATTACAAATTTATCTTTTGGTATTTTTTTGTTAATATCATTAATATTTTTAGCATTTACACTATCATACAAATCTCCATATACTTCTATATTTAAATTTCGTTGTTTTATTAGAGTTCCAAATAATGGTGCTAAACTATCAGCTAAAACTTTAGGAGTGCCTATACAAACATAGACAATCTCCTTATTATTAGGAACTAATTCTTTTAATTGTTGAATCATTTTATCTTTCATATAAGCACTTCCTTTCTTTATTTATATTTTTATTATACTGATATTTTTATATTTCGTCAATCAATAAACTTAATCTGTATTCTTGTTCTTCTTTATTTAAATCTTCTATATCTTGTTCTGATAATACATTGTATTCACTTAACCATAATTCTACATTTTCTGTATTTCTCCATCTTTTCTTTTTAACAATATTACCCTTTTTATCAACTTCTTCTACTTCAACTTGTTCTTTTTT
>JAZRRD010000131.1:0-5234 GCA_045650425.1 Bacilli bacterium | reverse complement strand
AATAGATGTTAAAAAAGTCTTAATTAAAGGTAAGTTATATAAGGTGTTTAAGACATTTGATAATGATTTGATTGTTAATATTGATTCTAAAGTTAAATTAAAAAATCAAGTAGTAATATTAGGTGGTGCTTCTAAAAATAGTATGAAAAATAAAAGTCTAATTAATGATATTCCTAAATATTATTTAGAAGGAATAGTATTAGAAGAAACAAAATTCTTATAAATTTAAAAAAATTTGCAAAAGATTATTGACACTTCGCGTTTTAAATGGTATATTTAGTTACGTCCAGTGTTAATGGGCGATTAGCTCAGTTGGTTAGAGCACCTGCCTTACAAGCAGGGGGTCGTAGGTTCGAGTCCTACATCGCCCACCATTATTTTTGCCGACATAGCGTAATTGGCAGCGCAACTGACTTGTAATCAGTAGGTTGGGAGTTCGACTCTCTCTGTCGGCACCATTTTTTTTGGAGGGATAGCGAAGTGGTCAAACGCGGCAGACTGTAAATCTGTTCCTTCGGGTTCCATGGTTCAAATCCATGTCCCTCCACCATTTCGATTGCCTCGTAGCCAAGCGGTAAGGCATCAGACTTTGACTCTGACATTTCGGTGGTCCGAATCCACCCGAGGCAGCCAGATTTGTCCCGTTAGCTCAGCAGGTAGAGCATTTGACTTTTAATCAAAGGGTCCCGAGTTCGAATCTCGGGCGGGACACCATTTTGAAAACAAAAGGGCTTCGGTCCTTTTTTTCGTTGAAAAAAATAATCGAAATGATATAATAGGGACATGGGTGATTTTATGGCAAAGAAGAAAGTCAAACAAAATAAAAAAGGCAATGATAAAAGGAAAATAGTATTGATTATAATATCAATCTTCATAGTATTAGGAATATTATTTTCAACTATATATAATTCAATAAATATAAATTTAAAAAAGGACAATAATGGTGTAGAAACTTTAAAATTATTGGATTTTATTGAAGTTTCATTATCAGATGTTGTATCTAAAATAGAAAATAAAGAAGATTTTGTTTTGTATATTGGATACCCTGGTTGTCAAGCATGTGAATCCTATTCGCCTGTTTTAAAAAGAGTTCAATCACAAAAAAACAAAGATACTTATTATTTAAATTATAAAACAATTAACAAAAAGGATAAGAATTGGAAAAGTTTAACAAGTGAGATTGATGTTAAACAAAAGTTAACTTTATCTATAGATGGTAAGGAAACAATAATAAATGATGAAATAGGTAATATTATGAAAGAACATGGTTACACACCTGTTACTGTTGTTTTTGAAAATGGAAGATGTGTTGATGCTTATATTGGCTCAATGAATTCAAAAAATTTAATGAAATTTCTAAATTATTAATTTATGTTGCTTTTTTCTAATTATTATAATATAATTAGTTAGAAGTTTTGTCTTGGTTTAGAGCAACTCCGATTCTTTACTAAGATTAAACGGTTATTAAAAAAAGGAGGAAAAGAGAATGGCTTTAAGTAAAGAAGTAAAAGCAAGTATTATTAAAGAATTTGCTAAATCAGAAAATGATGTTGGAAGTGCTGAAGTTCAAATTGCAATTTTAACTAAAGAAATTAATGATTTAACAGATCACTTAAAAACTCATATACATGATTTTCATTCTAAAAGAGGTTTATTTATGAAAGTTGGAAGAAGAAAAAAACTTTTAAACTATCTTAAAGAAAATGATGTAGTAAGTTATAGAAATGTTATTAAAAAATTAAATATTAGAAAATAAGGCACTATTTTTTATGGTGTCTTTTTATATATAAAAGAAGAAGGTGGATTATGAAAAAAATATTTAAAATGGATTTTTTAGGTAGAGAACTTATCGTAGAAACTGGAGAATTGGCAAAACAAACAAATGGTGCTGTTTTGGTTCGTTATGGTGATACAGTAGTATTATCAACAGTGGTAATGGGAAAAAACACAGTAAGTCAAGATTTCTTTCCTTTACAAGTTTTGTATCAAGAAAAATTATATTCAGTAGGGAAAATTCCTGGAGGATTTATTAAAAGAGAAGGACGTCCTAGTGATGAAGCTACTTTAGCTGCTAGAATTATTGATAGACCAATACGTCCAATGTTCGATGAAAATTTAAGAAATGAAATTCAGGTTGTAAATACAGTATTATCTGTTGATCAAGATAATACTCCGGTAATGACTGCATTATTAGGATCTAGTTTAGCTTTAGGAATAAGTGATATTCCGTTTGATGGACCAGTTTCTGGAGTAGTAGTTGGAAAAATTGGCAAGAAATTAATTATTAATCCCACAGCTGAAGAACTTGAACAAAGTACTTTAAACCTAACAGTTGCTGGAACAAAAGAAGCTATTTGTATGGTAGAGGCTGGTGCTAGTCAATTAACTGAAAAAGAAATGCTTGATGCAATTATGTTTGGGCATGAACAAATTATTGAGTTATGTGAATTCCAAGAGAAAATAATTAGTGAAATTGGTAAAGAAAAAGTAGAATTAGTTTTAGCTGAAATTGATAAAGATGTTCAAACAGATGTAGAAGAATTTGCAACTAAAAAAATGTTAGAAGCAATTCAAATAAAAGATAAACTTGAAAAATATGCAAAAATAGATGAAGTTAAACAAGAAACTTTAGAAAATTTTGCAGAAGTTTATGCCGAAAAAGAAAATGTGGATGAATTATTAAAACAAGTAAAAAAAGTTGTAGATAATATTGAAGGAAATGAAGTTCGTCGTTTAATTACCGATAAGAAAATTAGACCAGATGGACGTAAAATGGACGAAATAAGACATTTAGACGCCTTTATTGATTTACTTCCTCGTACTCATGGTTCTGCAGTATTTACAAGAGGAGAAACTCAAAGTTTAGCAACAACAACTTTAGGAGCTTTAGGAGAACATCAAATTTTAGATGGTCTTGGACTTGAAGATACAAAAAGATTTATGTTACATTATAATTTCCCTGCATTTAGTGTAGGAGAAGTAGGAAGATATGGAGCGCCAGGAAGAAGAGAAATTGGACATGGAGCTTTAGGTGAAAGAGCTTTAGCCCAAGTTATTCCTTCTGAAGAAGAATTCCCTTATACAATAAGAGTTGTTAGTGAAATCTTAGAAAGTAACGGATCTAGTTCGCAAGCTACAATCTGTGCAGGATGTCTAAGTTTAATGGCTGCAGGAGTTCCTATTAAAGCACCAGTAGCTGGTATAGCTATGGGATTAATTAGTAATGGAAAAAAATATACGATTCTTACAGATATTCAAGGACTTGAAGATCATATGGGAGATATGGATTTTAAAGTTGCAGGAACTCGTGATGGAATTACTGCTTTACAAATGGATATTAAAATAAAGGGCGTAACTAAGAAGATATTAAAAGAAGCTTTAGAACAAGCTAAAAAAGCAAGATTAGAAATTTTGGATGTAATGCAAGATTCTATTAAAGAGCCTAGAAAAGAACTTAGTCCATATGCGCCAAAGATATCAACATTTAAAATTGATCCTGAAAAGATTAAAGATGTTATTGGACGTGGTGGAGAAACAATTACTAAGATTATATTAGAATCAAGTAATGTTGATTCAGTCAGTCATAAAGATGCAGTTAAGATTGATATTGAAGATGATGGAAGAGTTATAATTTATCATACAGATAAAGATATTATTGCAAAAGCTCAAAAAATGATTGAAGATATTGTTAAAGTTGTAGAAACTGGTGATATTTACACTGGTAAAGTAGTTAAAGTTGAAGACTTTGGATGTTTTGTAGAATTATGGCCTGGTTGTGAAGGATTAGTGCATGTTTCTCAACTTGCCTATGAAAGAGTTAATAAACCAAGTGATTTAGTAAAAGTGGGAGACGAAATTATTGTTAAATCTTTAGGATATGATAATCGTGGAAGATTAAATTTAAGTCGTAAAGAAGCTTTACCAAAACCAATTGAGTCTGAAGAAAAAACTAAAAAAGAAAAGAAATTAAAAAAGAAAGCTGATTAATAACAAAAAGCTTTCTTTTTTGTAGTTTAATTATTTTCTTTACCGACATTTATCCATTTGGAATAGTTAGATATTTTTTCTAATTCTAATATGCTTAGTTCTATTGCACTGTTGCTACTTCCACAGGCAGGAAATACTGATTTATATTTTTTCAACGATTCATCTAAATAAACGTTTATTCCTTCATTAATTCCGAAAGGACATACACCACCAGGAGCGTGTCCTATTATAGTTTCTACTTCATCAAATGGAATCATTTTAGCTTTGGTATGAAATTCGGTTTTATATTTACTGTTATCTATTTTGATATTACCAGCTAGAACTATTAAAATTGGATTTTTATCAACAATGAAGGACATTGTTTTAGCTATTCTCTCTGGTTCACAATTTAAAGCTTGAGCAGCTAATTCTACAGTAGCACTTGATGTTGGAAATTCTTGTATTTTATTTTCTAAATTAAATTTTTTTAAATATTCTCTTACTTTATCTATAGCCATATTAATATTCCTTAATATATAAGTCAACGTATTCTTCTAAAGATAAATCGTTTTCGTGAATTATTTTGGCAGCTTCTTTACCAACATATCTAATATGCCAACTTTCTGCGATATATCTTGTAATATGTTTGTTTTCTTCTGTGTATCTTAGAATAAAACCGTATTTATAGCAATTTTGTTTTATCCACAATTCATCATCTTCGCTTAGTCTTTTTCCTTGAACATCATAATTTGCTAAATCGATTGCGTATCCAGTTTGATGTTCAGAATTACCTGGTCGAGCAGAGTAGGTATCAGCTTTTTCCTTTCCGTCTCTATTTTTATATTTAGTATAAAGCTCATTTTGCCAAGCATATGAACGGTAAGCTGTTGTTGGATATAAATTGTGTCCATCTTTTTTTGCGGCTGAAAAGAAATCTTTCAAGTCATTTACTAGCTCTAATTTAATTACATTTCTTGCATATTTAGCAGGAACTCCTGCTATTTCAGTTATATCATATGTAGTTGTATTTATTGATACTAAATCTGAAGGAACAAAATTATCTGGTAATTTATTATGTTTGTTAACAATTACCCAGAAGTCATTAGGATTGTCAATAATATTCATATTTTCATAATCTGGAATATCTAAGTCTATATTTACATAAGTCACAATTGTTTGATAGTCATATTTGGGATTGTCGTTTTTATATTTATTATATCTATCAATTTTATTTACATCTAAATTTTTAATTTTATAATAATTTGATA
>JAZRRD010000130.1:0-9931 GCA_045650425.1 Bacilli bacterium | reverse complement strand
GTTACTAATGAAAAAAAGATTAATTTTCATTATTTTCTTATTTCTATTGATTATTATTAGATTAACTTACATTACTTTTGTAAATAAAGAAGAAAAAATTTTAAGGTTAAAAGAAAAAACAGAAATTATTATTTATGGTCCTACTGCTCCAAGAGGAAAAATATTAGATATTAATGGTAAAATTATTGTAGATAATAAAAAAACAAATACTATTTTTTATCATAAAAACAGTAGCATTACATTAAAAAATGAAATAAAAATTGCAGAAGTTTTAGCAAAATATTTAGAACCACAAAGAGCGACTACTGAAAATATGCTTAAAAACTATTGGATAGTCAAAAATCCTATTAAAAGTAAAGAGTTAATAACGGAAGAAGAGTATCGTCTTTTTGATGAAAGAAAAATTACAAAAGAAGAAATTGAAAGGCTGAAATATGAACGTATTACTGATGATATGTTAAAAAACATTAATAGTAGTGAAGCGTATTTTTATTATCAAATGAATAATGGTTATAAATATGCAAATAAAATAATTTTTAAAGATGTAGATGATGAAACTTTTGCTAAAATTATAGAACTAAATTTACCGGGAGTATTCGGGGATTATACTTGGGAAAGAATATATCCCTATGATAATGTTATGAGAAGTATTTTAGGAAATGTTGGTTCAATAAATGAAGAAGATAAAGATTTTTATTTAAGTAATGGATATGAAATAACTGACACTGTAGGAACAAGTTATTTAGAAAAACAATACGAAAACTATTTAAAAGGCGAAAAAGCGGTTTATAAACTTGGAAGAAATAATGAACTAATTTTAGAAAAAAATAGCAAAGTTGGTAATGATTTAGTCTTATCAATAGATATAGATAAACAAATAGAGATTGAAAATATTTTGAAAGATAAAATAGAAAAAGCAAAAGAAGAAGCTAATACAAATTATTATAAAGAAAGTTATGCAATTGTAAGTAATCCGAACGATGGTAGTATTATTGCAATAGCGGGTAAACGAAGAATAAAAAAAGATTCTTGGCAAGATGTTGCAAGTAATATTATCAATAGTTCTTATACTGTAGGTTCAGTAGTGAAAGGAGCTACTATAGCGGTAGGATATCAAAATAATATTATTGATATTGGTACAAAAATGACAGATTCATGTGTTAAATTATATTTGGTGCCAGAAAAATGTTCTTTTAAAAAACTAGGGGTTATAAATGATGCAACAGCTTTACAAAATAGCTCTAATTATTATCAATTTCAAATTGCAATTGGTTTAACCGGAAATAAATATAAATATAATATGAAATTAAATGCGAACAAAGAACATTTTGATATTTATCGTCAAACTTTATCTTCTTTTGGTTTAGGGTCATTAACTGGAATAGATCTCCCAGGAGAACAAAGAGGGATTTTTGGTAGTACTGTTTCTGATGATTTGTTGCTTAACTTGTCAATAGGGCAATATGATACATATACGCCAATACAGGTGGTACAATATATTAATACAATAGCTAATAATGGATATAAAATAGCTCCAAGTTTAATGAGTGAAATAAAAAACGATAAAGAAGTAATTTTAAATAATGAGAAAAAACTTTTGTCAAAAGTAGACATAGAAGATAAATACATTTCAAGAATTCAAGAAGGAATGAATTTAGTTTTAATGAAAGGTACAGGAAGAGGGCATGTTAATTATAATCTAAATCCGGCGGGAAAAACTGGTACAAGTGAATCTTTTTATGATAGTAATAGCGATAATATTAATGATGTAAAGACCGTCACAAAAGTTTTTGCAGGATTTATTCCGTATAAAAATCCTACATATTCAGTAGTAGTTTTAAGCCCTCATGTAAGCTATGATAATCCAAATAATTCATATACTAGTAATGTAAATAGACATATTACTAGAGCAATTACTGATTTTCTCTTTGAAAATTGAATAATATTTGTTATAATACATATGGATTTAGAAGGAGGAAGAATTATGGCTAAAAATGAAAATAGAAATTATGTTACTATGAGATGTACTGTTTGTGGTAATGAATTGCGTCCAACTAGTAAAAATAAAAAGAATACTCCAGATCGTTTAGAAGTAAAAAAATATTGTTCTAAATGTAAAAAAGCAGTTGTAGCAAAAGAAAAGAAATAATAAGGAAAAATTTTTATGAAAAGAAAACATAGATTATATCCTACTGGATGTATATATAATATTTTAGGTTCTAATCCAAATGCTCATATTCCGACAAATAAATATAGTGTTATAAAAAATAATAATGTCAAACCAATGACCAGGGTAAGAACTAAATCAGTTAATGGAAAAAGAGGTCGCTAATGAATATAAATATTAATGATATAAAAAACGGAATGACTATAATAATGGATGGTAATTTATATATCATTCAAGAATTCCAACATGTAAAACCTGGTAAGGGTCCTGCATTTGTAAGAATTAAATTAAAGAATTTACGTACAGGGTCTACTACTGAGGACACATTCAATACTAATATAAAAATAACAAGAGCTCACATCGACAAGATGCCAATGCAATTTTTATATTTAGATGGTGATAATTATGTGTTTATGAATACTACTACATATGATCAAGTTGAAGTTCCATCTTCTAAACTTGCTGACGAAAAAAAATATATTAAAGAAGGTTTAGAAATTACAATTGATTATTATGAAGGAGAAATAATTGGTATTACATTACCAGAAAAAATAGAATTTGAAGTAACAGAAACTGAACCTGCAGTTAAAGGAAATACAACAAATAATGCACTTAAAGATGCTACTATTGAAACAGGATATATTGTTAAAGTTCCTTTATTTATTAATGCTGGCGAAAGAATTATAATTTCAACTAAAGATGGTAAATATTCAAGTAGAGCATAATTTTGCAAAACTTGAATATTTTTTCTTGATTAATAAAAGAATTTGGTGTATAATTCTTTTTAGTTGATGTCCTCGTAGCTCAGCTGGATAGAGCATACGCCTTCTAAGCGTACGGTCACAAGTTCGAATCTTGTCGGGGACACCATATTTGTATGAAAACTCGAATATATTTCGAGTTTTTATTTTTTGGATTAACTTATTTATATATGATGCTAACACAATTAATTTTGACAAGAATTTTAATATATGATATCATACTTCAACAAAAGAAGGGGATAATATGCTTGATAATTTAGATAGTCAAACAAAATTTAATAATTTGATGCGAAATGCTTCTGCTATAGATGTAAGTCTACATAGATTGTGTGGAGCAGAAATTGATGGAGAAAAAGATAAAGATTATTATAGTGCTTACTTGGATACAATTATTGAAACGTTAATTAAAAACAACGTATATTTAAATGATAAAAAGTTTATATCCACTAATAAACTTGTTATGATAGAAGAACTTCAGCAAAATTTTAGGACTGCACCAGAACTAATAAAAAGAAGTTTTAAATATTTAATTAAAATGTTACAGGATTATGATAAAAAAATGTATCTACGATATGATCGTGATATTATTGTTTTTGCATTAAGCTTATTAGATAATTATATAAATTCTTTAAATTCCGGCGAGTTAAAAGAGGAATTGATTAAAGAAAAATATAATACTGCAATGGTTTATCCCTTTTTAACCGTAGAATGCGTTGAAAGAAAATTTGATTTTACCGGAGAAATTTTTATTTTATCAGATGCTATAGCTGAAGTACGTTCTTGTTTACTAAATAAAGATGAAAACTACTCGTTAGATACATTTGCTATTAGCGTTATAGATGTTCATGCGAGCAAACTTTTAAGTGTTAAATATGAGGATTTTATAAGTGACGCTTCTAAAGCGGCAGAAGCGCTATTTAATTATTTTATGATAGAAAGTGCAATGTCATTTCTATCATATGATTTATCTTTTGATTACTTTGAGAATTTAATTGAAAGATATAATGTTAATGAAGAGGAGTATGCCTTTAAATTATTGGCTACTCTTATGGAAAGTAAAGCAAAAAGTAGAGGAAGAATTAACAAAGTATCATTTAATCCTTATGAAAAATAGACGAGCTAGTTTAATATTAGTTCGTCTATTATTTTGTCATCAATTAAATAACTTACTGAATTAATTCCGTATGTATCATTAACTGAATATGCAATTGCATACTTTACCTCTTCTAAAATAGTTTGATTTTCTATATCATCTAATAAATAATTATTAAAGCTTAGATTAATACTATCACTCAATATTTCATAGTCTTCTAATTCAGCGTTTGCATGTAAAAATCCTATTAAATTTGTTTTTGAAATTGGTTTAGATTTTAACTGTTCGATAATTATTTCTACTTTTTCGTTTTGTTCATTAGATACAGTTGTAATCGGTACATAATAATAATCATTATCATTTTTACTTAAATAATATGTTATTACTTGTGAAGTTTCTTTTATCGTTTCTATATCATAAACTTTATTTATTCCAAAACTTTTATTTAAAATAGTAGGTAATGTTTTTTTGCTATTTGGCATTTTGTTTAAAATATTACCTTCAACAAAGATCATAATTTCATTAATTTCATCCAACGAAGTTAAAGTATATATAATAGACTCTAACATTCTTTCTTCAGATTCTAAAGATATATTTAATATATCTTTGGTAAAATTAATTTTTAATAATCCGTTTTCAAGTGATAAATCTATAATTTGAGTATTTTTTGGAATAATTGCGCTAAAACCAAAGGGAATATATATTTCATTTGAACTATTAATTGTTAAACATTCGATTAAATATTTTACTGTGTTGGTAATATCTTTGTTTTTATTTATAATATTAGTTCTAGCTACATAATTATTTTTATCTATTAGGTAAATAGCAGTTTTAGAAACTTCTTCATATGTAGTAGAGGTGGGGATATTTAACGTTTTTTCAGTTTCGGGGAAAAGGCATAAAATTGATAAAATTATAAGAGCGAGCGTAGATAACATTATTTTTTTTAAAGCATAATTTTTTAACATCATATTCACCTAATTAATTATATAGATTTAAGGAAGTTTTATGCATTGAAAAAGCTTCTTACGAAGCTTAAATTTTTATCTCTCCAATTTTAATAAGTTCTACAACAGCTTGTGCTCGACCTTTGACTCCTAATTTTTGCATGACGTTAGATATGTGATTTCTAACTGTTTTTTCGCTTATATTTAATTCTTCAGAAATATCAGTAGTAGACTTATTCAAAACTAAAAGATCAAAGACTTCTTTTTCTCTAATTGTTAATATTTTTTTATTCATATATCCTCACTTCCTTAAAACGATACTTCATAATATTTTATGAAATTATTATTTAAGAGTGAGAATGTTTGCCTATAAAAATGCTATTTTTGAAACTTTACGGTAATATACATTCTGGTTTCATATAATTCTTGTATTTTTTTAATAATATTATTTGCCACTTCGGCGCTATGTTGTTCCGCGCTGATTGTAATATTAATATGATCATTTTTAATTTTTACAAAGGATTTATATTTGAATTCTTTTTCAATTAAGTCTTCAATTTGGCTTTCCTTTCCTTTGTTTGAATTAAGTGTTTGTAGCGAATTATACGCATCATTTTTTTCTTCAACTGTAGCCGTCTCATCTAATAAAATAGTTTGTAGTTTTTCCATTTCGGCTAAAACTTCTTCGTCGGCTGAAACTCTTAAGGCTACGAGGACATCGCTTTCACTAACATTAACTTCTTCTGATACAGTTTGAGATTTACTATTATTTACTATATCCGTTAAAGTATCATCTGAAATAGTTACATAATATATACTTAGAACGAGAATTATAGAAAACAAAGTAACAAACCACATGTTTTGCTTATTTATCATATTTCCTCCTTTGTAAATCTATTACATAATACGTATAAGAAAAATAATTATGACAAATAATAGAAAAAGAGGCATTCTAATGATATAATTAATTAGGTGATTTTATGTACTGGTTATGTTATAACTTTCTAGTTTTTATTATTTATAGTTTTATTGGATATATTAGCGAAATTATTTTTGTAAGTATAGAGAACCAAAAAATTACAAATAGAGGATTTTTATGCGGCCCTATATGTCCAATATATGGTGTAGGCGGACTTTTAATGTGGTACTTTTTGAAGTCTTATAATAATGATATAATTGCTATATTTTGTTTAGGCGCATTATTGGCTACTATTATTGAATATATGACAGGATGGGCATTAGAAAAGATATTTCATAATAAATGGTGGGATTATAGTAATAATAAATTTAATGTTAATGGAAGAGTTTGTTTACTTAATACAATTTTATTTGGTATAGCTGCAGTTATTGTTGTTAAGGTTGGTGGTCCCTTAGTTAATTATTTATTAAAGTTTTTATCTCATAAAACAATAATTATATTAGGTATTGGGCTATTGGGATTATTTTTATTAGATATGATATATTCTTGGATCATAGCTTTTAACTTAAGAAATAATATTATAGTTGTTGAGGATCTAAAAAATAGCAAGTTAAATTATTTGCCAGAGTTATTAGAAGAGTATTTAGGAAAACATGTTCATAAGGTAAAAAAAATGCCAAAAAGAGTTTCAGTCAATTTTCCAAAATTTATATCAAATTATAAGATTGAATTTGATATCATCAACAATTTAAAGAGTAAAAGGAAATTAAAAAAATCAAAGAAAAAATAATTCTTTGATTTTTTTAAAGGAAATAATCTTTGTTTTTTGTAATAATAGGAATGAAGGGAGTTAAAATGAAAATTGCTATTGTTAAACAAAAAGATTTAAAAGATTGTGGTTGTTGCTGTTTACAGTCTATCATTAAATATTATCATGGTTATGTGCCCTTAGAAAAGATTAGAATTGATAGTTGTACGAATAATGGAGGAACGTCAGCTTTTAATTTACTTGAAGCGGCTAAAAGATATGGTTTTGAAGGATTAGGCAAAAGAGTTAGCATATCACAATTAAATGATGAAAAATTACCTTTGATTGCACATGTTTGTTTACCAAATGGATATAATCATTATGTAGTAGTATATAAAATTAATGATAATAAAATTACACTAATGGATCCTGCTAAAGGGAAAGTGACTTTAAATATTGATGAATTTAAAAATATATGGACAAATATTATTCTCATTTTCCATCCCAAAAGCAAAATTATAAATTTACCGAAACCTACAAATATGTTTTATATATTTTTAAAGTATTTAAAAATCTATAAGAATAAATATACGATTTTTATAATATTGAATCTTTGTTTAATGATTTTTACTTTAGCTGGTGGTTTTTTTCTTAGTTATGGAATAAATTCAGTTAATAATGTAACGTTTTTTACTAAAATAATTATTATATTTATGATTATAATGTTTGTTAAAATTATTTTTTCTTTTATTAAAGGTAAATTGGAAGCAATTTTAAATTATTTAATTGATACTTCATTATTTTCTGATTTTGTCAGTCGCATTTTTCATCTTCCTTTAAATTTTATGCAAAATAGAACTTCCGGAGAAATAGTTACAAGAATTAATGAACTAAATAATATTAAAAGCTTGTTTACGCAAATATTTGTTTCTTTTTTCTTAGATTCTATTTTGGTTTTCGCATCTCTAATTATTTTACTAACCACTAATAGAACAATGACTTATATATTAATTTTAATATATTTGATTTATCTAGTTATAAGTATAATTGAAGCAAAGTGTGTGTATAAAAAAATTAGAGAAATTTTAGAAAAAGATTCTATTTTTAATAGTTACTTGTTAGAAAACATTAATATGTTTAATAGCATAAAAAACCTTACTATTGAAGCATCTGTAATCAAACATATAAATAATAAACTTGAAGATTTAAGTTATAGTAATTTAAAACTAGAAAAAACATTTAATTTGATAAATTGTATAAAATTATTTTTAGGTGATTTAGGAAAGTTTTTAATTATTTCGTGTGGTTTATATTTTATATTTCAAAATTATATTAGTTTATCTAGTTTAGTGTTATTTATTTCTATTTTACCTTTTTTTGAAGATTCATTTCAAAACGTTATTTCTATTTTGCCTAAATATGAGTATTTCAAAGCATCATTTGAAAAGTTGAGTGAATTTTATTCGTTAGATAATGAAAAAGCTAAAATAAATTCTGATTTTAAGTTGGGCAAAATATGCTTTAAAAATGTGTCTTTATCCTTTGACAATTACCACAAAATTATTAATAATATTAATTTAGAATTTAAAAAAAATACGCATACCCTTTTAACTGGTGATTCTGGAATTGGTAAAAGTACATTATTAAAGTGTTTAACAATTCACGATGGGTATCAAGGTGAAATAACTATTGCTGATATCAATATAAAAGATTATTCTTTTCAAACATTAAGAAAAAATATTCTTTATGTAGGACAAAACGAAAGACTTTTTTCTGACACTTTGTATAATAATATAGTTTGTCATCGTAAAATTAATATAAACGAATTTTATAAAATATGTAAAATATGTACAATAGATTCCATTATAGAAAATAAGGAATTAAGATATATGAGTTTTATTGATGATGATTTAACTAATTTAAGTGGTGGAGAAAAACAGAGGATTATTTTAGCGAGAGCTCTATTAAGTAAAGCAAATATATTGATTTTAGATGAAGCGTTAAGTGAGGTAGATTGTGAACTTGAAATTAAAATTATTAATAATATAAAAAAATCTTTTTCTACTAAAACAATTATTTATGTTAGTCATAAAAATGTAAAAGATTGTTTTAATAATATTATTTGTTTAAATAAAGGAGGAGTTTATGAATAGAAGTTTAACAAATAATGAACTTATAAGAATATCAGGTGGAGCACTTAAATTTGGCGTGGTCGCAGCAATTGTAGGAACAATATCATTCTTAATAGGAGTTGTTGATGGTTTTATAAGGCCATTCAAATGTCGTTAATATGTTAAGTAAAAAAGAATTGTGTCAAATAATTGGTGGAATAAATATAACTGCTGCGCTATTATCTGCGATCGCTAAAGGAATAACAACAATAATGAATTTGGGCCAAACTTTAGGATCATCTATAAGAAGACTTTTTAAAAAAAATTATTGCTGATGAGAAAGCTTTTATCGATTGATAAAAGCTTTTAGTATAGTTAATTGCAGTTTTAATCTTGTAAATGTGTCGTTCTAGTGTTATAATCAGTTGTAGTAAAACGAAGGGAGGGAATTTGATGACTAAAGTAGTGGTTCAAGACGGAAACGTGGAAGTTGCATTAAAAAAGTTCAAAGCTAAAGTTGCGCGAAGTGGTGTCCCTTCTGAAATTAAAAAAAGAAAACATTATGAAAAACCAGGCGTAAGAAAACGTAATGAATTAAAAGAAATGATTAAAAACGCTCGTAAAAATAAACGCAAAAGAGGCGATAAATAATGTACGAAAAAATTTTAAATGATTTAAAAGACGCAATGAAAGCGCAAGATAAATTTAAACTATCTGTATTAAGAATGCTAAAAAGTGCTTTACAATTAGAATCAATAAATCAAAAAGGCGATTTGTCTGATGAAGATGTTTTAAGAGTAATAAAAAAACAAGTGAAAGTTAGAAAAGATTCTGTAGAAGAATATGCAAAATATGGTAAAACGGATACAGTTGAAGATTTAAACAAAGAAATTGCTATTTTAAATGTATATCTACCAAAAGAACTATCTGAACAAGAAATTAATAGTATTTTAGATGAAGTTTTTGCTGATGTTAATCCAACTTCTATGAAAGATATGGGCTTGATTATGAAAAAACTTAACGAAAAAAATCTTAATGCAGATATGAGTTTGGTAAGTAAATTAATAAAAGAAAGATTGAGTTAACAACTCAATTTTTTAATGTCTTGATATTTAATGAATAATACCTATATTCATAATAAAAGAAGTTGGTTAATCAATTTCTTTTTTTTCATATAATTATCTA
>JAZRRD010000129.1:0-28332 GCA_045650425.1 Bacilli bacterium | reverse complement strand
ATTATCAAACTTTACAAAAATAATAAGCCATCAAAAGATGACTTATATTTTTTTCATTAAATTATAGTATTGTATAATAATTAATGAAATTAATAATAATAATATCTTGAAGATAATTATGCTATTAATAAAACTGGCAATAAATAAAACTCCATAACCAATAATTCTGATTAGATTTAAAGCATATTCGCACATAACTTGATGTTCTATTAAAAACTTATTAACAAGTTCTTTGTTGTAATTTATAATAGAGTATCTTTTTGTTTCAGAATTATTCAGTAATAGAACTAGAAAAAAACTCTTACAAGCATTATATATTAAAATTGTAAATTTATTTATGTCTATTAAAAGAAATATTAAACTAAAAACAGTTATAAAAGTGGCCAATTTTAATATTTTAGGGTTGGTTGCAAGTTTTCTTTGAAAAATTGAAATTGATATAATAGATAATACATTAAATGCGGTAGTTAATATACCAAGGCTTAAAGAAGTCTTAAATGTCATAATAATTAGAATTGTTATAATTGTTTCTAATAAGTATCTTACGATACCACTTAAAGCATAAGTTTGATAAAAAATTTTAATTTTATCATTAGATTTAATTTTATCTAAAAAAGTTTTAAAATTATAAGGTAAAGCGATTTCTTTGTTTTTATCTTTAATTAAAAATGAAAATAATATTTGAATGATTGAGATAATTATTATTATTTTAGCTATGTAAGAAAATGAAGTTAATTCAATAGATACTCCAAATATAACTGGAAAAAATATTTTCAATCCGTTTCCTAAAATAGCTTTGAAGGAAATATAATTAGTATTACTTTTTTTTACATAATCATTTATCAAAGGGTGCAATGCTGCCCAAAATATTCCTTGAACTATTCCATAAAATAGGCCTAGGATAAGATAGTAAGTTATTATTTTTTCTTTTAATAAAGCTATTTCTAAAATATAAAGACATTGCAACATTATTCCGATTTTTAAAATTCTACTTTTATCTTTATTTTTAAAATGTTTTGATAGCCATGTAAAGGTAATCGTTATGGCTATATAAGATAATATATAATAAAGAGATATTATTTTATAATTGTGATTCGATAAGTTTATAAAATAAGCTACCATAAATGTATTTAAAAACATATATAAGATATCATTTATTAAATTAGTTCCTAAAATACCGATAATGGTTTTATTTAATTTTAATTTTTTCATTTTGTACCTCCGCAAAAAGATGTTTTGTTAACAAGTTATTTATATTATAATATATTTAGGTGATAAAATGAAGCAAGATTTAGAATTAGAAAAAGTTAGGGAATTTCATGAAACTTATGTATCTTCTAAAAAAAATCTAGAAATAGAAAATCATATAAAGAAAGATGGAATTAAATCTGCGATAATAGATAAAGAGCGATTAGCAAGTTTTAAATATAAATTTAATGTAGAAATTCCTGAAGTAAAAATGTATAATCAACAAAATAGTTATCAATGTAATATTTATGCATTTTTAAGAGTGTTAAAAAGTTTAATGAATGAAGCAGATAGAAATATAGATTTGTCTGCGAATTATATTGAGTTTTATGATAAATTAGAAAAGGTTAACACTTTATATAATTGCTTGATTAATGAAGATAATTTAACTTTAGAATTTATTAATGAAAAAGTAGATAAATATATTGGCATTTATGGAACATTTCACTTTTGTAGAGAGATTGTTAATAAATATGGGCTTGTACCAACAGAAGTAATGGAAGAAGCTAGTTCTAATTATAATGCTTGGGAATTAATTGAACTTCTAAGGGCAAACGTAAAAACAAATGCAATATCTTTGCTTGGCAAAACTAAAGAGGAAAAGAAATCTTTAAAAAAAGAGCTAATTAGTAAATCATATGTATTGTTATCTAAATTTTTAGGTAACCCTCCAGTAGAGTTAATATTTGAAAATAAGAAATATACACCTCAAGAATTTAAAAGTAGAATTCTTAGTACAGATTTAAGTGAATTTGTAACTGTAACAACTTTTAATAAAAAATTCTTCTTTGAAAGTAATGGATATATTCCAAATGTTTATTTACACAATAATGAAAATGTTTTAAAAATTAATGAAGATAAACTAAAAAAAGTTATCATATCTCAATTAAAAGAAGGTGTTGCTGTATGGTTTTCTTCTGAAGAATCTACGACATTAGATTATGAAATAAACATTTTAGATGATAAATTATATAAATATGAAGAAGATAACTTCATATTAGACAAAAATAAACAGCTTATTTTAAATATGATAAATTATGATCATGCAATGGCTATAACTGGCGCTTTATTAGAAAATGATGAAATTAAACAATTTAAAGTTGATAATAGTTTTGGATATCATGGAAAATATAAAGGGCATTTAATCATGTCTAGCTCTTTTTTGGAAAATAAAGTCTTGACTTGTATAATAAATAAAAAATATCTTTCAGAAAAATCTACGAATGCGTAGATTTTTTGTATATACCTGTAATAATTGGATTATTTAAGTGATAACTTTCGGGAAAATAAGAAATTTTAATTTTATAATTATCTTTACCTAAACTTTTGGCAATATCTAAAAGATATTGATGCCAAATTTCTGGATTTTGTTCTTTATAATATTTAGGAAGATGACAACAACTACATAAAGCTATTGAAAAGTCTTTTTTATTTTTTATAGCATTTCTTATAATTGCTTCGGAAGCTTCACAAGGATTATATCCAATAATTAACTTGTAATTTGATATATCAGTGTTTTCAGTAAAATTTTCTTTAAAAATTGTTCCTTTGGTATAATTAGCAATTAAAGTAATTGGGTCTTGAATATCTACTTTAGTTTTATATTTCTTTTCGATTGAGTGAGCTAAAACTGGAATTGAGCCGCTGCCTACTTCTAAAATATTTTTTTTATGCTTTAGATTAAAAGTTTTATCTAAGAATTTTTGAAACCCTAAATATGGATTAATATCATCTTCCACTAAATCCAGGTAACAATATATTTGATTTATAGTGTCTTCATTGTTAGTAAATCCTAATAATAAATTATTATTTATCTCTTTTTGGAGATGGATAGGGTATAAATCATAATATTTATATTTAAAATTATGTAATTTATTTAGTTCTTCGTTAGAAAAATTAGTTTTTATAATCATCTTATCACCTTTACATATTATATGTAATATTTATATATTTATGGTATTTATATATGCTATAATATAAAAGAAAGTAATAATGGAGGAAGCTTATGATTTTTGAAAGAAGCATCGAAGAGTTATTAGAATTCGACTATGATTTGTTAAAATCATATTTATTGCAAGTTATGGAAGCAGCCTGTAAAAAAATACTTGCTAATGATGAAATTAAGCATAAGCTTATTGATAATCCAAAACGTTATAATTTTATATGGTTAGCTCAAGAACAAAACGATTATATTATCCCCTCATTATTAGAGGGGAATGGGCTTAATATTTTAGCTAATACAACGGAAGTTGTTGATAAATTAAATGGAATTATTACATCTGGTCAAGAATATCTTACTGACTTATTTAAAAATAGCGAGTTTATAGCTTTAGTTTTAAATCATCACCAATCATTAAGTTATTTATATTCCGAAATAACTAGTGAGGCTGCTTATAACTTTGTAGAACACTTAATTGATATGAAAACTGATATTAAATTGTTAACTGAAATAATTTGTTTAGTTAATAAACAAGCTCAAATAAAAATTGTAGAAACTCTAAATTTACCTGATGAAATATTTTGGGATTTAGTAATAAATATGAATCCAAAAGCTTCAGATATTCTTATGAAAAATAATTCAGTTGGAAAACATCTAAATGATTTTAATTTAACTAGATTGGACGCTTTATTTAAACAAGAGATATTTTTGCCATCAGATATAATCGAAGATAAAAAATTTATGAAAAGTTTTACAACAATGTTAGATGTAAAGGCTTTTAGAATATTAATGATTAATTTAGAAAAAGCAAATGATGTAGATTTAATAGAACAAAAAAGAAAATCTTTTTATGAAATAATGATAGATAGTTATGATGAAGAAAATCAGATGTTATCTATTTTTAATGAGCTTTATTTAAGTTTAAAAAATTTGTTAAATACTTCAACTGTTAATTTAGGCTTTGTTTATAATAGTTTGGTAAATGTAATTCCAAATAAATTAGATTCTGAATATTTATATACATTAGATTTGTTAATTAGTGAAATTAATAATATTAATCCTGAATCACTTTTAAGTTTTTTTCAAAAGTTAAGTAATTTAGAATTAACTAACATGATTATTGATTATCATTTTGAAGACGTTTATTTTAATGTTCTAAAAGATATTGAAATATTATTTAAGTTTTATGAAAGTGGAGGGCTTTCTTTAAATGAAGAAGACTATAAGCTTTATAATGCAATTTTGCATTTAGACAAACTTTCTTATTTAGAGAAAATAAAATTACATGAAAAAATGAAGTCTTATGATTTTAAAGAAAAATTTTATGATGATGTTAGAAACGCGAAAAATATGAGCTATCAAATGATTAATGATTCTATTTTAAATGCAGAAAGGGTGAAAAAATATAAAAATGAAGAATTATCAAAAGGATATGGCGTAGATGTTTATGTGTTAGAAGGCGAACCTTTTTCTGCTTTAGTAAAAAGTTTTGGAGTTAGCAAAAGCCAAGTATTAAAAACTCATTTTGTAATAAATAATTCCCCATATGGTTCTTTCTCGTTAGATGGTTCAGATAAATTAGAGACTTATAATAATCCAAGAGATTATTACAATATTTTATATGATGGAATGAGTCCAGAACAAATTATTCATACCTTTTCAGTAGATTCATTTACTTCAAGACCGAGTAAGTATGATAATAATTTTACTGATAGATTTAATGAAATACTAACACCATCATCTTTAATAAATAATAGTGACTATTATAATGAAATTTTAATTAGACAAGCAAGTTTAGCAAGGCCTTTAGAGATAGATGAAAGAATTCCAGTGCCTAAAATAGTTTCATTGTATTGTTATGATGAGATAACAGAAAATGATATAGAAAGCGCCAGAAATTTAGGAATTGGAATAACCCTTGTCTTAACTCGTAATTATTCTAAAAAAACAAATATAGATAGAATAAATATGTTTGATACTATAACATTAGGTAACTCAAATAATGTTCTTAAAAATAATTATTTAAATAATATACAACAAGATGCAATGTACGGAAGAAGATAATTAGTTCTTTTTTGATTTGAATTTATGTGTTAGAATACTATTGAATGGAATGAATTTTATGGTTAAATACGAAGGTATATTTTTTGATAAATTTATAGAAGAGCTTATTTTAGCAACTGAAAGAATTCATCTAGGAGATATTAATGACATATTGCATATGACTTTTAAATACAAACCATCAGAAGATGAAATATTTGATGAAATTGTTGGTAATTTTTATGAAATAGAGTTAATTGGTTATGGATGCGATGGTGAAAATAGTGGATTTGAAGTTTCTTTGCCAAATGAGTTGAAAAAATATTACATAAATTTTGATGAAGAGAATAAAGATAAATTAAAAACTCCGCATATTACAACTTCACTTTCTAAAGATGCCGTGCCTATGAATACTAAAAACCTAAAGTTTGTTTCATTAAAGCAGTCAATAAAAGTAAAAGGTAGATTTGGATATTGGATAAACGATAATGGAAGAGAATATTTATCTTTTGAAAAGTATAAAAAATAAATAAAACAGGGAGGTTTAATATGGAAAAAGAAACATTTAAAGTTAGAGAAATAATCTTAGGAACAAGAAAAGAATATAGGAAATTAAATGATTATTTGTATGTATTAGGAGCATTAACAAGTTGTTATGATACTAATGTTGAACAATTTAGTTATAAATTAACTTGTTATAATGGACAAAAACCAGAAATATTATGTCATTGTATACAAAGTCCTCAAACTTTAAAAGGTTTAATTGATTATTTAAAAAATGCAATTTTTAATTTGACAAATACATTAGAATTTAATATTCAAACCAAAGATATGCCAAATGGTTTATTAATTAATAAAGAACAACAAATGCTTGTGCCAGATGAATATATTTTATATTTTGAACAGATAGTTGATTTAATATTAAAAAGTGATTTTGCTAATAAAATGGATTTTAGTTTTCATTTTTTACCAGAAAATAGCGGAAGTATTGTAATTTCTCCGGAGTTGTTTTCTTATAATGTTACTTTATTTAATAAATATATTAGTTTGATTTATCATGCGCATGGTGATTATATAAATATGATTAGTGATGATAAAGAATATGCTGATGTGGGTGTAATGGAATATTTACTTGAAGAAGATATTCCTTGTAATCTACTTTCTGAATATCATAAAAAATTAATCTCTGAAAGTAATTCTATCAATAAAACAATTGAATTTAAAAATAGAAAAGGAATGCATTCTAATTCCAGAGTACGTATTAAAGAAAATAATTCAAATATTATATTTTTATCTTAGAACAATAAAATTATTTATTGTTTTTTCTTTACAAAATTATAATTATAGCTATAATATATCTTGTTTAAAAAGGAATGAAGTTTATGAACAATTTTGACGCTAAAGGGCAATTACTATTTATAGATCCAGCATGGGTAACTGGTGAAACTTGT
Organism: Bacilli bacterium; assembly: GCA_045650425.1. GTDB lineage: Bacteria > Bacillota_I > Bacilli_A > RF39 > UBA660 > RGIG1752. The sequence goes on along the minus strand of JAZRRD010000129.1, from coordinate 21,654 downwards.
CTATTTAATATTTCTGATCCTATTGATTATAGATATGCATCTTTTAAGGTCCAAAAGAATCGTCAACAATTTATTAAACGATTACAAAATGAAGGCTTTATTATTACGTATGATCGAAATAATCGTGATGGAAGTATAATTAATTTTGTTATGAATCCGCTTTCAATAGGTGATGAAACTATGGATGTAGATAAGTATAAAAGAATTTTTGATCAAAGAATATTTACAGCTGGAGGGGATAAACTAAATTATCCATATTCTGTATCATTTGTTGATTATTTAAATAATCCATTTTTTCCTGCGGTATTTAAAAATGAATTATTAAATGCAGGTAAGGATAAATTTTTAGTTGAAAATATCGAACAGGTAAATATAATAAAAAGTTTTTATGAGCTTACTAAATTATATCCCAAATATAAAGTAGCTTATGATAACGTTATTTTTCAACAGTTAATTGAAACTCCAACAGAACATAAAACTTATATGCGAGTTTTGATGTCAGCTTCAGGAGATGTTATGGGGGCAAGTTTAAAATATTCGAAAGCTAAAACTACACCATTAAATGAAGATAGCATGTTTGAACCTTATTTTTTAAATCCTAAATCTTCTTATTATTTAAATGCTAAAAAAATGTTTAATTATTATTCAGAAGGTGGAAATATTTTGTTCTCCAGAGATTTTTTCCTTAAAGAAGAAAAGAAAATTTTAAATGCTCATGGGATAAATCCTCAAAAACCAGTTGTACCAGAGGAAGTTTTAGAAGTGGCATCTTCTATAGCAAAAAATTGTAATAAAGAATTAGGAATAATGTGTGGCATAGATTTCATATTAAATGAATATGATGGTAAATGGTATTATTTAGAAATTCAAGGATTTCCAGCTATTGAAGAGTGGGCTATAGGTAGATTAGTAAAAAATATTCAAAGTAATACATTAGACGATTATATAAATTATCTTACACTAGATCTTGAAGCAAGACATGAAGCTTTAATGTTAATGATGAAAAGAAAGTTTGAAGAAGAACTAGCTTCTAAAAGAAGTAGAATAAATAGTCAAAAATAAATTTTAAGAGAAGTAAATTATTTTATTAAGATTATAAAAAATTTAATGGATAAGAAAGAGCAAGTTTATAGTTTACAGTTAGACTTGTTTTTTTGTCTAAAAAATATTTAAGTGTGTTAAAATATTAATAAGAGTACATTTTTTGGAGGCGTTATGTTAGAAATCGGAGATTTAATTACATTAAGTAATGATAAAGAATATGTGGTAGCAAAAATTGTTAAGCTAGAAGGAAAAGAATATCTAGCAGTAATATCTAAGGATGGATTATCAGATTTTTTGATTTGTGAATATGATATGGGAAAATTAAAAATAGTAAAAGATGAGAAAATTGTAGTCAAATTATTAGAACTATTTAAATAGAAAGTGAATTATAATATGGAGAATTTAACAAAAGAGCAAATTGAACAATTAGCAATGAAACAACTAGAAGAACGTGATGAATGGGAATTAGAAATAAAAAAAATTGATAAGGACTATAAAAAAAATAATAAGAATATTATTTCTTACGCAATTGGAAATGCATCAATGATTATTTTATTAACGGGAGTTTTTTTTAGTTCTGATCTTGATTTAACTGAGTTTGGAACTGAAAGAGCAATAACATTAATTGATGAACTATCAAATTGGCTTGGAAATATCATGGATGATTTTCTTTTAGATGATAAAGCATCAATAATATTTATGAAGTTGATGAATATTTTGGAAATTATTATAGATAGAATTGGCATAGTTGGAGTCGTTTTAGCAAACAGAGCAATTTCTTTAATTACCAATGTAATATCTAAAGGGATTAAATCGGATAAAATGAAAAAAGAAATTGAAAAATTAAAACTGAAAATTGCAGAAGTAGATAAAATAAAAGAAGAGGGTAAAGAAAGATAAAAATCACCTCTTCTTTTTAAGTGTTTTTAATTCTTTTTAAATAAGCATATTCTGTATCTTTATAATTTTCAAAGTCTTGATAAGTTTTACTAGCATTATTAGAAATATTATTAATTCTTTGAGGGGATGTATTAGTAGCAATTAGAGGAATTACATTTCTTTTTTTTGTTTTAAAAGATACATAAAAATTTGTTGGTTCTTCATTTGTTTTAATTAATTCAGTTGCATTTTGAAAAATAGACCATGATTCAAAATTAGTTTCTAAAATAGAAATAATATCACTCTCTTTAGAATTATATAAATCAGTTAAAGTAATAAGATTTTTAGCAAAGGCTAATTTTATTATTTCAGCTATATATTTCATAACGTATTTATCTTTATTACCTTGTAATTCTTCGGCGTAAGTAATTACCATATTAACAAATTTTTCACATATTTCAATATTTTTAAAACCAATTTCAAGAACTTTATTCTCGTTTGTTAAAACGGTTAAATTGTCATATACTTCTTTTATTTCATTAAGAGAGTGGGTATGTAGCCATACATAACATGTGTGCAAAACTCCGTCTAAACGATCAGTACAAAGTTTAGGTGTTTTATTTTCTAAGATTGGATATTTCGTTAAATCTTTTAAGTCTTCTAGAGAAATATTATCTTTTTTTAGACAGTTTAATAATTCATCATCTTGTAAAATTAATTCTAAAATATCTTTTTCAGATGATTCTTGTTCTAAATAATCTCCGAAAACATAATCTATACAATGAGCAAAACAAGGAGTACCTACATCATGTAGTAAAGCTGCAATGGTGTCTTTTTTATTATGGGTAAAATGCCATGTCATATGGGCAACTACTAAACTATGATTGTATCTACTGTAAAAAAATAAAGGGCTGTAAAGCTTGGTATAATCACATCCGCAAAACTGACTAATATTTTTAAGTCTATCTAAAGTTTTAGTGTTTAAATATTTATCTATAAAACAAGGGTAATCTTTATCAATAAATAAATTGAGATAATTTTGCATTATGTATCACCAAGGTTATTATAACATAATTCAAAATTTTATTTAAAAAATAAGATTTATATGTTATTATATATAACAACTTAATTAAGGAGGGATGGTTATGGGATTAGAATATTTTGAACAATTAACTGAAGAAGAAATTGTTGAAATGATTAACTTTTGTATTGCTTCGAAAAACGAAGAATCTTTAGATATTGACAAACGTCTAGAAATAGATACTGTAAATATATCTTGTGAAGAAGATAGAGTAGATTTAAATGGTAAAAGATATGCAAGAGTTTTGACCGCTAAAGAGGAAGGAAATGTTATTTTAAGTTGTTATCGTGCTACGGATTTTACTTTAAGTACTGATGATATTAGTTGTTTTCCGGTAAGTTATGATGAAGAAATGAAAATGTATATGAGTAAGCGTTTTGGAGCGCCTTATCTTCAAGCACTTTATGCTCATAGATTGGTTGAAGCAAATGAAGAAATTGCAAAACTTGCAAATTTTGCTTTGGAAAACAGAAACGTTGAAGGTGTTTCTACAGGAGGAAGGAAATAAATGAAAAAACGATATAAATTAGAAAAAATTGCTAAAGTTGGTACAGCTTTAACTTTAGTAGGTACAACAATTTTTGGTTTTGGAGGTTGTGGAGCTGAAAAAAGTGATGATAGTATTACGACAAGTGTATCTTCAACAACAGAATCAACTACTAAGTTACTGCCTACTCAAGAAGCAGTTACTTATGCTGAAGTTTTAGAAATAAACTATGGAATTATTAAAGAAATTACAGAAGACATTAACGCTATTTACAAAAAATATTTTGGAATTGAAAATTCTTGTGAATATTTCTTTAGTGATAGAGAGAATAATGTTATTTTATCAGATGATATTAAAGTATATTATCCTGAAGATAGTATTTTACAAAATTCAGAAAATAAATATATAATTTCATTAGAAATTTCAAATATTACGAATAAAGAAGCGTTAAATAGCTTTTTACAAGATGTGCAAAAAAAATATAATTTTTATAGTTTAAATATTACTGATGATTCTTTGGCACAAATTGATACTGAAATTACTCAATTACATACTTTGCATGTTTGGGGAACAGAAAAAATAAGTGAACCAGTTAGCCTAAAATATTTTAAAGATTTAGAAGAATTAAAACTAAACGGTGCAAATGTTTTTGAAATGCCTAAAAGTATAAACGCCTTATTTATCAATGATTCAAAACTAATAAAAAATAATTATTCGTTAGCTTATGAATTAGAGGAAATAGAATTTTTGCCTAACCTTGAATTGCTATGGTTGAGTGATTTAGATTTTGCTAAATATTATTCCAAAGATATTATAACTAGTGCTTCAAAAATTTTTGTGTATAGGTGTAAAGGACAATTAGAATTTAACTTAAATAGTAAACTTTCTCATTTATATTATGAAGAATATGATGGAATTATATATTTAAGGGGAACTGTCGAAGAGATGTGGATTAACGGAAATGAAGACAATTTAGTAAATTTAATTGATTCAGCTGAATTATGGGTGAATTCAGAACTAGTCTATTCTTTAAAGAGAAGACCATATTAAAATAAAATTAGAAACTTTTTGTTTCTTTTTTTTATAATTTTAATAATATCTTACATACTAATATTGTGATATATATGAAAAATGAAAAATTTAATGAAAATTTATTTGAGTTTATGAAAGAAGCTACATGTACTTATACTTGTGTTCTATTAATTAAAAATAGATTGATTAATCAAGGGTTTATGGAAATTTATGAAAATGAAAAGTGGGATTTGAAACCGGGTAAGTATTTTGTAATTAGAAATGATGCTTCAATTCTCGCATTTAATATTGGAAAATCTTATAATGAAGGTTTTAATATAATTTGTGCTCACAGTGATACGCCAGGTTTTGCTTTAAAACCAAAGAGTGAAATTTATGAATATAATTATTTAAAACTTAATGTGATGCCCTATGGTGGAATATTAAATTATGGTTGGATGGATAGACCATTATCTATTTCAGGGAGAGTAATCGTAAAAGATAAAAATAAATATATAAAAAAAATTGTAGATTTAAAAGAACCTTTATGTGTTATAGCTAGTGAAGCAATACATCAAAATGATGCCGCTAATACTAATTTGGATTTAAATGTTCAAATAGATATGATTCCCATAATAAGTTTAAAAGATGAAAAGAATATTATCAAAGAAATTTTAAAAGACTATTTAAATCTTAAGAATTCAAACTCTGTTTGCGATTATGATTTATTTTTGTATTCTAAAGATAAACCTATGTATATTGGAAAAAATAAAGAAATGATATTATCTCCAAGAATTGATGACATTACATGTACTTTTGCAGCTTTTAAAAGTTTTATTGAATCAAAGAATGATAACAATATTAATATTATGTGTATTTTTAATAGTGAAGAAATAGGAAGTATGACTAAAGAAGGCGCAGACTCATCATTTTTGATGGATATTTTAAAAAGAATATGTGCGGAAATTAATGTGGATATTTCTATTGCTCTTAGAAATTCTTTGATTGTAAGTGCCGATAATTCTCATGCTGTGCATCCTAATCACCCAACTAAAAGTGATGTAAGTAATCAGGGTTATTTAAATGAAGGTATTTTAATAGTTAGAGAGCAAATGACTACAACGGATAGTGTTTCTTCTTCAATTTTTAAAGAAATTTGCAAAAAAGCTAAAGTGCCATTTCAAGATTATACTTCAAGAAATGATATGTCCACAGGTTCAACTTTATCAAGTTTAAGTATAAAACATGTTAGTATAGATTCAATAGATGTTGGGTTACCACAATTAGCAATGCATTCAGGTAATGAGGTGATGGGAAGTTATGATACATATTATTTATATAAAGCGTTTAAAAAGTTTTATGATATAACTTTAAATAAGAAAGTAAATAGTATTACAATAATTGAAAAAAAAGAGAAAAGAAAATTAAATTCAAATTAATTTTCTTTTCTCTTTTTTGGTTTTAATCTAATAAGTTGCATTGCTTCTTGTGGTGGACAATATGGTTTATTTCCCATAATATCATTATGCCATACAATAGTCCTGCTTTGCATTGGGGTTATGTCTTGATTATTTTCTATATTATAACGAATTATTTCTAGCTGTTGTTCTAGTTGATCAACTAAGACTTCAGTTACATTTTGATTAGTATAATGTTTTACTAAATTTTCTAATACCTCATTATAATGTAGCCATGTTAGCACCTCTTCTTGTGATGTTGTATTTTGACATGGTCCACCAATTTTGGTTGGGTTTAAAGTAAGGCCTACAGTTGGTCTTTCTGTTTCGCTTAAAATACATCCGTTTTCTGTAAGGTTAACGCAAGGGCCTCCTGCAGTAATTAAATCTACTGCTGGTGCATCTATGTTTCTTGCTCTTAAATATAACACAAATGTCCATGTGTCTCCTTCAAATCCATTAAGTGGTTGTCCCGAAATAGATATTTTTCCTTTATCAATTTGTTTTCTTAGATAATTGAAATGTATTTTTTTAAAATCTTCAGGTAAATATAAACAACCATTCTGCTTGCAACAAACCCCACCACAAATTTTGCACATTTCATAATTAGTGTATTTTTCCATAAATAGCCACCTCTAAACTGATTTACTATTATATATAAGTATTTAAAATATTTCAATCATTTTAATAAGATATTTTTTATTTAAAACTAATATTATTTCATATAATAGAATAGAAAAGGTAGTGAAAACAGCCTATAATTTTCAATGTTCTTTTAAATAGAGCATTGTTTTGGGACAAAAGTGAAAAGTTTATGAGCAAAAAGTTAAATAAAATATATCAAAAATCTAATCGAATAATTATTGATGATAATACTAAATTAGTTATTATGAGTGATTGTCATCGGGGGACTGGGGATAATTTTGATAATTTCTTGAAAAATCAAAATATTTTTAAAGCTGCATTAAATTATTATTATAAAAGGGGATTTACTTATATTGAATTAGGTGATGGAGACGATTTATGGGAAGTTAAAGATTTTAAAAGTATTATTGAAGTACATCTAGATACTTTTAAACAGATAAAGAAATTTTATGATGATGATAAATTAATTATGGTTTATGGCAATCATGATCTTTCTAAGAAAAAAACTGAAACTTTAGAAAAATACTTTTACAAGTATTATGATAAAAATAAGAAAAAAGAAGAATCTTTGTTAGATGGTTTAGTTGTATATGAATCATTAATTTTAGAATATGATAATCACGATATATTTCTAATTCATGGACATCAAGTTGATTTCTTAAATGGTACGATTTGGTGGTTTTCTAAATTCTTAGTAAGGTATATGTGGAAAGCTCTGGAATTTATAGGAGTAAGCGATCCAACTGGAAGTGCAAAGAATAATGAAATTATTAGAAGAGTAGAGAGAAAATTAGAAAATTGGAGCATTAAAAATAATAAAATACTTATTGCAGGTCATACTCATCGAGCTATTTTTCCTAAGATAGGTTACAGTCTTTATTTTAATGATGGAAGCTGTATTCATCCTAATGGTATAACTTGTTTAGAAATAGAAGATGGTCAAATTGCATTAATAAAATGGGAATTTGAAGTAAATGATGAGGGCGCAATTTATGTGAAAAGAAAAGTTTTAGAAGGAAACGAAAAAATACTTAATTTTTTTTTAAATAAAATATAGACTATTAATAAAAATTGTAATAATATACTAAATATAAAATTTTGTGTTTGACTTTTGTTTATTGAAATATGAGGTGTTTAAATGTTTAAAATAAATGAAAAAAGTATAATAGGTATTGGCTTAGTGAATGGTCTTGATAGTGCAATGGATAATTTTTTACAAATTAATAAAGTTAAATTTGGTAAGAATACAACAGATCCTTTTGCGTTATTTTACAGAGATTTTGAAGATTTAATATCTGAAAGCAACAAATTGTATGATGGAGAAATAGAAATATTTTATCTATCAGAAAATATTGATTTAGATTTATTGGATACATTTTTGACATTAATAAAAAGACAAACATATCCTTTGGGCTTAAGAATATTAAGAAAACAAAATTTTCTGTATATTTATCTTGATCGTATTATAAATAAAGAAATTTATATTGTTGAAGATTTTAATGAACAACAAAAGTTAAAAAATACAATACTTGCGCGCAAAAAATAAAAACTTACTAAATTTCGGTAAGTTTTTATTTTTTATGACGTGATAAGACGTTTAAAGTTTTAGTTTCTGCTAAGTTTTGATCAAGCAATTCATAGTTTACTTGATTTCTTTTTCTACTTTGAAGTGGTAATATAATATTATCCAAAATAGTTATATTTTTTTGCTCATGAACAATTTCATAATTATCTTCTTTATAAATGTTGGTGCTCATAAAAGTTCGTTCATGTTTGGAGTCTTTAAATAACAAGAATTTTGTTTTATCATTTAAGTTAGTACTTCGACATATAGAAATTACATCTGGTCTAATATCATAGAGAGATTTGTCTAAAATTTCAAAACCATATGTTTTTAAAAGGTAAAGTAAAAAAGGTTTTCTTTGTTTTGGATTAACTCCTAAAAAGTCATATCCATTATTTAAACACAAATCAATCCAAGTAGCGATAAGTAAAGAACCAATATTTAAATTTCTATATTCAGGCTCAACTTTAATACCAATAAAATTACTAGTTTTTGTTGCAAAATCTAAATAAAAATATAAATAACCTTGTAAAGTTGATGCTCCATTGATGGTTGAAAAAATGTTGATGTAAAACTTTGGACGATGAGAGCCATCATCAAAAGCTCTTTTTAGAAATATTTCTTGGTTATATTCTCCGGAATAATATTCGTCTGAATAAAATGTTCTGTTTCCTACTTCTAAATTTTTAAGTTTTCTCATAAGATGTATCCTTTCTAGCAAATTTATTAATTATTATATTAGAAATAACTATATAAAGCCTAAGTAATATATCATATTTTTAAAAATAATGATACTGTTTTGTAAAATTTAAAACGAGCTCTTTCTGGCAATAAATTTTATATAAAATAAAAACTTACGATACCATATTGGTTCGTAAGTTGTTTTCAAATGGAGCAAGTGAGGAGAATCGAACTCCCATCTCAGCCTTGGCAAGGCCGCATATTAACCATTATACTACACCTGCATGTATTAATAATATATCAAAATATTTTATGTTTATCAAGCAAAAAAGATTACTGGTTCACATTATTTTAGTTATATGATATAATTTTGGTGAATTGAGGTAGTAAAATGTTAATGTTAAATGTAATTGATATAATAGGTAGTACATATTTTGCCGCAAAGGATGTTTATAATATTTTAGGAATATTTTTAAGTGTAATAGTAATTCATAAAGCTTTATATTATGCTATTGGTTTTTTGTTTACGAGAAAATTTAAACCTGCGCAAAATAATCATAAATATGCAATATTAATAGCAGCAAGAAACGAAAAGTATGTAATTGGAAATCTTTTAGATAGTATAAAAAAACAAGATTATCCTAGTGAATTACTTACAACATTTGTAGTGGCTGATAACTGTACCGATAATACTGCAGAAATTGCTAGAAATAATGGAGCAATTTGCTATGAAAGATTTGATGATGAACATAAAACTAAGGGATTTGCTTTAGAATATTTATTAGATAGAATAGAAGAAGATTATGGTAGACAATCTTTTGAAGGATACTTTATTTTTGATGCTGATAATTTGTTAAATCAAAATTATATCTCAAAAATGAATGATGCTTTTGATTCTGGAGAGAAAATTATTACATCTTATCGTAATACTAAAAATTTTGATGAAAATTGGATTGCTTCCACTTATGCTCTTCATTGGATAAGATCAATTAGAATGAATCATAGAGCACGTAGTGTGCTTCGTCTAGCTACAAATATACAAGGGACTGGCTTTTTGTTTGCTAGTGAAATTGTTAAAGATGGATGGCATTATACTTCTTTAACTGAAGACAGAGCTTTAACAGCTGATGCCGTTGCACAAGGTTATCAAATTACTTATCAAGACGAAGCTGAGTTTTTTGATGAACAACCTGTTAGTTTAAGAGTTGCTCTTCGTCAAAGACTAAGATGGTCTAAAGGACATTTATTGGCTTTTAAAGAAACTGGTCCAAGTTTATTTTTAAATATTTTCTTTGGAAAGTTATTTGTAAAAAAAGATTGGGCAAATAAAAAAAATATTAAAAATGAAAATAAAACTCTTAAAGAATTTATGTTAGATATATTAGAATCGGTAAGGCATAGATTTGCTTCTTTTGATACATTGGTTCAATTGACTCCGATTGTAGTAATTAATTTATTAAGATGGTTAATTGTCTCTGTTTTAATATATGCATGTTTTTGTTATACTAATGGACTTAACATTAATAATGTTTTTTCGGGAGGAACATGGTTAGCAAAATCATTAACATTTATTTTTGGGAAAAATGCACTAGTCATAGAGCCTGGATGGACAGCTTTAGTGATAAGCGGTTTATTAGCTTTATGGTTTAGAATTCTTTATAGATTAGGAATGTATTTAGCTAATACTTGGATAGCAATATATTTATTTATTGTAGAAAAGCATAGAATTAAAAAAATTAGTTTTTGGAAAAAAGTATTATATGTTTTAACTTGGCCAACCTTTGATATAATTGGGAGATATACTATATATGCCGCATTATTTGTTAAAGTACAATGGAAGCCAATTCCTCATAATAGCAAAGTAACTATTGATGAAGTGGATACTTCAAAAAGGGGAATTTAATATGAAAGAGTATATAAAACAAGTATATGAAGAGGGATTGGGCAAGACGGTTTATATTCCGATAAAACAAAAAATTGATAAGAATACAAAGGGGAGCTCTAATGTAATTTTAACTAAGTTAATTAAAATTATATATGGAATTATAGCTTTGATAATAGCTTTTATCTTATTTTATGTAGCTTATCCTTTTAATTAAATATGCTAAAATATAATGAAAAGAAGGTATGAAATGAATAAAATAAAGAATATATATAAAAAAATTTATGCTTATTTTATTACCAATCGACTATTTTTGTCATATGTGTTTATTACCTTTTTAGGTTGTATATGTGTAAAAAGTCTAACTATTGGGAATGGTTTAGGGATAAGAAGTATTGTAGTAGAGTTTGGTTTAGTAGTTATTTTAGGTTCTTTTGGTTATTTAATAAAACCTAAGAATCAATATAATTACTTTTTTGCTTTAATATGTTTTTTTGCTACATTATTTACTGTCAACTCTATATATTATACATTTTATTCAACTTTTGCTTCAGCTGGAGAATTAGCAACTGTTTCTCAATTAGAAACTGTAACAGGTTCAATTTTTGAAAAAATTAAATTAGCTGATTTAATTTATATAATAATGCCATTAATTTTTAGAGCAATTCACATTAATTTAAAAAGTTCTCCATATTATGAATACATTACTAAAATAGAAAAAGGGGCAAACTTATTTGGTAAAACTATTATTGTTGGAATTATTTTTGTTGGGGTCAGATTTGTTTTTGCTACTGAGGCTGATTTTGCAAGTATTACTAAACAATGGAATAGATCTTCAGTTGTAAATAGATTTGGGATAATTCTTTATCAGGGTAATGATTTAGTGCAAACTTTAACGCCAAAATTGAGTAGTTTGTTTGGTTATGAAGATGCAGTTGAGGTTTTTCAGGATTTCTTTGAAAAATATCCTAGTGAAGAAAAAACTAATAAATATACAGGATTATTAGAAGGAATGAATGTTATTTTTGTTCATTTAGAAAGTATGCAAACATTTTTAATGGAGCAGGAATTTAATGGACAAGAATTAACTCCAAATTTAAATACTTTAGCAAAAGAAGGATTATTGTTTAATAATTTTTATCCTCAAATATCTACTGGTACTTCAAGTGATTCAGAATTTACCTTATTATCAAGTTTAATGCCTGCTGCGAGTGGCACAATATTTGTTAGTTATTTTAATCGTGATTATGTAACAATACCGAAATTATTACAAGAAAAAGGATATTTTACATTTAGCATGCATGGTAATGCGGCTACAATGTGGAATAGAAATAAAGCGCACTTAAGTTTAGGTTATCAAGAGATGTATTTTGAAGAAAGTTTTAAATTTGCTGAAGATGATGTTATAAATTTAGGAATAAATGATAAGTTGTTTTTTGAACAAGCGATACCTATTCTAGAAAATGTTGAATCAACATACGAAAATTATATGGGAACAATTATAACATTATCAAATCATTCACCATTTTCGTTTTTAGAAAAGTATGGAGAATTTGATTTATCGGTTCCAGTCGAGAGAATAAATGAGGAAACTGGTGAAACTTATATAGAAAATGTTAATTACTTGGAAGGTAAAGCTGTTGGAAATTATTTTCATAGTGTTCACTATGCTGATGAAGCTTTAGGAGAGTTTATTAATTATATAAATAATTCTCAACATTTTAATAATACAGTGTTTGTATTCTATGGTGATCATGAGGCTAAATTATCTAGATCAAATATGAATTATTTATACAACTATGATGTTGAAAAGGGTGAATTAAGAGAAGAAGATGATCCTAATTATACTATGTATGATTCATTTGATCATGAATTAAATAAGAAAACTCCATTAATAATTTGGACAAAAAATAGACAAGTGCAAAATAAATTACCAAAACAAGTTAATGATGTTATGGGAATGTATGATGTTCTTCCTACGATAGGAAATTTAATGGGATTTTATAATCCATACGCATTAGGACATGATATTTTTACAATCAAAGATAAAAATACAGTTATTTTTCCAAATGGTAATTTTTTGACAAATAATATGTATTATAATAATTCAACTGGTGAATATAAAATATTAAAAGAAGGGGCAGTTTTAGGAGAAAATTATATTGATGAACATCTTCAATATGTGGATGATTATTTAGGTGTATCAAATTCAATTGTTGTTTATAATTTATTAAATGAACAAAATTTAAAAAATATAAAAGGAACTGAAGAAAATAATGAAAAATAAATATAAAATATTATTAATTAGTGTTTTTTGTATAATTGCTATTTTAGCTATAGTCGCAGTAATTTATTTTACAACTGATGAATCTGAAAAAAAGGAAACTATTAAAGTTTTAGAATCCTTAGATGGATTTCCTTATGTTTTAAAAGAAAATGATTCAAAATTAGAAAAGGATTTATTTTATGAATTGGAAAAGGTATTATCAGAAAAAGAAACTGATAATCAAGTTTTTGCAGAATTAATTGCTCAACTTTTTGTTGTTGATGTTTTTTCTTTAGATAATAAACTGAATAAATATGATATAGGTGGTTTAGAATTTATATTAAATACAGAACAAGAAAAATTTAAAAACTTGATGAGCGATAGTTTATATGATGTTATTCAAAATAATTATGATGGAAAAAGAAAACAAGAACTTCCTGCGGTCAATAGTGTAAAGGTTAATGAGTGTACAGAAGGTAAAATAACATTTGACAATGAAGAGTTGCTAGCTTATGATATAATACTTGAATGGACATATGAAAAAGACTTAGGATATGATACATCAGCTTCATTAAAAGTAATGAAGAAAGATAATTTGATGTATGTAGTTTCATATAATCCTGAAAAATAGGAGGATAATGAATGAAACATTTTGATCCAATAGATATTTTATTTATTGTATTGATATCATGTTATTTAATAGCTTTTTTAACAATTGTTTTATTTTTGTTAAATAAATATTTAAAAGAGAAGAAAGTTTTAGATAAACCTATTAAAGAGTTAGAAATTCCTACTTTGGATAAAATAAAGAAAAAAAATACGAGTAAAAAGAAAAAAACAAATGAAGGAAATTCAAAGAAAAAAACAGTTTCTAAAAATAATAAACCGAAGAAAAAAGGACCAAATAATAGTAAAAAGTCCGTATATTTAAAAGGTAAAACTGCTACTAAGAAAAATATTAAAAATATAACAAAGAAAAAATCAAATGTTAAGAAGAAATCAAAAAAAGCCAAGAAGAATTAGACAATAAAAATGTCTAATTTTTTCAAGCATTGTAATTTTTGATTAAGTAAAGTATAATAAGCTTAATAGTAAAGGGGTAAGAAAATGAATTCAGAAAAACATAAAGAGATTAATGTAAGTGAATCACAAGTAAAACCGACTGATTTAAAAAATAATAATATTGAGATGTTTGGGCAAGAAAATATTCCTTTTATGAATATGCATAGGAGAAATAATATTAGTGATGTAGACATGCCTAATAATAATGAATTTAATAACATAGGAACTATACCTCCTGGAGTTAATACAGAACGTCCGCCAAAGAAATTTAATATTAATGAATACTTGTTTTTAATAGTTATTATAATAGTTATAGGACTTATTGGGGGAGGTATTTATTATTATTTATCATCGACTAGGAAAGTGGCAGAAAAAGCTGTAATTACTAAAACGGTTACTATTAATGCAGGAGATAAATTATCTTTAAAATTAGATGATTATGCAAAATTTATTGATATTAAAGCAACTAATTGTGTTTTAGATTTAAAAAATGTAAAAAATGATATACCGGGAAAATATTCTTATATTATAAGCTGTGGAGTTAATAATTATAAAGGAACTGTTTTAGTTAAAGATACTGTGGCTCCAGATGTAGAAACTAAGATAGTTTTAAAAAAAGTAAACAATGATATTGATATTAATGATTTTATTGTGGAATGTAAAGATAGTTCAAAATGTAAATATGAATTAGAAAATTTTGAAGAACTTAAAGAAAATCTTAAAACGGAAGGCGTGTATAATGCTTTTATTAAGGTTTCAGATGATGAAAACAATGTTAAAACAGTAATGGAAAAAGTTATTGTTTTAGAAGATAATTATGACGGTATTTTAAAATGTAATTATAAAAATTTAAAACTAAATGAATATGATGGGGGATATGATGTAGTAGAAAATGTTTTATATAAAAGTAATTTTGGAGATAAAATTTTGATGCAAGTAGTTTTTACGTTAAATAATAATGAGGAATATAAAACTATTAAAGATTCTATAAATGAAAATGGTGAAGTAGAAATTGAAGGTATTACGGGAAAAGCTTATTTTTTAAATAAAAATAATATTGTATTAGAAACAAGCTATATGGTTGATGATTTATCTTATTTGACAAATAGTGATATGGAGTATATAAAAGATTTTTATACACGCAGTGGATACGAGTGTGCACAGCATAATTAGAGTTGAAATAGTGAAAAAATAGTGATATTATACTTTCTTGAAAACAGAGGGGGATATTATGCTAAAAAATACTATTTCAATTTTTGATTGTTTTCCTAAAGAAGGAAAAATAAACGTTTTGTATGCAATTTCTTTATTACCAGACTATTCTAAATATATTTTAAGAAAGATATTTGGCATGGATTTTAAACAAGCAATTTTAAATTTGGATTTTAATGAACAATTAGATGATAATAATATTTATAAATATTTAAATTTGGATATGTTAACTGATATGGAAAAAACTATATTTATTCATGAAATTTTAACTAATTTGAAGATGACGTTAACTTTTCAACAAGATATAAATAATATAGAAGTTAGTGATGTTGATTTAGATAAATTTAGACAAGATAAGGCAAAATTTGAAAGACAAATTGCTGAATATTTTGGTTTTAATAATTATTATGTGGTGCTTAATATTATTAAAAAGCAAATTTTAAAAAATAAAAGAAAAATGGGCTTTAAACAATACAGTGAAGCTTTAGAATTAGAAAAAGAAACAATTAAGGATGAAATTAATCTTCGAATTAATAATGGAGTAGATATAAAACTTACATTATCACCTTTAGAACAAGAATTCTTAAAATTGTTAAATTTAAAGATGTTTTCTAATTATTTAATAGGTAATGTTATAAAAGCAATTAAATTTGCTATGTTGAGCACTGGGAACGTTTATTCTAATAGATTAAGTGAGTTAGTCGATTTTGCTAAAAATAATATCTTTTTGATAGCAAATATTTTAAAAACAAAATCATATCTTAAAATAAATTTATCTGTAGATTACTTTGATGATTACTATAGTTTAAATAGTTTAATGAGTAGTGCATTTTCTGAATTATTAAATGACCCTATGATGGATCTTGTGGAATGTCAAAAAAATATTCATTATTATATCAATGTTTCAAATGATTTAGCAATGGCATCTTTAGAAATGATGCTTGATGAAACTGGTGAATGTAGGAAAAGATGTTAATTCTTTTCTTTTTTTGAGAATAAAATTATATTGATTTAGTATATTATTAATGAAAGGTTGATAATTATAAAAAAGAAATATTTATTAGGTGTTGTTTTTATTTTTGTTTTGGGTAGTTTTTTACATTTTACTTATGAATTAACCAATGGAAATTTCATAGTGGGTCTTTTTTCGGCGCAAAATGAAAGTGTTTTTGAACATACAAAATTATTATTGCTACCAATATTTTTATGGTATATTTTAACGTATAATTATACTAAAATAAGTATAAACAAAGAAAAATATTTTACTTCAATGTTAATTTCTTTATTAACAGGTATAGTTTTAATACCTTTAATTTATTATTTTGTTACTAAAGGACTTAATATTGAAAATGCTATCATTAATATTTCAATATTCTTTGTTTCAGCTTTGTTTGGACAACTATTGGCATATCATTATTATAAGTATGGCAAATGTGAAATTTCTCAATTTGTTGTTATTTTTATAAGTGTAATTTTAATTGGTATATATATTTATTTTTCTGTTTATCCAGGAAATTTACCTATTTTTATTGTTTAATAATTAAGAGGACTATATTTGTCCTTTTTTTCATATTAATTAATAGGTGGATATCATGAAAAAAATATTAATAATATTGATTTTGTTAATACCAATAAGAGCGTATGCTATTAGTGCTTCGAGTGCGATAGTTATGGATCAAAATTCTAATCGTATTTTATATTCGAATAATATTAGTGAAAAGAAATTAATAGCTAGTATTACAAAAATTATGACTGCTATGATAGCTATTAATTATGGCGATTTAGATAAAGAGGTTACTG
The DNA here is from genome assembly GCA_045650425.1 of Bacilli bacterium. GTDB lineage: Bacteria > Bacillota_I > Bacilli_A > RF39 > UBA660 > RGIG1752. The sequence continues at coordinate 4,583 of JAZRRD010000129.1, read as the reverse complement.
TAGATGAATCAGTATTAAAAGCCTATGGAAGTGCTATATATATTGAAGTAGGTGAAAAAATTAAGTTACAAGATTTAATTTATGGTTTAATGCTTAGAAGTGGAAATGATGCTGCGATAGTAATTGCTAATGAAGTGGCGGGATCAATGGAAAATTTTGTTTATTTGATGAATCAAACTGCTATGAATATTGGAATGAAAAATACAATATTTTTAAATAATCATGGTTTAGAAGAAAAAAATGGGGAAGGTAATTTATCAACGGCTTATGATATGGCCATATTAATGAAATATGCAATGCAAAATGAGGATTTTAGAAAAATTACATCAACTAAGAATTATAAAGTTACTACAAACTATAAAACATATTCCTGGATAAACAAAAATAAAATTCTTCATAATTATGATTTTATCACAGGTGGCAAAACAGGATATACGATGAAGGCAAGAAGAACTTTAGTAACTACAGCTAGTAAAAATAATATGGATTTGGTGATAGTAACGTTAAATGATCCAAACGATTTTCAAGATCATTTAGATTTGTATAATAAATATTTTAAAATGTATCATTCGGTATTAGTCTTAGACAAGAATAGTTTTAAACTTACAGATGATTATTATGATGATAATATTCATTTTAAAATTGATAATAGCTATTATGCATTGATTAAAGCAGGAGAAGAAAGTAAACTTAGAATTGAATATAATTTGATTAAAAATAAAAATATAAAAAATAATGATTGGGTTGGAACCGCTCAAGTCTATTTAAGCGATGAACTTTTGCACGAGGAAAATATATTTGCTTATATAAAAAATAAAAATAGCAAAAAGTCATGGTGGCAAAGATTATTAGGATGGTTTAAATGATAAGTATAATTTGGTCTATTTTAATAGTTAGTGGAGTTATATATTATTTTTTTACTGGAAATTTACAAGCATTAAATAATGAGATTTTAACAAATGCAAATAAAGCTTTGGAATTAATGTTAGAGACTATGCCTGTTATTGTTTTATGGACTGGTATAATGAGAATTGCTGAAGATAGTGGTTTGTTAAAAAAATTTGCGGCGTTTTTAGAACCGTTTTTAAGAAAATTATTTCCTAGTGTAAGAAAAGATAGTTTAGCGTTAGGGTACATAGCCTCAAATATTGCTGCTAATGCTTTAGGTCTTGGTAGTGCAGCAACTCCTGCAGGTTTAAAAGCAATGAAAGAATTACAAAAGGAAAATGAAAAAAAAGATGAAGCAAGTGAGGCAATGATTACATTTTTAGTGTTAAATACCGCTGGAGTAACTATTATTCCAACGACAATACTTGCAATGAGAGTAATGTATGATAGTACAAATCCATCTGAAATAATTTTGCCAGCTGTAATTGCTACGGCTATATCAAGTGTATCAGGATTAACTTTAGACTATATAATCCGTAGAAGGAGAAATAGAAAATGAATTTAATATCCAAAATAATAATTCCAACTTTTGTAATTTTCATTATTTTAAATGGACTTAGAAAAAAAGTTGATATATATGATTCATTTTTAAGTGGAGCTAAAGAAGGTTTAATAACATGTTTCAGTATTTTCCCTGCTATAATGGCTATGGTTTTTGCAATAAATATCTTTTTAAATAGTGGAGTAATTACATTTTTATTGGGAAAAGCAAATTTTATTTTTGAAAGTTTAAATGTTCCTTTAAATATTTTACCAATGGCAATTTTAAGGCCGATATCTGGAACAGCTTCACTAGCGATTATGAATGATATATTTTTAAATTTTGGCCCTGATAGTTATGTTGGGCGCCTAGCAAGTGTTTTGCAAGGATGTACAGATACTACGATATATGTAATAGCTTTATATTTTGGTAGCGTAAGAATTACTAAAACAAAGCATGCTATTTTTACCGGGTTATTTGCAGATTTAGCGGGGATTATAGCAGCATTTATATTAACCAATTTCTTTTTTTAATATTTCGTGTTATAATTTGTTCGGTGGTTTGTATGGAAAGATTACAAAAGGTAATAGCAAATAGTGGTTATGCATCAAGAAGAAAAGCAGAAGACCTAATAGTTCAAGGCAAAGTAAAAATCAACGGAATAATTATTAAGGAATTGGGTGTTAAAGTAGACACTAATGATGTTATTTTAATAGATGATAAACCGATAGTAAAAAGTGAAAAAAAAGTATATTATTTACTTAATAAACCTAGAGGTGTTATAAGCAGTGTAAGTGATGAATTGAATCGTAAGACAGTAGTAGATTTTATTAATACTGAAGAGAGAATTTATCCAATTGGAAGATTAGATTATGATACAACTGGTTTAATTATTTTAACTAATGATGGAGAACTTGCAAATAAACTAATGCATCCAAAGAACGAGATTTTAAAAACTTATATTGCTAAAGTTGAAGGTATATTGGATAGTTATGCAATTGATAAATTAAAAAAAGGTATTGTCATTGAGAAAAGATATACAAAAATTTATAGATTTAAAATCAGAAAAATAGATAAACAAAAAAATAATACTTTGATCGAAATTTCAATAGTTGAAGGAAGAAATCATATAGTGAAAAAAATATTTGAAACTTTAGGACATCCTGTAATTAAATTAAGTCGAATAAGTTATGATTTTTTAACATTAGATGGTTTAAAATCTGGAGAATATAGAGAATTATCTTTAAAAGAAGTAAAAAAATTATATAGTTTAAAATAAAAAAATCACTTAATTTAATGTGATTTTTTTTAATTAATTGCAACCTTCGCAATTACATTCTTCTTCGCTACATTCACAGTCTTTGCAATTACAATTTTCGCAGTGACAATTTTCATTATTTGCATTATCATTTGTACAAATTGCATTTGTAGGACAACTTTCAATAGCATTTTGTAAATCTTCTGTTTCACAATTTTCATTGGAAATAACTTCAGATAGTCCGTCGTCAGAAAATGTAAAATGTTCAGGGTCAATCGAGATACAAGCGCCACATCCTATGCAAGCATTTTCATCAACAATTATATTTTTCAACTTAATCACTCCTAAAAACATTATAATTAAATTTAATCTAAAATGCAATTCATTTTTAGTTTAAAAAAAAGTCATATTATGTTATTATCTTATTATAAGGAGTGAAAGTATGGCTTCAAGGATGGAAAAATATTATAGCGAACATGACGATGTTGTAGGTTGTCGCTCTAAAAAAAATACTGAACTTTATAAAGAAATAAATAACAGCGATATAGATAAATTCGAAATTCAAAGTAACGCCACAGTATTAACAGATGTAAACAATAATATTGATGTAGAGAAAATAAAGAAAATTTTAGATACTCGTTATAACTCCGCTCCTAAGAGAAAATCAATTAGAATTGAATTGGATAATGAAGAGATTAATGAACGCATTGACGATACAAAAGAATATGATATCAACGCAATTTTAGAAAAAGCAAAAGAAGAAAAAGAAGAAAATTATGAGAAAGATAGGGTAAAAAAATTAAGAGATACTCAATATAATATTCTTAGTAATTTAAATTTAGTTAAAGACGAAAATGAATGTTATAACGAAGAAGAAAGGACTTTAATTAATTTAATAAATACAATAACTGAAAGAGAAATGCTAAATAGAAGCAAGGATTTAGACCCTTTGGATATATTGTCTGATTTAAAAGATGATGAATCCGAAGAAGTTGAAGAAGATGATAAAACTTTGCCTTCAGATGAACTTGGGGAACAAGATATAGATACATCATTTTATACAAATTCTAATAAATTTACTGAAAGTGACTTTGATGATTTTAATGACTTAAAAGCTGAAGTAAATTCTCATAAACAATTAATAAAGATTGTGATTGTTTTATTATTTGTTTCTTTTGTTGCTGGTTTATTTGTATTTTTAAAAGTATATTTAAATTATTAAGAAATTTTTTAGGTTTCTTTTTTTTTGCATATAATTAAATATGAAAAAGAAAATAAAATTGAAAAGAAAGATAACTCAATCAAAACTATTTAATTATATTATTTTTGTAGTTTTTTTAATTATTTTAATTACATCTATTATGGTGAAAAAATTTGATCAAAAGGTGACCCCTAAAATAGTAAAAATTATTAAATTAAAAGCGGAAGATGTAATTTATGATGTTATAACTAATAATGTCAATAGATATGTTCTAAATGATAGTGAATTATTAGAAAAAATAATAGAAGTCTATCAAAATGATGCTGGTGAAATAATTACTGCTGATTTTAATTTAGAAAACGCATATTTATTGCTTCGAAATGTAACAAAAAGTATTGAAGAAAATATTAGCTTAAATGAAGATGACGAAGGTATTTATATGGAAATACCATTGGGCTATTTTTTTAATAGCAGTTTTTTTAGTAATATTGGACCTAGAATACCAGTTAAAATTAATTTTACAGGTACAATTTTAACTAATTTAAAAACTAAAATTACTAATTACGGCATGAATAATGCATTAGTGGAACTTTATGCTAATATAGTGATTGTAGAAGAAATTTTAACTCCAATAACTAAAGAGAAAATTAAAACTGATTATGATGTGTTATTATCATCTAAACTTATTAATGGTA
>JAZRRD010000128.1:0-1847 GCA_045650425.1 Bacilli bacterium | reverse complement strand
TATGTTTATTATTTATTTTGCTATAATAATCATTATTCTTATATGTTTGAAATAATTCATCATTCATTTTATTAATGTTTATCGGAGCTATAATTTGTTCATATATATTCATACCTACATTAGCATCTGTTTTTTTCATTTTATATATTTGTTCTAAAGATCTATAAATGTTATAGGGATTTTTTTTACTTAAAATAGTCATTTCATTATTAATATTAAAGATTAAAAATTTTCTCACTTTTATCACCAAAGAAAATATAACAAAAAAAACATAATTAATTTGTCTAATTATGTTTTATTTCTTATTTTTAATCATTTTATCAGTTTGATCAAGCATATCATTAATTACCTGATTAGCTTTTTTACAAGTTTCCTTATTCATTAAAACATAAGCTGTAAATCCAATTGCAGACATACACATAGCTCCTGCTATAAATCCCATTTTTTTCATTTTCTCCACCTCATTATTAGTATTGACTCAATTCATAAATCTATACACTATTTTCTCTTTTAATGAGGTTTTTCTGTTAGTACTGTAATCATTAAAAATAGCATTTTTTAATGATGTTATATCCCCTAAAATAACAAGACTTTTTTTTGCTCTACTAACTCCAGTATAAATAAGTTTATTGTAAAGCATTTTAGAATATCCTCTACACACAGGCATAATTACATGTGGAAATTCACTACCTTGACTTTTATGAATAGTAATAGCATAAGCATGTTTAATATTAAACATATCTTCTTTTTTGTAAACTACTCTAGTACCCTCAAAATTAATTACAATGACATCTTTAATCTTGGGAATATATTCTTTTTTTATTGACTCTATATAACCAATATCTCCATTATAAACATTTAAATCAGGATTATTTACTAACTGAAGCACTTTATCTTTTTCTCGATAAATAATATCACCAATTTTTATTTCTTTTTTAATATCATCTTTTGGATTAAAAATTTCTTGTAAAACCATATTTAAATTATCGATTCCATTTTCAGTTTTATATAATGGAGCAAGAATTTGAATATCTTCCTCCTTTAAACCTTTTTCAATACTTAATTTACATATTTGAGATATCGCACTTTTAACATTTTGTTCCGGAGTATTTAAAAAATTATAATCGTCTTTTTTATTTAAAATTTCTTCGGTTATTTCTTTTTCTTTAATATCACGTGCTAGATAAGGGATATAAGAATCACTACTTTGACGATAAATTTGTTTTAAAGGACAAAAATTAAACATATCACTTTGAATTAAATCATTTAAAATAAGTCCAGGCCCTACACTTGGAAGTTGAAATGAATCTCCAACTAAAATAAGTTGAATATTACTACTTATTCCTTTTAATAAGGCGTCAAAAAGCATAACATCAATCATACTTACTTCATCAACAATAACTAAACGATGATAATTTTTATTGTATTCATTTATCCCAAAACTGTTCGTATCTTTATTCCATTTTAAATATCTATGGATAGTCATGGCAGGAAGACTAGTCGACAAACTCATCTTTCTACTTGCTCTACCCGTTGGAGCTAAAAGTGCTATGTTTTGATATACATCCAAAGGATTTAAACGATGTAATTTAGTATAAAGTTTTACTATAGCATTAATAATTGTTGTTTTACCTGTCCCAGGTCCTCCACTTATAATAGTAATTCGATTATTTAAAGCATTTCTAATGGCATTTTTTTGTTCTTCATTATATGTAACATTCATTAAGTATTCAATATTTTTTATTTCATCATCCAAATTAAACTTATTATTTAAAGGATAATTACTTATGTTTAAAAGATTATATGCTATATCATTTTCCATATCATAATATTCTTTTAAATAATAT
>JAZRRD010000127.1:0-4175 GCA_045650425.1 Bacilli bacterium | reverse complement strand
ATAACATTTTCCATTAACAAAAGAAGGAAATGTTTTTATTAATGGATCCCATTCTTCAATACCAAAAACATTATAATTTTTATCCATAAATACATATAATGATTTTGTTGGAGTGTCTAATAGTATAATATCATTATAAATTTGAAATTTTTCACAATCTAATCCGTACCTTCCACATTGTTGCCTAAATTTAATATCATTTATAATCTCATTTTTGGTCATAAAATCCCCCACTTCACACTAATTATTATATCATAAAATATTACTTCCGATGATACAAAACGAAAAAATGTGTTTATTCGCCCTTCTTTGTTTCATATTGACATTTCCATTCTACATATTCTTCATATGTTATTTCATGACTTAATCTTTTTCTTCTCATAACATTCCATTCATCCATAAAATTTAAAAGAAATTTATTTTGTTCTTGTAAATATTCAAGAATATTAAAATCAAGACTCATTCTTGGATATTGTTCTTCCATCCATAATAATATATAAATTAAGTCTTCTTGATTTTGAAAATTATATTTTTTAATGATTTTAGGATTTACCTTTAATATATTTGCTATTTCCAAAAGTCTATTTTCTTTTGGTTTTCTATCACCACTTTCATATCTAGCCACACTTCTTCTTTTATTTTCTCCATCTAAACCTAATTTATCTGATACTTCATCTTGAGTCATTCTTCTAAATTGTCTAACAAAGGCAATTCTTTCTCCTTGTGATAAATTTTCTAATTGTGATTTTAAATAAATACGTTTCATAATTTCTCTCCTATCTTATTTTTCAAATAAAAGAACCAAGGCATTAAACCTCAGTTCTATTTTAAACTATTTTGTCTTTTTTTCTTAATACTTTTCCAACAACCTCTTCATAGATTCTATCATAATCTTCTTCAGTTAAATAAAGTTGTGGAAAATCAAGGGGATTTGGATATCTTAATTCATCTTCTTTATTCCTCAATGATATTCCCATTTCTTTCATTTTTTCATATTCCTCTTGAGTAATTTCATAGCCATTAGGATTTGCTGGTGTTAAATATATTCTCATCTTATTATCGCAAAATTCAACTTTATTCTTTTCATCAGCAAATTTATCTAGATTATCGAATCCAAAATGCATAAGTTGTTTTAACAAAACATCCTTTCGACGTTCTTCATAATTTATTCCATCAATAGATTTAATACATTTATCAATTGTTTCTTTTAACAAAGTATAATTTCTTACACATCCATGTCTTAAACTATAAGTTTTATTTTGAGAAGCAAATGCTCTAAATGTATCAGTATAATTAATATGAGAAGAACTAGTTTCTATTTTATTACTTCTAGAGTTTGTTCCTTCAATAACTTTTATTTCATACATATTTGGAACATCAATATACATAGTCATACTATATGAAGTTAAATATATTGTAATACTCTTATCACCATCTATTAAAAAAATACTTTTTATACCAGAATCATCCTCAATATTTAATTTACAATTATCCATATTTTCTAAATATTGTTTTATTTCATTTTCTATAACTCCTTGATTAAGAAAACTATATCTTTTTAATATTTTTAAAACTCTCTCCATATTTTTTCCTCTTTTTCTTTTAAATAATATTTTATTTCTTTCTTAACCTTTTTACATTAGATAAAGTGAAATTTAAATCTTCAAGTAATTTTTCAAATTGTTCTGTTTGTTCCAAAAAATATGTTGCAACACTAACTAAATAATCATAAGATTTTTGTTCATGATCATTAAATGTATAACCATCTTCATGTTCTTCTTCCATAGCCCATAAAATCTCTAATGGCATTAGTCTTTCCATAATATCTTCTAAAGCACTTGCTTCTTCTAATTCTTTTATCTTTACTTGATTATCCTTTAAAGACGATTTTAGTGAATTCATGTCATATTGTCTTTTAACAACTTTTTCTGCTAAAGTCCAATAGGAATCTTTTGACTTATCTGTTACGTTTTGACAAATAATATGAAACTGATTTTGACCATAGATTTTTTTTGTAGAAAATTTATCTTTATAACTTTTATAAATAATATCTGTTATTTCTCTTAAATCTTCTATTTTACATCCTAAATGTTCTTCAAGACCACTAATTGCAGTTTGTTTATTTTCTTTATTCATAATTAACACTTCCTTAATTTTTCTTATTTAAAGCTTTATTTAATGTTTTAATAGTAGCATTTTCTCTTATTTCTAAAATACTATATCCACATAATCTACCTTGAGTAACCAAATCAACATATAGTCTTATTATATTATTAGTTTTTTCATCAAAATTGTGACATTTAAATAATCCTCCGGATTGTTCAAGTAATTTTATAAAACCATTATATTTTTCTTCGTCATTATAAATAATGCCTTGTTGTTTATTTTTTACTCTTCCTTCTGCTAAATCCACAACTTTTACAATTTTTTTTAGCGCTTCTTGTTGTTCAGTATTCCATTTTTTACTTCTTTCTTCATCACACTGATTTAACATTAAGTCTTGATTAACAAAATAAATAGAATCAAAATCATTTGGATAATTAATCGTTCTAGTTACAAAATGAAATCGTGCCCAATCAGGGATTTCACTATTTTCTAATTCAGCAAAAAATGATTTTATAAACTCATTATAATTACAATTTTCAAGCACATAAAAATAAAACTTTAATGACCTATAATAATCTTTATATACCTTTAACGCTAATTTCCAAGTCATATAAATTTCTCCTTCTAATTTTATTTTTTAAGAACTCGAGTTGTAGTTGTTGTTTTTGTATAATTATCTAAATTTGTTAGAATACTCCATTCTAAATCATACATATTAACGCTCAATTCTTTTTTTGTGTTTGGTTCAATAAAATATAATTTTGTTACATTCCTTGTACGAATAAATGAACTATCAAGTAATTTTTTTATATCTTCTTTAGGAATACTATTGGTAGAATTTAAATCATAATTATATAATTGTAATTCTTCTGCTATTACATAAGTAAATTCATAATCATATCCTAACTGTGTATACAAATCTATTTTCTCATTATTTATTACATCATAAATATATGCTGTTTCTTCATTATACGTCAAATATCCACAATACCATTTTACTGCGCCATCAAATTGATCATATCTTCTAACAAAAACAAGTTTATTACCATTCAAATTATAAGGGATTTTATCTTCTAAAATTTCATATTCAAATTCGCCTTCTTTTACAAATGTATCAATATATTGATGCACAATTATCCACATATACGTCTACCAAATCTCTTTTAGAACATGAACTGGCTGTGGCACCTATTATTGGAACCATTGCTAAGGCTGATATTTTTTTTAATATATTATTTTTCATATTCAATCAACCTTCTCCCCATATTCGAATAATTATAACCTTATTATAGCACATTTTATGCACTATAAATTAATTTTCTTTTACTAATTCAATCTTATTCAAAAAATATCTCTCATCACTAACTTCTGTTATCCTTATTTTATTTTGGGTTATTAATCTTTTTATTAAATAGCATACTATTAAATCAGACATATAGTATTGCATCATAAATAAAGCTGTAAGTTCACTTATTCTAATTTCTCCTTGTTTCTTTAATATATTTATTAAAATCTCATTATAATAATCAAAAGATACTAATTTTATTTTTTTATTTTCTAATATTCTCATATCACACTTTTTAGATTTTATATCTTGCCATATTTTTGAAAATTCTCCGATTTCTTCTTTAGTCAACTTATGTTCCAATTTTGACAAATTTTCTAATTCTTCACAATCCATACAGGAAGGAGAATAACAATATTCATTATAATCATCTGAATATAATACAAATAAAGCACATTCTTTATCTTTTAAATAATCACATAAATATAAAAATAATAAATAAGAATCAACATCAAAATGACTTGTCCATATTCTAATTTTTTCATTATTGTTAATAGCTTTATCCAGTTGTTTTATTTTTTCAGAAAAATTATATTCATATGCTTGAGTATATATTTCTTTAGGCAATACTATTTGATAGTTTTCTACATTAGTTAAATTTGCAACAGAAAGCGAAGCATTAAATTCAATAATATCATTTAATGTCTTACTTTCATTCATAGTCAAAAATAATGAATGTCCATTTATTATATTTATTGTTTTTGAAAATTTATTATCTAAATTT
>JAZRRD010000126.1:0-18124 GCA_045650425.1 Bacilli bacterium | reverse complement strand
GCATATGTTCCACCATATTTACCACGTTTAGAATAAATACCAATTGCATTAGTCTTTTCACACCACTGACTTACACTCAATGTAAAAGTATGAAGACCAGCATTTTTTCTAAACCCGTCGAATTCGACGGAATTAAAATTAGGATTGTATATTGATTCCCAAGTTCCTAGAAATTCTAGCGTAATTCTATTTCTTAACCAATTTCTAATTATATCATCTGATGTTGATTTTCCTTCTTTAAACTTTGTAAAATCAGAAATACAAATATAATCATTATCATTCATATTAGTTACATTTACTTTAACATTCTGTACTTCAATTATATTATTTTTCATCTATATATTCAATTCTTTCTATATGTTCTTAAACGGTGTAATCACCTTTGGAATTCGTACTCATATTTTTGTTAAAATACTCATATTTTCACTCATTTTTACCACTTCTTTCAATCGAACTATCATGTTTATTTATAAGATATTCTTCTATTTTTTTATTTTTCTTTAATTCCGATACAAATGATGGTTTAAACTGATCTAAATATTCAATAATTATATCTGCATATTTTTCTATATTTTCGTCGTTTATTATTTCCTTTAAATATTTACTGATTCCCTTTTTGGTATTTAACCTTTCAACATAAAAGGCTAATAAATTAATTGTTTCTATTTTTTCTTTCGCAGATAAAACGATAGAATATAAATTTTCTCTTGTTACATCATACCTAGGTTTATATCCGTTTGCTCTTGAAAATAATATTAATACACACCCAATAAATAATTTATCTACTCCATTTTGCGGAAATGTTTTATTAGTAAATTCTATTAAACTTTCTATATTATTTTTTTCATAATCATCATATAATTCCATTAATATTCTATTTATCATAAAATTTTCCTTCTAACTTTTTCATATTATACTTGTTCTTCATATTCTTTACTATCTCTTAATAATTTTATCTTTTCAGCATTATTTAGAATGTTTAATTGATATTTTGCAATTTCGCTTAATAATTCAAATATATCTTCTCTGCATTTTCTGCATTTGTATCATTATCATTTCACTTCTTTTATATTAATAATTAATTTCATTAATTATTATATAATGATCAGATAATAATTTAACAACTTTCGATTTGGCTTTTATTTCTTTCGGCACTAATATATCATCAAACATTTTCCCATCAACCGTTGTTATACTGTTAATTGTTCTCTTGTATTTATTTGAAGTTTTATTCATTAAAATCATAAAATTTTCAGCATTAAAATCTCCTGTAATTATATTTGGATTATATTTTTCTATAATATCATCAAAAAATTCAAATACTACTTTGTTGTTTTCCGGGGTCGAATTAAATCTTCTATACGGAAAACCATGATGATTTAATACCTTCAAATTTTTATCATTTATTAATATTTCACTAATCATATAACCTTTATCATATAAATAATATGTATTTCCAGAACTAGTTGTTTTAGATAGTTTTGGATTTGGAAAAATTTCTTTTGTTATATAATTCATAGGATATTTAGAAAGAATAGCTAATCCACAATCCGTGTTTTTTACAATATTACATTCGCTTAATTCAAAAAAATCATAAAATTTTAAATCTGTTTCTTCAACAATCGTTTGAATATATTTTATTTTTTCTGTTGTTATTATTTCTTGAAAACATATTACATCTAATTGTTCACTATTTATTATACTTATTATTTGACGCAATAATTTATTATCAAAAGAATCTACTGCTTCTCTATCTAAATATTCATTATCTTCCTTTCCTATATAAAATCCACCACTAATATTAAAACTAGCAATTTTAAAATTCTCTTTTTTCTCCATAATAATTTCCTCTTCAATACATTCTTCCTACCTAGAATATTTTCACTACGTTTACATTGCTTTTTAGCAGACTCAAATTTTTATTCCTATTTTCTCGCCATATTTTACGACAGTTTCATACCCATTTTTAGTATTATTTAAAATTTCTTTTTCTAACTTAACTTTATCTTTTTCAACTAACAATACAATTGTAGAACCTCCAAACTCAAATAATCCCTTTTCTTCTCCTTTAGAAAATTTATATTTTTGATGATGATTTTTTATTTTTCCAACCAATGTTGCCCCAACTTCAATTTGAATAATTGACCCAAAGTTATTTGTTTTTAAAATTGTATATTCTCTAGAATTTTCTTTATAAATATTATAATTTTCTAAGGCAATAGGACGAACTGTATAAAGTTTACCTTTAATAACTTTATTTTTTCCTTTAGTACCAGAATCGATATAGCAATATCTATGATAGTCATCTACACATAAACGAAATATTAAACAATATCCATCTTTATATCTAGAAGCTAACTTTTTATCATTTAATAAGTCCTCTAATTTATATAAGGAGTTTTTTATTTTAAAAACACTAGCTTCATTAATTTTATATACCGACAATTTAGAATCACATGGGCTTATAAACGCACTTTTATTTTCATTAATTGGTCTATAAGCGTTTTTTATTTTTCTAGCAAAAAAATCATTATATGATATATATTTTTTATCTTCATATTCACTTAGATGGATGTTATTTTTTTTAACAAACCCTTTTATAAAAAAAATACTCAATCTACTATTTAAAATCTTTGCTACAATATTGGATATAATTGGCGCTGAGATTATTTTTAATAATAATCTTCCCAAGAAATTGCGATATAAAAAAGTTATAAGTTGACCATCTTTTTTTTCAATTAATATTTTTTGTCTTTTTAACTGCATAAAATTACCCACTATTTATCAATTTTGCCTATTTTTGTAAATGGATATAAAATAAAGTTAGTTGTACCACTTATATTTTCTTCTTTTATTGGTCCTATAATTCTACTGTCTTTTGAGATTTTACGATTATCTCCCATAACAAAATATTCATCATTATTTAAAACAACTTTTTCAAAATCATCTGTAATACCATATCCATATTCATCTTTTATTTTTTTATCATTTATATATACATATCCATCTTCAACTTCAATAGTTTCTCCCGGCATTGCAATTACTCTTTTAATTAATCTTTCACCATCATAATTTGTTACTATGATATCGTATCTATCAATTTTAGCCAATTTATTTAAAATGCATATTTCATTTCCTTTTAAAGTATCATACATACTAGAACCATTTACTTTTATTGGGGTTACTATAAATGTTCTAAGAAGCACAACTCCGATTATAATTACAACATACGGAATTAATTCTTTTATTTTATCTTTCATAATATATCCTCCATACATAATATAATTATACATCAGTAAATTAAAAAAATTAAGGGTTTATCCTTAATTTCTTTCTTTAACTTTGTATTCTTTAACCATATTTTTAATAAAGTTAAGTTTAGCTCTTCTAACCATACCTTTTTTAGTTACAGTTATTTTATCAATAGTAGGCGCATTAACAGGAAATACTCTAATAACTCCTACTGCACCACTTTTTTTACGAACTGTAAATGTTTCAGAAACTCCACCACCTTGTTTAGCAATTACTAAACCTTCAAAAGCTTGGATTCTTTCTTTTTTACCTTCCTTAACCCATACATCTACTCTTACAGTATCTCCAACTCTGAATTCAGGAATATCTTTTCTGATATGCTTCTTAGCTATTTTGTCTACTAAATTTGTCATATGAACATCCTTTCTATAAATTATAAACCTTTTAATCTTAACATAATAGTCAGCGGATTAAAATTTTGAAGCAAAGACATTATATCACAATATATATGATAAATGCAAGCTTATTATTCTTTATTCTCTCTTTTTAAAATAGGTCCTGGATTTTTTAGTTCTTCTATACTTTTTGATTTATTAATAATCGTAATTTTTGATTCCGCTCCATCAACAACATAACTAGATTCAGAGCCAATCATTTTTCCATATATTGAAGCCCCCAATGGACTATTGATTGATATTTCCGGAATTTCTGCATCAATATCAGCATCTGGTGTTGCAACAAGTTTTATTATCATGTCTTCTTCCTCACCTTCAAATACCATACTAACTTTTACAAAATCATTAATATCAACTAAATTTTCTTCAATACTATCACTTATAATAATAATTCTTTGTAATTGTTCACGTTTCTGAGAAATCATTCCAACTATTCTGCGTTCTTCTCTAACAGCTTCTTCAAACGCATGTTCATCTTCTTTTACGCCGGCATTAAATACATCCGCATTTTGTTTCCTAAAGTTAAATAACCTTTCTTCTAATTCTGCAAGTTCGTTTAAAAATATTTGATACCCATTAGCATCTAAATATATTATTTTATTATCCATTTTCTTCCCTCCAAGGTTTTGTTAGTATAACATACAAAAAAAGGTTTTGTAAACCTTTTAATAATTTGTTTTAAGAAATTCGTGCATAATTCTTTGACGCACCATATCCATATTTTCCTGTTCTTTAGTATTTAAGATTGTTGAAACATTATGAACTTCTTCTACTTTTAATGAATATTTGCCATCTTTAAAGATATAATTCACATTTGCAACTTTAGGAATATCATTTGGAAAAGTTACAAAAATTCTAAAACTTTGTTCCTCAGGTTCCTGTGTTAAAAGTGGAGCCCAAAAATTTACATATACTGAAGATTTTGAATTACTTAACATACTATAAAATACTTTAATGTCTTTTTCACCAATCTTTTGATACCCTTCATAAATGTTAAAACTTTGATCAATACCTAAGACACTTAATGTGTTGTTTACAATATTAACGAAATCATTTCCAATAAAATTAGAAACTGGATGGTACATTAAACCATCTTCAAAAATTGTTTCACCTTTACTATCAATTACAATTAATTTATTTAATTCAGATGATACACCAATAACTTCATTATTTATATTATTTAGAAAAACACTATCAAAACGTTTAATTAGGCGTTCGCTTACAATAGGTACATTATTGTCTAAAGAAAGTGTAGTCCCTAAACTTTCTCCTAATCTTCTAAAAGTCCAATACACTAATAAAGTTTTCCAATTTTTATAATCAAATTCTTTATTTAAAAATATATCATATATAAAATTTACTTTCTTAAACCTTTGTAAAAATTCTGATAATTTTAAAAATTCATCCCTTTTAACAAGAGCTATTTTCTTTATTTCATTTAATGTTTCAATACCAAAAGTTTCTTCAGTTTTTAAATTTTCTATAAAATCCCAATCTTGTTGTTTCATCTTTCCACTTACTTTCTTTTATCTTTTAATAAATCTCTAATTTCTTCCAATAATTTAACTTCATCAGTTTTTGCTGGTTTAGGAGCTTCTTTTTTCTCTTCTGTATGTTTAAATCTTTCAAAAACTTTTACCATCGCAAAAATGCACATTGCAATAATTAAAAAATCTACAATTGATTGAACAAATAATCCATAAGCAATATTAGCGTCCTTAATTTTAATACTTAAATCACTAAAGTTTATTCCGCCCATTACTGTTCCGATTAATGGCATTAAAACATCATTAACCAAACTTGTAACTATTTTTCCAAAAGCACCACCGACGATAACACCGACAGCCATATCAACTACATTTCCACGAGAAATAAATTTTTTGAATTCATTAACCTCATTCATTATCATATTTTTCTTTTCAGTTTTTTTAGTTTTCTTTTTCATAATTACCTCCGCCAATATAATAAAAGAAAACCACAAAAAAAACAAGTCATTTGATGACTTATTTTTTTATTCTGTATAATTTGGATTGTATGTAACTTGAGTAGCACTTGGGAACGCAGTACTATCCACCGTAACATTTCCTTCGGTATTTTTAATTATTACTTCCGCTAAAGAAGGATTGCTAGAGAATGCATAATCTTCAATTGATGTAACAGACGCTGGAATAACTATTTTACTTAATTTATTATTTTCAAAAGCTTGGTACTTAATCTCATTTAATTGACTTGGATTTTCATCGGTATCTTCGAACACTAATGAAGAAATCAAATTTTCGGAAAATGCAGAAACTCCTATTGCTGTTACTGAACTTGGAATTGTAATTTCAGTTATTCTATTTCTCCAAAAAGCTTCATTTTCAATAATAATATTTCCGTTTTTTGGAAATGTTATTTTCTCCAAATTACCATAACAATAATATGCTGCCCCAGAAGTATCATTTACTATACAATTATCCCCTATCATTATATCTGAATAATATCCACCTCTAAAAGCACTTTTTCCGATAGTTTCAAGATATATTGTATTACTTAAATCTAATGAAGTAATTAATGCTCTAGGTTCCATGTCATATTCTTTAGTTTCAACATCAAAATAATTTTTCCTAATTGTCGTAACTACATAGCCACCAGCTTCATATTTAGCTAATGAGCCATTAAATTCTTCTTGTGTAACTACAATTTTATGTCCTTCTTCTTCCAAATCTTCTAGCGTACATGTCCCTGGGTTAGAACAGTACCGATCTATATATGAATTTATAAAATCTTCTACACCTATTGTCTCTGTATAATAATGTATAACTATTGAATCTTTAGTCTCTTCATTATATAACGCGTACATTAATATATTGCCGTTAGCAAATGAAGCCTGACTTATATTTTTCACTTGAATACCATTGATTTCCGCTGGCACCACTACTTCTGTTCCACATTCATAATTATATCCTGTTATTGTTCCGTTATCCGCTATAGCAAAACATTCTTTAGGCTTCTCGATTCCTTGACCACCTGTAATGAACACTTGACCTAAAAATGTTTTACTTTGTTCAGAAACAGGTGCATCGCTACTCACCCATACTCTGATGGTATGAGTATTTGTCCCTTTTGCACTGATTGTTTCTACACTTACTTGTTTACTACTTCTTGCTGTATATTCTGTGTTATCTGGATCTACATATTCTACATCTGATAAATCACCATACGTAAATGATGAATTATCATCTAATTGTAATTTGATACTTGAATCTTGTAAGTAGTTTTCTTCTTCAACTCTATTTAAACCTACAATATAATTTATTTCTTCATTACAATTATTTGTTACTGTAAATGTATAACCAGTAAGTTTCTTTCCTTCTTCATCACTTATTGGCCACGCACTATCTAAATTGATTCCAGTATTTTCTGTACTTGCATCTTTCAAATCTAAATTTAAACATGCTGCCACAATATCATTTGGTGTTTCTTGTGTCCTTGTTATTTGCCAATATGCATATGTACTTGATACTACGATTATTAGTACCACCAAAATACCTATCGATAATCCTATTATCTTATTTTTCTTGTTCTTCTCCACTATATATTACCTCTTTCCTACCTTGTATATATATATCATACCCCCCCCCAGATACCAAAAGTCAAAAAAAATCGATCATCAGTCGACTTCTTTTTGTAAAGTTTACGCTATATTGTAAACAAACTATCTACTTCCATGTCCTTTTGATAATTCATTATTTAAATAATATTCATATTCACGAATTTCTAATAATCTTGCTCTTAAACTATTTTCTAATCCTCTTAATTGTTCTAAAAAAACACGTTCCTTTTCTTTTTTTAAAAACTTTTGATATTTATGTAAAATAATATCTCTCATTTTGGCAATTTCATCCAAGACGATTTCAATATCACCAGTAGTAGAATCAGGATCGTTTAAAATACTTAAAACAATCATCAATAATCTTTTATATCTTTGTTTAAACTTCATCGTTAGAATCTTATCAGTCATTGAAGGGTTCACAACAACAATTTGATCTATTTTCAAGTTATTATTCGAATTATTCTTAGGGGTAAAATCATATCCAGATATTTTACCATTGATAAAGACTATTTCTTTATTTAAATTGTTCTTTTTGATTGAATGACTTGCCATAAATTTCACCTACTTCATAATATCCGGTCTTTTTAATTTTGTAATTTCTACTTGCCTTTCTTTTCTCCATGCATCAATTTTTGCGTGATCACCGCTTAATAAAACCTCAGGAACTTTTAACCCTCTATATTCTGCAGGTTTAGTGTAAACTGGGTAATCTAATAAATTGTTATTAAAAGATTCACTATCTAAGCTTTCTTTGGTAATGACTCCTTCTAGAAGTCTTATTGTGCTATCAATTATAGCCATAGCAGGTATTTCTCCACCTGTTAAAATGTAATCACCAACACTAATTTCATAATCTACCAAAGTTCTTATTCGTTCGTCAAATCCTTCATAATGACCACATATTAAAATCAAATGCTTAATTTTAGAAAATTCATAAGCTACACTTTGATCATAAACCTTACCATCTGGTGTTAAAAGAACAATTTTAGATTCCGGAGATTTTATATCATCAATTGCCAAAAATATTGGTTCACATCTTAAAACCATTCCAGCTCCACCACCATAAGATGTATCATCAACTTGACCATTCTTTAATGGGGTATAGTCTCTAAAATTAACTAAATTAATATTTACCTTTTTACTTTCAATTGCTCTTTTGACTATTGAATTAGTTAATATACCTTCAAACATCTCAGGAAATAAAGTTAAAACATCTATTCTCATATAATCAAACCTTCTATATTCTTTGTGTAAATTATTTTATTAATTTTATCAATAGATTCAATAAAATTAGAACTCACTGGTATAAAAAATTTCTTGTCTCCATCTATTTCAAGTATTATATTACCATTATTATTTTGATAGTCAATAACATTTCCATAATTAGAGTTATTAAAATAAATTTTATAGCCGATAAGCTCCGATAAAACAATTTGATTTTCAGTTAAAATATTATTTTTAATATAACATTTTAAACCCTTATATTTTAAAATGTCATTTATATTATCATACCCATCAAAACAAAGCATTTCATATATTTTATGATGACGATAACTATTTATGCTCAATAATTCTTTATCTTTACCAATATAAATCTGTTTATTCCTTATAAACAATAAATTTACAATTTCATGATTAGTCAAAAATTTATTATCTAAGATATCATAAATAAAAAAATCATTAAGAAGTAGCCTTATTTCTCCTTTAATACCATGAGTATTTACAATTTTTCCTAAATATAAATATTCCATTTAAATCACCTATTTAATTCATACATAATAATTGATGATGCTACTGCTACATTTAAACTTTCACATGATTCATTCATTTTTATATAAATAAAATCATCACATAAATTCTCAATTTCTTCACTTAAACCATTTCCTTCATTGCCTAATATAATAGCATATTTTTCATTTAATTCTATATTTTTTAACAATTTATTATTTTTAACACTTGTGCCAATAATTTTGTAATCCTCATTTTTTAATTCCAATAATTTTTTTTCTAAATCGCATCTAATAACATTTATATTAAATATCATTCCTTCACACGAACGAATAACTTTATCATTATATAAATCAACAGATTTGTCATTTAAAATTATTGTATCAACATTAAATGCTACTGCACTACGAATAATCGTTCCTAAATTACCAGGGTCTTGAATATTATCTAAACATATTATTTTATTTCCAAGCTCTTTTTCTGGAATTTTGTGACATACAGCACAGATTCTAGAAATGCTTTTTTGTTTGCTTACTTTTTTCATTATATCTTCTGTTACTTGATAAGTTATAACAGTGCTAGCTAAAGAGTCCAAAGAAATAATTTCTTTTACTAAACCACTTTTAATAGCTTCATTTACTAAATGATCCCCTTCGACAATAAATAACCCTTCTTGATCTCTAAATTTTTTATCTTGTAATTTCACCCAATATTTCACTTTATCATTAGTTAAACTTTTTATTTCCATGATTACTCCTTTAGTTTTTTTCTTAATTCTTTATATCTAGGACAGGCTTGGCTAACTAAATCCCAAAATTTTGGCCCATGATTTCCTTCATAAAAATGACACATTTCATGAATAATTACATAATCAATAATATCAATTTCTTTTTCTAAAAGTAAGGTATTTAATGTGATTGTCTTTGCTCTTCGATTACAGACTCCCCATCTAGTTTTCATTTTTCTTAATTTTAACAAAAATGAAGGTAGCGAACTAAAACATTGACGACATTTTGCAATTTCTTCTTCAAAAATTTCTTGACATTTTTTCATATAAAATTTGTTTAGTTTTTCTTTAGTAGGAGTATATACAAATTCATCATCAAAGCCAACATCTATTCTAGACGGATCTACAACAACTGTATAACTATTTCCTAAATAATTAAAAAACTCCTTTTTTTGACTCATTTTAACTTGCCGTTGGTACATTTCATAGATTTGATATGTATTTTTTTCAATTATATTTTCTATTTCACTTTTACTTATTAAATAAGGACATGTTATATATAATTTCAAATCATCTTTCACTCTCAAATATATATTTTTATTACTTTTCCGAATAATTTCTACATCAATAGGTATATCATTAATTATTGTTTTCATGTTACCACCTTTTTAATTTTATCACAGATTAAAAAAAAATTATAGCTATGACTATAATTTATTATGGCTTACGTGATAGTTTAGCGCTATCTTGGATTAAATAAACATTTTCAGTCATTAATGATAATTCTTCAAAAGACACATGAATTAGTATTTCAATTTCCTCTTTTTCACTATCATTAGAGTCAACATATAAGTTTAAAAAAGTATTTATATCATTTAAATGCGCTTGTATTTGTTTTTGCATGGTAGCATAAACTTTATTGGTATCTTCTAGTATTAAATTGGCTTCAATATACAAACGCTTTTCTTCCAAAGTAAAAATGTTAAGTTTTGCATCCTCAAATTTTCGATTTTGTTCGTTTGTTATTAAATCATGATTTAACTGTTGAGCTTGTTTAATAATTTTTGCAACCGTAAGTTCATGATATCCTAAAGCATGAAGCATCTTGATTAAATTATTTAGTTCTTCTGTCGATAAAGCATATTTGACATTACCGTTATTGTCTAAATATTTTTTCAAATTAATATATTCACTTTTAGTTTGTAAAATTGTATCCCTATCATGTTTTTCCAAGTCAGGATTTTTAACTTTATAGCTTTTTTGGCATTTATTGTATTTTTTTTGACAAAAGAATAATAAATTAGTGATTTGGTTTTCTTTAAATAAAAATATTGTACTTTTAAGGGCTTCTACATCATCGTCAGTAGCATTTACAGGCATAAATTCACCCTCTTCATTAACATAGTGCTCTATTACATTTTTACTTTGTTGCAACTTAATCAGAAGTTCTTCTTCGCTATTAGAAACTCCATAATAAGTTTTAAGCTCTTCGATAGCCTTATTTATCTTTTCTTGCGTTATATCATTTAGAAAAGTCAAATTTCTTCCAAGTACATATGCTGTTAGTTTAGCTTGTTCCGTATAAGAAAAATCAAATTCTTCTGCTACACTATTCAAACTAGGAAACATTAAAAATAAAGAATCAGGCTTTTCATCAGAAAAATGATTACGAAAACAATTTAAATATATATTAGCATAAGTTGCCAAAGGTCCCCATTCATGATTTTTATATTCTTTAATTTTTTCTTCTGAAAATATGTCTTTTATTCTATTTATCGCGTTCTGTTTATTAGCCATTTATACCTACTCCTTTTCTACGGTTTTATTTTAAGCTTATTTACTTTATTTGTCAAACAAAGCGAAACAAAAAATGAATTAGTATTTTCTAATTCATTCTGAGTAGTTTGGGTTGTATGTAACATTTGCTATAGTATCATCTAAATTAACATTAAAATTATTTCCTAAAGTAAGTCCTTCACCATTTTCTCTTTTTATAATGATATCTGTTAATGTACCATTTGAACTAAAAGCTTGTTCACCAATAGAGGTAACACTTGCAGGCAAAACAACTTTAGTAAGTTGATTATAAATAAACGAACGATTTCCAATGGTTGTTAACTGACTAGGATTTTTTTCGGTGTCTTCAATGACTAAATTTTGAATTTGATTACCTTCAAAAAAAGCCGAATCTTCTACTGATTGAACCGTTGATAATAATGTCAAATTAGTTAAAGGGTTTCCTCGCAATATATTTTTAACTATTTTTGTACCTATGAGCGCATTGTCTATTTGATTATCTGCAAAAGCATTCGTTTCCACATTCTGAGAATTAATTACCACTTCTGATATTTGATTGCCCATAAATGCACCGTGACCTATACTTGTATTATCTGAAAAAATTAGTTTACCTGATATTTGATTATTTGCAAATGCATATTCGCCGATCGTTAATGAAGCGTTTTCAGATATGGTTAATTTTGTTATATTACCATATTGGCAATTATAACTTTGATCTTTGTTTGACCAATGACAAGAATCATTTATTGGAGTGTCAAAAGAACCGCCTCCATCAAAAGCCCAATCTCCAATATTTTTAATTGCATTTGTTATTGTTATTTCCCTTAAATTCGTAGTATTACCAAAAGCATTTTCACCAATAGTAATATTTCCGTTTTCTGGAAATATTATTTTTTCTAAAGTTTTATTATAATAAAATGCTTCAGACATAATATCTTCTAAATATATCGTATCACCTAAATCTAAAGATGTAATTGAAAGTTTTGGAGCTTCTCCCATACTACCATCAACAAATATTCCGGGAGCGAAATAACTAATTTCATATTTATTCCAATCATAATTATTATATGCTTCAATATTTTCAAATATAACCATTCCAGTTTGAGATAAATCACAGTTATCTATTTCACCGCATACCTGTTGTTTAAAAGCGTTTATAATATTATCATGATTTTCATAGATCAATAACATATATACTTCTTCTTGAGTTTCTTTATTTAAAGCAACTATTTGAGCTAGTTCCCAATTACTAAAACTAGCGCCATTTAGAGATTTAACTTGAATTCCATTTATTTCTGCCGGAACTTTTACATCTAAACCACAAGATTCATCATAACCTAGCAAAGTTCCATCATTTGCTATTGTAAAGCATTCTTTTACTTCTATTCCTTGGCCTCCTGTGATAAATACTTGGCCTTGGAATAATTTACTTTGTTCTGTTACTGGAGCATCCTCGCTAACCCATATTCTTATTGTGTGTGTATTTGTTCCATTGGCAGTAATTGATTCTACACTTACTTGTTTACTGACTCTTGATGTATATGTGTTTTCACTATCAGCATATTCTACATTGCTTAATTCTCCATATACTTGTGATGATTGTTCATCTAATCTTACTTTGATACTTGTATCTTGTAAGTAGTTAGATTCTTCTACTCTATTTAATCCTACGATATAATTTACTTCTTGATCACAATTATTTGTTACTGTAAATGTGTATCCTGTTAGACTACTTGCTTCGTCATCACTTATTGGCCAGGCACTATCTAAATCGATTGCTGCACTTGCATCTTCTAAATCTAAACTTAGACATGCTGCCACGATATCATTTGGTGTTTCTTGCGTTTTTGTTATTTGCCAATATGCATATGTACTTCCTGCAATAATTGCTATTACTGCTACTATAGCAGCTGACAAGATTATTATTTTTTTCTTCTTTTCTTTCACTATATATTACCTCTTTCTTATCTTTCATTTATAGCATACCCCCCCCCCCCCCCTTTTGTCAAAAAAAATCGACCTTTAGTCGACTTGTTTTTGTAAACTTTACATTAATTTTTTGATGAGTCCTTAGTAAAAAGACATCCACAATAATCTTGGCGATATAAATTGTATTCTCTTGCTAAGTTGATGCTAGCTAAATATCCATTTTCTTTTTTAAAATCACTAAATAAAAATTTAACACAATCTGTTTGTAATGCTCTACCTAAATTATTAATAATTTCACTATTTTTATGAGGACTAACAGTAAGCGTTGTTCCAAAATATTCAAAAGAATTGGCTTGAGCTTTTTCTTTAGTGACTTTTAATCTATGGTGAATACATTTAATACATCTTTTTTTGCCTTCCGGCTCATTTTCTAAACCTTTAGACAATTTAATAAATTCTTCATGATTATAGTCAATATCTAATAAAGGAATATTTTTTTCTTTTAAGAATTTTATTTGTTCATTTTTTCTTTTTATATATTCTTCTTCTGGTTCAATATTAGGATTATAATACAATACAGTTATATTAAAATTATTTTCTAGAACTTTAATTACATGTGTAGAACATGGGCCACAACAACTGTGTAGCAAAAGACTAGGTTTATAATCTAATTTATTAATTAATTCTTTTAAACAATTATTATAATTAATCTTCATTCTTCTCATCTTCTTTGTTTCGTTGTTCTTTTAAGCTTTCATATGAAGTTATACTTATTGTATCACGGTTAGAGTTCAGATAAATTATCCCTCTTAAGCCATCATTCATGGTTGCAAATATTTTTTCATAATCATTTAATCGTTGTAAATTAATAGTATTTACATAAACAGTGTTTGTATCATTCATTCTTAAAATAAATCTTGTTTCATCAATTGTGACTTCATCTTTTGCCTCTAAGGAATATTCTATTTCATTAATCATTTTAATGACACTTTCATCAATGTTTTTAAATTTATCAATAAAGTCATTTAATATATTTTTTGGAGTATAATTAATTAAAATAGGTATTCCTAAATATAAATCACTATTTTGAGTAGTCTTATTATTAGATAAGTAAACTAAATTATCACTTCTTGAATAAAACAAGGGTTTAGCTTCTGAAATTCTAATTGTTACTTCTCCCCAGATATTTTTTTTAACTGTAGCTTTATCTACTAAATCTAGCTTTTCTAATTTTTCTTTAATCTTTTTATTATTAACCTTAATTATCGCAGGATATTTTTTTAGACCAGCAGTTTCAATTATTTCTAAATCAGTAAGGTATTTCGTATCTAAAATATAGATGTTTTTAATTGGTCTTTTTAATAGCGAATATCCTATCATTCCTATTAAATAGAAAAATAAAACTATAACTAAAAAACTTCTAATACGATGTTTCCTTTTTACTTTTTTCTTTTTCATATTTACTCCCAATCAAGAAATTCTTGTTCAACGATCAAATCAATCCCTGTTTTATTTAACACTTCACGATGTACATATTTAATTAAATTTCTAACATCTGTTCCGGTAGCATTTCCTATATTAATTATAAAATTAGCATGTTTTTCACTAACTTTTGCACCGCCAATTATTTTACCTTTTAAATTAACTTCTTGCTCAATAATTCTTCCCGCAGCGTCATTCAAAGGATTTCTAAACACACTACCTGCAGAGGGATATTCTAATGGTTGTGTATCTTTTCTTTTTGCAAGACGATTTTGTACTAATTCTAATGATTCTTCTTTATTCCCTACTTCTAAATTAAAAGTGACATCTAAAATTATAAGATTTTTATTATCTTTAAAACTTGTGTAACGATAATCATACGAAATATCCTCTTTATTTAAAATTATTACATCATTATTTTCATTTAAAACTGTAATTTTTTCAATAAAATCAAACATGCATGATTTATAAGCTCCTGCATTTCCTACAGTACTTCCTCCAACATTACCTGGAATACCTGTAGCCCACTCTAATCCTTTAAGATTGTTGTTTATGGTAGTCATAGCAAGTTTAGGTAACATAACTCCCGCTTCTGCCACTACCGTTGTATCATTAATACAAATTTTGCCTAAACAATCTAATTTTATAATTATTCCCTTATAATCATTATCACTAATTATTACATTAGAGCCATTACCTAAAACTATGAATGAAATATTATTAGTTCTTAAGTATTTTATTAACGCAATAACATTTTCTCTATTTGAAGGAAAAATAATATATTTGGCATTACTATCTATTTTATAAGTATTATACTTTTTTAAAGAAACGTTTTCTTCAACCTTGCCAAATTGACTTAAAATATTTATCATTTTATCAAATCCTTTATTTCGCGATATATAATATCTGCACTTTTTGTAATATTCATTTTTTTAATGTGCTCTTTTAGTCTACTATATTTTTCTTTGTTGGTAAATAAAGTGTTGATTTCTTTTTTTAATTTTGAACATGTTAAGTCTTTTTCCTCAATTAATAAAGCTGCCTTTTTATGTTTTATTTCTAGCGCATTATAATATTGATGATTATTAGCAACATATGGACTCGGAACAAATATTGTAGGAACTTCTAAAGCTAAACTTTCTGTAATAGCCCCAGCACCAGCTCTAGATACAAATAAATCAGTAACTTTCATTATTCCCGTCAAATTTTCTACATATGGTTTTACTGAAACATTCCTTGGAAACTTTGTTTCGTTTATAAATTCGTCATAATAAGCTTTACCAGTAATATATAAAACTTGGTAATCTTCATTTCCAACATTTAATAAAAATTCTTCCATAATAGCATTAAAAGTGGAACTTCCTAAACTCCCAGCTACTACTGTTACAAGTTTTTTTGTTTTCTTAAAACCTAAGGAACTTTTTTCTACTTTTGTAGAATTAAGCGCTCTATCTCCACAAGGATTTCCTGTATAAACTACTTTTTTTGCTTTTTTGAAATAACTTTTACTATTATCAAAAGAAACTCCTACTAAATCCACTTTTCTTGAAAGCACAATGTTACTTTTACCAGGAATGCTATTTTGTTCATGAATAAATGTTTTTATCCCTAAACTTTTAGCTGCACTAATAACTGGATATGTTACATAACCACCAACACCAATTACAATATCTGGTTTAAAATCTTTCATTATTTTAATACATTTATCTTTAGCTTTTTTTATTAAATATATATTTTTAAAATCTCTAATTATATCTGTTTTGCTAAAACCATAAATTTCTAAGCTTTCATATTTTATCCCCAAAGCTGGAACAATATCTTTTTCCATTCTGTTATGGGTACCAATATATAAAACATTTAAATTTGTTTCTTTTTCTTTAAATTTTTCAATTATAGAAAGCGCTGGATAAATATGACCACCAGTACCTCCTGCAGTAATTATTAAATTCATAAGTCTCACCCATTTAATTATACTATAAAACTGATAATAAATATCAGTTTTTTGTTTTTAGTGTAAACTATATTTTTTTACACAATCTATATAATCTTTACTTTTTTCTTCATAATTTTTATAAATATTATAACTTGGCGCAGAAGGTGAAAGTAAGCAACTTTTTCCTTTTTTAGTTATTTCATAAGCTTTTTTAACTGCGTCTTCCATCGTTTCAAGATAATAAATTGATTTATTTAGATTTAGTTCAGATAATTTTTGATAAATATATAGACCAGTTTCAGGTTGACATATTATATTAGAAATATTGGTATCTGCTAATTTTTTTATAAAATTATCATATCCTATTCCTCTATCCATTCCCCCGATTATTAAAGTATCAACATTACCTAATGAATTTACAGAATTCATTGTAGCATCTGGTATTGTAGCTAATGTATCATCGTAAAAAGTAATTTCTTTGTATGTTCCCACACACTCCATTCTATGTGGTAAAGTTTTAAATTCACGAATTACTTTTTCACATTTATCCAAATTTAAATTTAAAATATCTGCTACCTTTAAAGCAAAAGCAATATCAATTTTATTAAATAAACCTTCCAATTTTTGACCCTTTTTGAAGTCATATATTTCTTTATTATCAAAAACTACTTCATCATTTATGATATTATCTTCACTTATAACAATTTTTGTCGATTCAATTTTTAATTCTTGAACTAAATTATTTAATGAAGTGTTTTTATCATAGTAAAGAGCATAATCTTCAACATTTTGATATCTAAACATATTTAGTTTAGCGCTATAATAATTTTCTAGAGTATTAAAATAGTCAAGGTGTTCAGGAAATAAATTTAATATTATTCCTATAAAAGGACTATTTTTTAAATCATATAACTGGTGGCCAGACATTTCTGCGACAATTAATGATTCTTCATTAAATTCTTCAATATAATCAAATACTGGAATCCCAATATTTCCTACATAAAAAGTGTTTTCAATTTGATCTTTAATGATTTGATAAATTAAACTACTTGTTGTACTCTTCCCTTTTGTACCAGTTACTCCAATTAATTTTACATTAGTAAACCTTAGTAATAAATCAAATTGTGATGTGATTTCTGTATCAAATTTTTTATTAATTAAACTTATTCCAGGAGTTTTAATGATTAAATCGTAATCATTTAATTTATCTAAATAGTTATATGAAA
>JAZRRD010000125.1:0-4439 GCA_045650425.1 Bacilli bacterium | reverse complement strand
AAAGAATATGTGTATGAAGTTTTTTCAGTTTATTATACTGATAATTCTTTTGATTATAATACTGTAATGTTTACAAAAGATTATTCGTTTATGGATTTTATGGAAGATATAAAAGAAAAGTCTATGTATTATAAGCCACTTGATATAAATGAAAATGATAAGGTTTTAACTTTATCAACATGTAGTTATGAGTTTAAAGGTGCAAAAACTATAATTCACGCTAAATTAGTAGAAACTAAATTCTAAAAAAACAAAGAAAAGCATTAAAAAGGTACTAAAAAGTGTTAAAAACCTACTAAAAAGTGTTAAAAATATTATAAAAAGTATTAAAAAGCTACTAAATTTAATAAAAATATATAAAAAAAAGAAGGGTTTATCCCTTCTTTTTATTTAAAAGTTCTTTATTATATAGAAAATAAGTATTTCTTCTAGGTATATGAATATCTTCTAATTCACTAAAATCATATTTTTCCAATAGCTGAAAACCTCGTCTATCAATTAAAAGTAAATATAATTCTTCTTTTGCACTAGCTTCTAGCATAAGGTCTATTGCATCACTACTCTTGTCGCTACTTCTATTTATCATATCAAAGGTAGTTTCAAACATAACATATTCTATAAATGCACCTTTTTGCACATCAGAACAGTTAAAAGTATACATTTTGTCTAACATAGGAGCATATGCTAAGAACATATGGGGGAAGGTTTTGTTAAAAATATCATTTACTACATAAACATCTCCTATACTGTCAATATTAAACAATGGTTTAACTTCTTCTCTAATATTAAATAACATCTATTCTTCTCCTTCTTTGTTTATTTCGTTAAATTGTATAGCTATCTTTTGCATATCTTTTACTTCAAGAGCCAATTGTAATTTATCATCTTCATTAGTAGCAAAGTCAATACATTCCGTTACTTCTAACCCAACCAATATACTAATATCTACAAATGTTTTTTCATTAGCAGTACATATAAAACCATATTCCATACCACCAACGGTAGCTTTTGCACAAGGTTTTAAGTGTTTGCACCCTTCACAAATCATATTATCCCTCCTTCATATTCTCTAATATATACCTTAGCACCCTTTTCTATTAAGTCTAATAAACTAATATTAAAAAAAATGCTATTAAAATCATACTTTATGATTGGTACTTGCCATTCACAAGAGTAATATTCATTATCTTCGTTTTCTATTACATACTCTACTTCAAATGGCTTTTTCTCTCCGTTTGGAAATAATACATCAACTGCTTTTATTCTATCTGCATATACATCATACATAATTTCTTTAATTTTTCCCTCTCTTAGTTTATATCTTTTCTTTATATCATCATCAATTTTTATATTAACAAATAAATCTGGTATAATATCATCATATATTACAATTAATTCTTTACCAATGATATCACAATCAACATATTTATCTATAAAAGTGCTAATGATATTAATGATTTTATAATATTCCTTCAATTATTTCTCTCCTTTCTATATTCTTTATTATACTATGATTTTTGTTTTGTGTCTATAAAATAGTGTGAAACAATATGATATATGGTATAAAATTTCGTAAAACCCAAAAACCGTAAAACCCCAAAAGCAAAAAACCTAAAAGCAAACCCCTAAAAACAACCAACTGAAAAGTATATAAAAAAAGGATACCTAAGTATCCTTAAATTTATTCTACAACCGTAACATATATACCTATTAAATTAGCTAGGTTGAAATGTAATACTGCTTCATTTCTATTACATAAGTAAATTACATCATTTTCTATATAATATTTACCTTCTACTAATGGAGTAGCACTTACTTCATATGGTATTGGATTTTCTCTAGTACCTTCTTCTGCTACTATTTCATCTTCTATTGGTGGCTCAATAGGTTTTTCATCTTCTGCATTAGCTAATTTAAAATAAATATCTAATACATCTATTATTTTACATTGTAAAGCTACACCACTATCTCTTATACAAAGATATAATACATCATCTTCTATATAATATTTACCATTGAAACATTCCATATTGTTTGTCCAAGGTATTGGGTCATCTTCTGTTCCTTGATGTTCTTTATCTATTACAACATACATACTTTCTGTACCATTTCCTGGTATCCAAGTTTCTTGTACTATATGTTGTTGTAGTACTCTATATAATTTATCTTCGTGTTGCACATATTCTCCTACTTCTAACTGTTTTCCTAACTGCTTTTCCCATTGTTTATATAAACATTTAACTTCTAATGCTTCTTGGTCATCAGTTATTGCCCTTGCTTGTTTTACTGCCATTTTTATAAGGGCTTGGAATATCTTTGTATTATTTTCATTCATTATATTACCTTCCTCTTTATCTATAATAATGTTTGTTTCACTTTTGTTACGTTATTATTTTTAAAGAAATTTCTTAATGTAGCATTAGATGTCCATCTTCTACTGATTTCATCATCTTTCCCAACTACATATTCATAACCACTAACATGTGATAATTGATATCTATAAACGTATTCATATATTCCATTAGGACGAGATGTGCTAGATTTATCTATTCCAAATACAGGCTCACCATTTAAAGTACCTATTTTTTCCACACGCTGTATTTTACACATAGTTGTTTTTTGATATCCAGAACCTTTCATATAAATAGTTTCTGTTCTTTCTTCTAATACTATGAAATAACCATTAGAATATTTCCAATTACCACTTTCAAAAGCCCTTTTTCCACCAACTGTACCATATAAATAATGTACAGGTATACCTTCTGGACCGGCTTTTAAAACTGCATTGCTATAAAGTTTAACATTGCTTACACTAGTTTTTAATGTAGTTCCACTTTTACCAGTAAATACTGCATATTTTCCTGCTGCATCAGATGTAGATGCGCTTCCTAATACTACTAATCCTGCTACTAATAAAGTACTAAATTTTTTACCAAAATTTTTCATTAACTTAACCATAAAAACGGCCTCCTTTAAATTTGTTATATTTTTTTACACTTACTATTTAAATGTGAATATCATAAGTGTTGCCGCTATTTTTCAGGTATAAATTTTTTAGTTACACCATTTATTGTTACATTTAAATTACCATCTTTGTCAAAAGAGAACATACTATTAAGTTCTTTTTTTGTTATATATTCACAATCATTAGTTAATTCAGATATTCTACTTCCTTCCATTAACATTTTAACTACTTGATGTTCTGCGTAATCTTCGTTATAGAAAGAATCCATTACATAATCATATTGTGCTTCCCAAAATGGAACAAACACAGAAACGATACATTTTTCGTTTTGTTTTTCAGTAGTTACTGATACAAACAAACTTTCTTTTTCATAATATTCAACTATATAACCATTAGCATGTTCTATAATACCATTTAATAAATATAGTCCACCCATTAATCTCCATAATCTTATTGGGTTTTCTAAAGTACCTTTTATTCGTTTAATAGGTTTATTTGATAATTGATTATAATCAGTAACTTTGCCGCCTAAACTTATCCAATTTAATTTGTTGCCTATCATTTGACACACCTCTCTTTTTTATTGTATTCCCATGTATCTTACTAAGCTATTTTCTTCTACTACTACAATTGAATATACTTTTATATTACCGCAAGTTAATACTTCGTTACTGTATATACTTAATTCGTCTCCGTCATTAATAACAACATGTATTTTATCATCACTCATATTATGTATAACTACATTTTTAAGATGGAATAATCCTCTTTCATTATTAACGATTAATTCTTCATAAGCAGAAGTAGTCATTAATTCTCTACCTCTTACTTTCTCTCTTTTTATAGCCATTATACATCACCTCTTCCCTTTATTTACCCTTACAGACCGTATCTACATTATATAAATAAGAAAAAAAATTGTTAAAAAAGTCTTATTAAATATATGGAAGGAGGGGATATTTATGTACTTTTTAAGAAAAACTTTAGTAGGTGGAGATGTAGAATTTTTTAATGGTGCTATATGGAAACCTATAAGTCAATATAAAAAAGATGAAAAAGTATTGATATATTATGAAGATGGGTCAGTAGTTTTGTCTACTCCAATTGAATATATAAAATTAAAACAAAGTAATATTAATCATGTAAAAAGTACTATGTTTAAAGCAGATATAAATGATGATGCATTATTTTATGGAATAAGAAGATATGAAAAGATATCATCAGATGAAGACACCGTTAAAATGTGTACTTTTAAAGATGCTTATTTAGGTGATTTTAATTACTTCACACATTATGAATTAATTAGTACTTTCCAAAATATAGATACAATTAGTAAAAGTATGTTATCAGAAGACAAAATAAAAATTATGATATATGCAATAACTCTTGGAAAAATAAAGAATAATAATTGTAAAATAAAATTAGAGAATAGAGAGATAGGTAGTAAAATAGTTACACTATTGAGCAAGAATAG
>JAZRRD010000124.1:0-5775 GCA_045650425.1 Bacilli bacterium | reverse complement strand
CTTATTCATTTGATTACCATCCTTATTCTTAATAAAAGAATACTACAATAAATTCACTTTGTCAAAAAGTTTTTTCGTGATATAATAATTAAGAATAAAAGGAGCTAAAAATGAAAAGAAGACTAAAGATTAAAAAAGGGGTTTGGATTGTTCTAACAATCATTATATTATTAACTATAGGCGGAATATTTAGTTATAATAAATATCAAGAATATTTATACGAGCAAACATATGAATATAAGTTTTTACAAAAAGGTTATACACTTGAGGAGACAAAATTTTTAGAAAGTAATTTTTCAGATAAAAGATTAGATTATTTTCTGCAAATTGAAAAAAACAGCAATATTATTTCATTTAAAAAAGAAAAATATTATTTAGATAAAAATTTGGAAAAATATCTGAGTTATTATCAAAATTCAAAAAATACAGATTTAACTCAAATAGTTTCGATTATAAACACACATCGCGATACAGAATATTACACAAATATAACAAATACTGATTACTCGCTCGAAACAAATATGTTGGTAAATAAATATTATAGTTTAAATAGAGATTATCAACCAGATGATATAACACCAATTTCTTCTTCATATGCATGGGGGCCGAATAATTCTAAGACTACAAGAAAAATCACATATGAAGCTTATCTAGAGATGTATAACGCTGCAAAAATTGATGGTATAACTTTAATGATTAATTCAAGTTATAGAACATATGATGAACAGGAAAGTGTCTACAAAAACTATGAAAATAAATATGGTATTGAATATGCAGATGACATAGCAGCTAGGCCTGGACATTCAGAACACCAAACTGGATTTGCGTTAGATATATTTTGTACAACAAATTCTGATACTAAAACGTTTAAAGATTCTGAAGCTTACCAATGGTTAATAAATAATTCTTACAAATACGGCTTTATACTAAGATATCCTGAGGGTAAAGAAAATATTACGGGATTTACGTTTGAATCATGGCACTATAGATATGTAGGAAAAGAAATTGCTAAATATATATATGAAAACAACATTACATTTGACGAATATTTCGCATATTTTATAGAAAAATAAAATATCCAATGTGGATATTTTTATTTTGTTCTAGTTCTCACTAGCGAGTTAATTCTTTTTGTTTCTAAATATTCTCGCAATGTAATTTGATGATATTCTTCTAGCAAAGTGGTTTCACAATCTTTAAAGAAATTTAATAATCTTGGCTTGATTGTTATATTATTGACTTTACTTCTGTTATCTGGAGCAACATTTCTTATAAACGCACCAAATTTATGGTGATTTTCTACATTTAAATTTGTATTAACAAAAACTATTTTTATAAACATATTTTCTCTTTGAATAACCATATACTTTTGCATTAATTCACGAGAATCATCATCATCAATTATTAAAGACATATCTTCGCCAAGTAATCTATCTAAACAAAAATAAATTGGATTATCTAATTCAAATTCAAAAGTTAATGACGCAGAATTAGACATACAGTGCGAGTAACCATGAAAGCTAATATCATCAGAAATAGACAGATTAAGACTTTTAACCAAATCTTCATCCTCTATATAACCTGTTGCAAGACTAATTTGATTAACTAAATATCCTTCTTGTACATTTAATAGTGTTCTAACTTTTCCGTTTTTAGAATAAATACTTTTTTGCATGACTACTTCCCCAACTTAATAATTATATATATAGTATATCATATTTATAAAAAACAAAAGATAAATTTTAAACTAACTTTCAACATCTTCCAAAAATATTTTTCGGTTAAATGCTCCGCATTTTTGCAATTTTATTTTTCTAAATTTTAAAATATCATCTAAAGATTTTGAATTTAATTTAGCTAATGTTATCATAACCTCTAATAAATCAGCTAATTCTTCAATTTTTTTATTATCACTTGCTCCAACTACTTCATTTGCCTCTTCCAATAATTTTTTTTCAAGCTCTAATTTATATTCATTATCGGATAGTATTCTAAAAATTGGTTTTTCGCCATTACTAGATATTATATTTGGAATATTATCTCTAACTAATTTTTTATAAGACATAATTATCACCTTTTCACTAAGATTATAACACTTGTCTCTATTAATTTTAATAGCTTTATTATTTTTTTAGCAAGATTCTAATCGCCATATGTATGTGTTCATCCTCTAATCCAGATTGATCAATTTGCATTTGCGAAGGTAATTTCACTAAATTATCTTTTAAACTTTCCATTTCAAAATCATCATCTAGTATACAAAATGCTTCTATTTCAGGATGATAAGATAAATATGATTTTATTTCCTCTTCACGAGTTTTTAAATACGGAGTGATTCCAATTACTTCGATACCAACGCTTTCTATTTCTTTAATTATATTTTGAAGTCGTTTACTAAACCTTCCTGTAATATAATAGCTATTTTTTAATGATGACGAAATTACAATTTTTGCATTTGTTTTATCTACTATACATTTCAATCTCATTAAGTTATCTCTGTTTATTTCATCCATATTCTCATAGGTATCTAAAACACCATTAAAATCCAAAAATATTACTTTCATACATTTTTATTCCCATTCTTATTATTATATTAAAAAACAAACCTAAATAGGTTCGTATCTTTTCTTTATGGTGCGGGCGAAGGGACTTGAACCCCCATGGATCACTCCGCTAGATCCTAAGTCTAGTGCGTCTACCAATTCCGCCACGCCCGCATATAATGGTGGACCTCGTAGGACTCGAACCTACGACCGCCCGGTTATGAGCCGGATGCTCTAACCAACTGAGCTAGAGGTCCACTTACCTATTAATAATATCATATTATTTTATGCAGTTCAAGATTTTTTTTGTAAAATTTTTTCAAAAAAAATAAGTATTTCTACTTATTTTGTAACATGTTCAATAAATCAATTTTAAACATATCTTTTGAAGCGTTAGCTTTACTAATCATAATTCCTTTATACGTTGTTAATTCCGATCTATGTCCTTCTAAAAGAATATCTCTTGGCAATAAATCATTTAATATTACTGTCTCTTCTTTTTTATATACCGTATATAATAACTTAACTTCTCCATGAACTTGACTAAACATTTTATCGCTTGGTAATTTTAATTCATATGTTTCAGTACCCTCTTTTTTATTTACCGAAACTAATTCCCCCAAAAATTTACCACTTCTCATCGCTGGATAATATTCAAAATTTAATTTTTTAAAAGCTAACATATTATATTTTTTCAATGCTCTTTCTAATTTTTTAAATTCATTCTCATTTACATAATCTAATACATAATTATTTTTCATAAATTTAACCCCCTAAATTACCTTCCATGATTTAATTATACCACAAAACACTTTTTTTGTCAAATTGTGTACATTTTCATATTTTTGTATTGACAAATAAATTATAACATCATTGTAACATTTTGTCAATTTTTTAAAAAATTAGACATTTTTAAACAATGTCTAATTCAATTATAGTTTGCCCAATATTGTAAATATCTACGTAAAACGTTTTAACTTTTTTATTACTTCTTAAAATTTCATGCACTCTTTTCTTTAATACTTTTCCATTCCAGCCATGAATTATAGCAACATATTTATTTCTCATTTTAACATTATCATTTAGAAAAGATTCCACAATATAATCAAGCGTTGCTAATGTTTCTCCGTGCAAATCTAAATGAGGACTATTTTTGGTATATAAATTATTCATTAATTATCTAAAACTTCTGGTGTATCAGCATTAGCTCCTAGATTTGTTATTGGTTCAGTTAAAGTCTCTGGCTCATTTGCTCTTTCTACTCCTGGATTAGTAACTGAGACATTCGTTTCACTATTATTTTGCGCAATATCATTGGTTACGCTATTTATTTGGTTGTCATTAGATTGAGTTGGAAATTTTTGATTATAATAATTAACTACTTCACCTAAACTCGGAAATGCTGTTCTAGTACCATTTTTCTCAATAGTTAAGCCTGCAGCTATATTTGCATAAGTTATAATTTTGTCCATGGTAAAGTTATTAGATAAACCATAAACAAAAGCTCCTTTAAATGCATCTCCAGCACCATTTGTATCAACAACTTTAGCATTAATTCTTGGCATAATCTTAATTTCTCCATTAAGAGAATATAAAGCCCCTCGATTTTTTAGTGTTACAACAATTTCATTGTTCGGAAATCTATTTTTTAGTATTTGATAAAGATTTGCTAAAGTTGCAGGGTTGTTAAAGTCACATTTAATATTTGATATAACTTCCGCAAATTCTTGGGAACATAAAATATATTTTGAAAATTTACATAATTCTAGTATTTCAGGTTTATTTTCTTCAGCAACTATTATAGATATAGCTTTCGGATTTCTCTCTAACATTAAGTGAGTAGCGCCATATTCATGACCATCAGACAATATTATGTCTGGAACAAGTCCTAAATCCTGTTTTCTTAAAGCCATAAAATTAGTTTTATAGTTTCTTACAATTGAACTAGTTCCATCCAACTTGTTAGTCATAACAAAAGATAAAATGGTTGGTTTTTCATATGAGGTTTCAATCAAACTTGTATCTATTTGAACAAAATCAAATTCTTTTTTGATTTTAGCTCCAAAATCATCAGATCCAACCACTCCTGCTACAACCGGTTTTAACCCCCACTTCCCAAGCAAATATGCAGCATTAGCAACCTCTCCTCCACCGCATTCTATTCTTTCGCTATTCATGTATTTTTGCCCAGCTACTGGAAAACCATCCATTGAACAAAAAATATCATAAGTTAGCTTGCTAATACATAAAATATTCATTTTATCACCTTTTCTATCTTAATAAGATTATACTATATTATAGCGCAAAAAAAAAGACTAGATTAATCTAGCCTTAATATTATTCTTTATCTTTTAATGCAGCTTGTAGGACACTCAAATTTGAGGGGCTACCTTTATTGAAGATAATATAATTTAACTTTGATTATTATTAAGTATATATAGTTCTTTTTTAAAGTTATTTTAAATTCGAATTTTTGTTTTCATTTACAAAAGAACAGTTAATTATTTTCTATATTTTAAAACAAATTCAAGAGGCTTTATATTACCTTCTCTAAATTCATTATTTTCAATAAATTTTAATAATTCTTCTTCTGAATACCAATCAACATATTCTACTTCGCTCTTTTGTATAACAACAGAATTAATATCAATTGGTTTCTTAGTATAATATGTTTCCAAATGACAATTTTTAAATATCGCTGTGTCAACATATTCAATGTCTTCAGGTAATAGTTCTATTCCTAATTCTTCTTTAACCTCTCTAATTATTGTTTTGAATCCTGTATCACCAAAATCAACATGACCACCTGTAGTTGCAATGCAAGAATGTCTTTCTTTTGAGGTTCTTTGCATTAGAAATTTACCTTCACTATTTTCTATAAAAATAAGCGCAATCATGAAATATTTTCCATTGGGTAATTTATACTTATTATCTCTATCTACTTTCTCATTTATAATGTTTTTTTCTTTATCAAATACTTGTAAATATTCCATTCCTATCAGTCCTTAAAAGTATTATATCATAAATGCAATATTTTTAATATTTCATTCAAATAAAATTTTTCTTTAAACTCATTAATAGCAAAACATCTCTTACCTAAATCTTTAAATGATGCTCCACATGAATACAATTTATTTTTATCTAATATTATAAATCTATCATGAAACGCATTGTTATTAATAAATTTTATATTATCATACTGACTTTCATATTTTTTCTTTAAAAATTCATC
>JAZRRD010000123.1:0-2568 GCA_045650425.1 Bacilli bacterium | reverse complement strand
TCTTTATTCTTTTTAGCTTTTTTCTTTTTCTTTTCAACGATATATAAATTTTCTCTTCTAAAATCTAAATTATCACCGTTCAAAAATTCTACTTTTTCATTAGTATCCAACAAATAATTGGCTAATAATACATTTTTACCTAAGATGTTTCCTACTATACAAGATTGTTTTTTATCCCATCTTATATTTTTTACTTTTTCTACATCTTTTACGTCTATAACAACAGTTTCGTCAATTTCCTCTTGCATACTATCATATAGTACAATTTCTGCTGTATCTTCATATACATCTATGTCGTTTGGGTCATAATCTCTTCTAGGGTTGTCGTCTAATGCAACACCATATTGTTTTATCTGCAAAAAGTGTTTGCTACATATTGAATCTGAATGTTTAGTTTCTCTACCACATATATTGCATATATATTCTTTTTTACGTTTTCTAGCCATTTCATCCCACCTATTTCCTTCCCAACTGTTCTAGTACAGTCAAACTTATTATCTTATGTTTAAAGACATTTAATAAAAACATATCACCTCCGACATAGATTTTTTCTCTCATTATATAAATACGACTTATAGTTCTTGAATATTCTCTTTAAATACATTATTTATATAATTTGCAAATAAATGTCGGTGGCAAAAATCATCTGACTTCTCATAACATAGCAATATTACTTCTTTTGAGTGTTCTTCTTCTAAATCTTTCAGATATTCTAAAAATTCTTCTAATCTTACCCATTGTTGCAATATCTCAATATACTCTTGTGCAAATTCTGACATTTCCATCATTCCATTTTTCAATTTGTATACAGAAGATTGATTAGGTGCTACTTCTATTATATGGTTGTAGCACTCTGTAAACCACTTAGGAACGCTTGTAGATATTGCAATGGGTAAATACTTGTCTTTTTCTTCTTGTGGCAATCTGCTGAATTTAGCAAAATATGAAGTTTTCATACTACCTTTC
Organism: Bacilli bacterium; assembly: GCA_045650425.1. Lineage (GTDB taxonomy): Bacteria > Bacillota_I > Bacilli_A > RF39 > UBA660 > RGIG1752. The sequence goes on along the minus strand of JAZRRD010000123.1, from coordinate 1,602 downwards.
CTCCATTTTGTTTTATATTATATTATACAATTATTTTTATTCTCCGTCAATACTATCTAACCTTTTTTGTGTAGTTTTAATTGATTTTTCATTTATATCACAACCTATGTAATGTCTGTCAAGTTGTTTAGCTACATACATTGTTGTACCACTACCCATAAAGAAATCAGCTACAATATCACCTTCATTAGACATAGATTTGATAATAGGTTCTAGTAATGCAATAGGCTTTTGTGTATCATATCCAACTCGTTCTCTACCTTGTGCAAAATTAGAATACCATACATCTCCCATAGGAGTACCACTCTTTTTAAGATATACTTTTACTTTTACTTTATTATTATCTTTATCTCTTCTAGTGTCATAATAAAATCTACCTTGTTCATCTTCATATTTGAATCTTTTTAATTGTTCTTTGGTATATGGCTTTTCAAGGGAATTATGTGTATACTCATTAGTTTTAGCATATCTGAACAACGTATCATGATTATTTATTTCTTTTCTACTTGAATTTTTTATTCCTTTAGGATATTCCCATATTATTTCATTAATAAATATATTAAATATACTATCCATTTCTACTTTCATATAATGACTTAAATTACAATCACAATGAATAACTATACTTCCACTATTTTTCAAAACTCTTTTCATTTCTAGTAATCTAGGTCTATACCATTCAATGGCTTCTTGTGGAGTACCTAAATTATCATCAAAATCATCAAATTTCTTTCCTGTATTATAAAGAATATCACAATATATTAAATCAATACTATCACTAGGTAATTGTTTTAATAATTCCAAATTATCCATACAAAATAACTTATCTACAAATCTATCCATATTTTTCTCCTTATAGAAAGCAGATTAGAAAAAATCTAATCTGCTATTGATAATATATATTCTCTTTCTTCTTCATTTCTTTGTTTTACTTCATCTTCATCTAATAAATGATATTCGTCTACATACCAATCAAATTCACCAGTCGGTTGCCATTTCTTTTTAATCTCTACTTCACCTTTTTTATTGACAACTTCTACATCTACTTGTTCTTTTTTAGGTTTTTGGAACATATGGAAAATATCTATTACATCTAAGTCATGGAAAGGTTGTAGTGCATAAATTCCTTCACCAATTCTAACTTCCATTGACTTACCACTAGCTATATTAAACAATGTTGCCTTTTTAACTTTAAATTTTGTAATTGTATTCATAACTATACAAGTTGATGATGTATAATCTTCAAATGAATAACTACAATTACCCATAATCTCCACATATGTTTTAACTTTGTCGATTGATGGCATTTCAATGTCTTTTATATCTTCTATTAGCCTACAACATAATTCATAAGCATTTTCAACTTTAAATTGCTTTTCAGTTTCTTTTGTTGCATATTCTCTAACTATTTCTTCATCATAAGTCATTTTAGCTTTAGTAAATGTTACTAAACCTTGAGTACTTGACAATTTCTTTGACATTATGTTATCATATAAATCTAATATATCAAATAATTTCTGAGATTTACCAAATTCTTCAAAGAAATCTGTTGATATTAATATATTCATTTGTCTACTATTGATTTTAACATTTTCTTTACCT
>JAZRRD010000122.1:0-7188 GCA_045650425.1 Bacilli bacterium | reverse complement strand
TATATTTTTTTAAATCTTCATCAATTATTAATTCTTCTTTCTTTAGCAAATCTAATGCTAAAACCTTATCCCAATCAGAAATTAATCTTATTTTTGTATTTCCATTTACTTCATTATCTTTTAATAAATCATATAATAGAGTTATTACATTAGCAGTATTTAAATCATTACTTAATTCTTCGATAAATTTATTATTATATAAATTATATTTTTCTTTATCAAATTCACCATCTTCTTTTATAGATGTAGTTTTATTTAAAAGTTTCTTATAAGCATTCTCTGCGCTATCCAAACCATTATATGAAAATACCATTTGTCTGCGATAATGACTATTTAGACACATAAATCTATAAGCTAATGGATTATAACCATTTTCTTTTAGCACACTAACGCTTAAAATTGCGCCTTTGCTCTTACTCATCTTACCAGAGTCATCATTTAAATGTTCATTATGAAACCAATACTTACACCACTTATGACCTAAATAACCTTCACTTTGAGCAATTTCATTAGTATGATGAGGAAATATATTATCTACTCCCCCGCCATGAATATCTATATACTCACCAAGATATTTTATACTAATACCAGTACATTCAATATGCCATCCCGGATAACCATATCCCCAAGGTGATTCCCATTATAATTCTTGATCTTCAAATTTAGATTTAGTAAACCATAAAACAAAATCTGCTTGATTACGTTTATTTGAATCTTCTTCAACGCCTTCACGTACCCCAACTACCATTTCATCTTCTTTATGATTAGTAAGCACATAATAATCTTCCAGTTTTGACGTATCAAAATAAACATTTCCTCCAGAAACATAAGCCATATCTTTTTCTAATAATTTAGTAATTATTTTAATATACTCATCAATATTTTCTGTCGCTGGAGCAATTATGTCTGGACGACGGCAATGTAATAAATCAAAATCCACAAAAAATGCATCAGTATAAAATTTAGCAATATCTAATACAGATTTATTAGCTTTCATTGCACTAGCTACCATTTTATCTACTCCAGTATCTGAATCACTAGATAAATGACCTACATCTGTAATATTCATTGCACGCGTCACATCATATCCTAAATATCTTAAAGTTCTATCTAAAATATCATGTCCAATATAACTACGCATATTACCAATATGAGCATAGTGATAAACTGTTGGACCACATGTATAAAATTTAACCACATTATCATTCCACGGAATAAAATTTTCGATTTGTCTAGTTAATGTATTATATAATTTCATAAAATACCTCCCCATTTATATATGCTTATTTTAACACAATATTCACAAATAAAAAAGAACTTAGTCTCCTAAGTCCTACTTTAATGAACTAATTATATTTATTGCAGCAACTGCGCCCTCGCTAGCTCCAGTTACTAATTGATAAACTTGTTTTTTTATTATATCTCCTGAAGCATATATACCTTTAACTTTTGTTTCCATTTTATCATCCACTAAAATGTAACCACTCTCGTTAGTTATATTTAAATTATTAATAAAATCAGCTTTAGGAGTAAATCCAATATAAATAAACAAACCTTCAATATCTAATACTGTTCCATCATTTAAAATAATTCCACCTAATACTTCACTATTTTTGATTAACTCTTTTACATTTTTATTCATCATAATCTCAATGTTATCTGTATTTTTAACTTTATCAATAATTTCTGGTTGAGCAGTAAATTCACCACGTCGATGAATTAAATATATTTTTTTTACTATCTTAGATAAATATAAAGCTTCTTGTAAGGCACTATTTCCTCCTCCGATTACAGCTACCTCTTTCTCTTTAAAGAAGTTTCCGTCACAAAGCGCACAGGTGCTTATTCCTCGTCCTAACAATTCTTTTTCATGTTCTAACCCTAACGTCCTTTGACTTCTTCCCGTTGCAATTAAAACTCTTTTCGCTTCATAAGTATTATTATTAGTTTTAATTATCTTAATATCATTTTTATCCTCAATGTTAATAACTTCTTCATATTTCATTTCAACATTTAGATTACTTATTTGCTCAAATAATTTTTCTGCTAAATCAGGGCCAGAAATATGAGTATAACCAGGATAATTATCTATGTTTTCAATATTATTTAGTAAACCCCCAGGCATAGATTTATCGATAATCAAAACATTTAAATTACTTCTTTTTGCATATATTGCAGCACTTATCCCAGATATACCCATACCAATTATAACTACATCATAAATCATAAAGTTCTCCTTTAATTAAAATATTTAATATTTCTTTCTTTATTATCATTATACAAATCCTCAAATTTTCCTTTACGACTAATAATCATAAATATTCCTAAGAATATTATAAATAATATTATGGAAACAATCTGTGCTACTTTAAATCCACCTAACATTAATGAATCAGTTCTTAAAGCTTCGATAAAAAATCTCCCTACGCTATACCACATAAAATAAATACAAGTTTGTTGTCCCACCTTAGTGTATTTCATACGTCTTATTATCATAATAATTATAAAACCTATTAAACACCAAATTGATTCATAGAAAAATGTTGGATGATAATATATTCCACCAATTTCCATACCATCGATAACAAATTCTGGAATTAACATATTACGAAGATTTAAAATAGATGTTGCCATTCCATGAGCCTCTTGATTAAAGAAATTTCCCCATCTGCCTATCGCTTGAGCTATTAATAATGAAGCAGAGCAAATATCTAAAATTTTAAAAATATCTTTATTATTCTTTTTACAATATAAAATTGCAGTTATTGCACCAGCAAAAATTCCACCATGGATTGCTAAACCTCCATTCCATACCTGTAAAATATCCATTAAATTATTTTTATATAATTCCCAATTAAATGCAACGTAATATATTCTTGCTCCAACAATCCCAAAAATAATTGACCAAAAAGCCATATTAAAAATAAAATCATCTCCAATATGAAACTTTCGTGCCTCTCTAATTGCTAAACCAATCGCAATGAATGCTGCCGCTAATATAAGCACAGAATACCATCTTATATCAATATTTCCGATTGTTATTAAAACTGGATTCATAACATCCTCCTATAATAAATTCATTATAGCATCTTTTTAAGAAACATACCAGTATAAGAGTTTTCATTCTTAGATACTTCTTCAGGAGTACCAGTAGCAACTATTTCTCCGCCACCACTACCACCTTCTGGTCCTAAATCAATTATATAATCGGCTACTTTAATAACATCTAAATTATGTTCAATTACAATAACTGTATCTCCATTATCTACTATACGATTTAAAATTGTTAATAACTTTCTAATATCATCAAAATGAAGACCCGTCGTAGGTTCATCTAAAATAAATAAACTCTTACCAGTAGGCTTCTTTTGTAATTCTTTAGCAAGTTTTACACGCCCTGCCTCTCCTCCTGATAATGTCGGAGCACTTTGACCAAGTTCAATGTAAGATAAACCGACATCCATCATTACTTGTAATTTATTTTTTATTTTAGGTACACTTTCAAATATTTCTAAAGCTTCATTAACTCTTAATTTTAAAACTTCAGCAATATTTAGTCCTTTAAACTTAATATCTAATGTTTCTCTGTTATAACGCTTACCTTTACAAACATCGCAAGGTACATAGACATCTGGTAAAAAATGCATTTCTATTTTTTTTACTCCATCACCACAACAAGCTTCACATCTTCCCCCTTTAACATTAAATGAAAATCTACTTTTATCATATCCTCTTGCTTTGCTTTCTTTCATCTGAGCAAACAAATCTCTAATATCATCAAACACACCAACATATGTAGCAGGATTGCTTCTTGGTGTTCTTCCAATTGCATCTTGTGTTATTTGTACAACTTTGTCTATTTCATCTAAACCTTCAATTTTTTTATGTTTGCCTGGAATGAGTTTACTACGATAAACACTACTTGCCGCACTTTTATAAAGTATTTCATTTACTAAACTACTTTTACCAGAACCAGAAACACCAGTTACACAAACAAATTTTCCTAAAGGAAATTTAACATCTATTTTCTTTAAGTTATGTTCTTCCGCTTTACTTATTTTAATAAACTTACCATTACCTTTACGACGTTTTTTTGGAACTTCTATTTGCTCTTTTCCCGTTAAATACTTACCCGTTAAACTATTTTCATTATTCATTACTTCTGTTGGAGTTCCATGAGCTAAAATATTCCCTCCATTAGTACCTGCACCAGGTCCAATATCCACTAAATAATCTGCTTCTAACATCGTATCAGCATCATGTTCTACTACAATTAAAGTATTACCTAAATCTCTCATTTCTTTCAGTGAATTAATAAGCTTTTCATTATCTCTTTGATGCAAGCCAATACTTGGTTCATCTAAAACATACAAAACTCCCGATAATTTACTTCCTATCTGAGTTGCTAACCTAATACGTTGAGCTTCTCCACCTGATAATGTCCCTGCAGAACGACTTAAAGATAAATAAGATAATCCTACATTAATCAAAAAGTCTAATCTATTTATAATTTCTTTAACTATAAGTTCACTTATTTCCTTTTGTTCATTTGAAAGTTTTAAATTTGCTATAAAATCTCTTAATTCTGAAATACTCATTTCTGTCATTTCAAAAATATTTTTTTTATTTATATAAATTGACAAAACACCTTCTTGTAATCTAGCACCATGACAAGTTTCACAAACGTTTTCGATCATATAATTTTCTAACCATTCTCTAATCCATGAACTAGTTGTCTCCATATATCGACGCTCTAGATTGTTTAATATACCTTCAAATGTATCAGTTGCATATCTAACATTACCATTCTTAGATAAATATTTATAATCTAATAACTCATCAGTTCCATATAAAATAATATCAAGTTCCTTTTTAGTCATCTCATTTATATTTTTATTCAAATCTATATTAAATTTTTCTGCAACACTAAATAATTGAGTCATCATGGTATTATTATCTAAACTAAGTGGTAAGATTGCTCCTTCTAAAATACTTTTATTTTTATTTGGAATCATTAAATCTATACTCATACTTAATTTAGTCCCTAAACCTTTACAATCTGAACAAGATCCATAAGGAGCATTAAACGAAAATAATCTCGGCTCTAATTCACCAATACTATAGTCACATAAAAGACAGGCATAATTTTCACTCATGACAATTTCTTCGCCACCAATTATATTTACAACTACTCTTCCATTGGCAATCTTAGTACAAGTTTCAATTGCCTCAAAAATACGACTTCTATCTTCACTAGAAACAACAACTCTGTCTACAATAACATCAATATTATGTTTTTTATTTTTTTCCAGCAAAATATTTTCGTCTAAATTATATCTTTCGTTATCTACACGAACCTTAGTAAACCCATCTTTTCGTAAATTTTCAAATGTATCAATATGCGTCCCTTTTTCACCATGAACTATCGGAGCCATTATTTCAATCTTAGTTTTTTCTTCTAATTTTAATATTTGATTAGTCATCTCTTCAACACTTTGACTTTTAATTGGTTTATGATGATGTGGACAATAAGGTGTTCCAATACGCGCAAATAAAAGACGCAAATAATCATATATTTCTGTAATTGTACCTACTGTACTTCTCGGATTTTTATTAGTTGATTTTTGATCAATTGAAATACTAGGACTTAAACCCTCTATAGAGTCAACATCAGGTTTATTCATATTACCAATAAATTGTCGAGCATATGCACTTAAACTTTCAACATATCTTCTTTGTCCCTCAGCATATATTGTATCAAAAGCTAAACTACTTTTTCCAGAACCAGATACACCAGTCATTACAATCAATTTATTTTTAGGAAGTTCAATATTTATATCTTTAAGATTATTTTCCCTTGCACCCTTAACAATAATTTTATCCATAAATCCACATCCTTTAAGTCAATAATTATTTTACCACAAAATCAAAAATATATTTACACAACATATTATACGAACAATTGTATTTGTTGTCAAATCAAATTTGACTTTTTATATACTTTATGTTAGTATAATCTTCCATATAAAGGGGGAATTTATATGTACGAAGAAATAAGCGTTAAAAGAAAGATTGATTGGAAATCATTACTTATAAAGGGAAGTATATTATTAGTCATAGTTTTTATCATTTGTGCTGTTGCTTTTTCTCCAAGAAAAAGTTATGCTGTCACTCCATTAAATGGAATTAATCAAGAATTATTAAAAGCCGGAAAAAAATATTACACAAATGAATTACTTCCAACAAGCTATAGCAATTCAAAGAGTATTACTTTAATGGAACTTGTAGAAAAAGAACTAATTAAAGCAAAAGAATATAATTCTAATAATTGTGATTTTAATCAAAGTTACGTTAAAGTATCTAAAGTAAATAGTACAGAATTTTCTATATCATCGTATTTATATTGTAATGATAAAGAGGATATCATTGCAGATACAATTTTAATTTCAAAAGATAATTATGAACCAGAAGATAATTCTAACATTAATAATAATAATAATAATAATAATGATGATAATTTTGAAATACAAGTGATAGAGTAGTATGGATTTATTTAATAGCGTTTTAGAATTTATTAAAAATTTAGATTTAAGTGGTATTAAAGATATTTCTGAAGAAAGGTTAATAGAAATAAAATCACTTGCTGAAGTTTACAGAAATAATATATTTGATATATTAGATAGATTTCCAATAAGAGAAGTATTTTATAGTACTATAGCAAGAATGTGCACGCATAAAGAATTATCAATTATTATTACAGAAAAACACTTTCCATTTAATAACTTTTCCGAAGCTTTAGTATTTATTATCTATGCCATAGATCCTAAATTTACTATGGCTAAAAAATATAAAGCTTTTTATGAAGAAACAAACTCAAAGACAAAAGCAATATTATTACATAAACAATATGCACAACAATATCATGCTTTTTTTGAAAGCAAAATACTATATGGAGAATTATTACTCCAAGAAAAAGAATTAACTGTGGAAACACCCAAAAGAAAAAGAACGATTACTGAATAATATCTAAATCGTTCTTTTTTATATGTTCAATAAAATTAGTTTTAAAATTATCTAAATCTTCTGAAGTTAAAGTTTTTTCTAAAGATCCTACAATAAATCTAATTGTATATTTATTTTCTTTTTCACTTTCGTATCTATCTACTAATGAATAAGAAATAATATATT
>JAZRRD010000121.1:0-16593 GCA_045650425.1 Bacilli bacterium | reverse complement strand
ATCATATAGCAGCGACGGGTTAATGGTATCACCGAAAGAAATAGGTGATATAATAGAAAACGCCGCCGAAATTATCGGCGGCGCTATAAATATTGTTTTTGGAATTTGCGGTTAAAAAGTCAAAATTTGACAACTACACTTTACTTTATCACGTTTTTACGAAACAAAATAATAAACAAAGTCGAAATTAAATATCCAATTTTTAATATAACTTCAATTATAAATTTATCAAAATTAAGAAATTCTTTTAACCATTTTAATGGTAAAGACAACTTTATTTCTTTTTTAGACGATAAAAAGAAAATATAAATTAAAATTCCACCTATAACCGATAATATCATAGTAATTGTAAACCAGGTAAAATTACCAGTAACTGGTTCTGTAATATACATATCTCTACTCCCTTCTATCTTTATTTTACAATATATAAAAAAAACGAACAATAAAAAAAGCCATAAAGGCTTAATTTTTATTATTCAATAATTTCAGATACTACACCAGCACCAACAGTACGTCCACCCTCACGAATAGAGAATTTAGTTCCGTTTTCAAGTGCTACGCTAGAAATTAATTCTACAGTCATATCGATATTATCACCAGGCATAACCATGTCAGTTCCTTGTGGTAATTCAATTACACCAGTAACGTCAGTAGTTCTAAAGTAGAATTGAGGTCTGTAATTTGAGAAGAATGGAGTATGACGTCCGCCTTCTTCTTTTGACAATACATAAACACTAGCTTTAAATTTCTTATGAGGTGTAACACTTCCAGGTTTAGCTAAAACTTGTCCACGTTCAACTTCATCTCTTGAAATTCCACGAAGTAATGCACCAGCATTGTCACCAGCTTGAGCAAAGTCAAGTGATTTTCTAAACATTTCAATTCCAGTAACAACTGTTTTTCTAGTATCTTTTAATCCAACGATTTCAACTTCGTCATTAATACTTAATACTCCTCTTTCAACACGTCCAGTAACAACTGTTCCACGTCCTGAAATAGTGAATACGTCTTCAATACTCATTAAGAATGGTTTTTCTGTATCACGAACTGGAGCATCAATGTATCCATCAACAGCAGCCATTAAATCACGAATAGCTTGAGCATTAGCTTCATCACCTTCAAGAGCTTTTAATGCACTACCACGAACGATTGGACATTCAGTATCGAAGTTATATTCTCCTAATAATTCTCTGATTTCCATTTCAACTAAGTCTAATAATTCTGGATCATCAACTTGGTCACATTTGTTCATGAATACAACAATCTTAGGAACTCCTACTTGTCTAGATAATAGAATATGTTCTCTAGTTTGAGGCATAGGACCATCTGCAGCAGAAACTACAAGAATAGCACCATCCATTTGAGCAGCACCACGGATCATGTTTTTAACATAGTCAGCATGTCCTGGGCAGTCTACGTGAGCATAATGACGTTTTTCAGTTTCATACTCAACGTGAGCAGTATTAATTGTAATACCTCTTTCCCTTTCTTCAGGAGCTTTATCGATATCAGCATAATCAACAAAGTTTCCAAAATATTTTGTAATAGCAGCTGTTAATGTAGTTTTACCATGGTCAACATGTCCAATAGTACCTATATTAACGTGTTCTTTAGAACGATCAAATTTTTCTCTTGCCATTTTATTTTCTCCTTTCCTATATCTCTTTTATTTTATCTAATGCTTGAATAATTTTCAAGTATTATTTTTAGTTAGCGCTGTTTTTCTTTATGATTTCTTCAGCGATTGATTTTGGTACTTCTTCATAATGATCTAATACCATTGTAAATGTACCACGTCCTTGAGAGTTTGAACGTAATGTAGTAGCATATCCAAACATTTCAGCTAATGGAACCATTGCAGAAATTTGAAGTGCGTTACCACGACTTTCTTGTCCTAATGGACGTCCACGTCTACTAGTTAAATCTCCCATAACATTACCCATATATTCATCTGGAACTACTACATCAACTTTCATGATTGGTTCTAGAAGTACAGGTTTACATTTGTTTTTAGCTTCTTTTAAAGCCATTGAAGCAGCAATCTTAAATGCCATTTCAGATGAGTCTACATCATGGTATGATCCATCAAATAATGTGGCTTTAACATCAACCATAGGATATCCTGCTAAGATACCACCAGCCATAGCTTCTTGTAATCCTTTGTCAGTTACTGGAATATATTCACGAGGAACAACTCCACCAACGATTTGATCAACGAATTCATAACCTTTTTCAGGATTTGGTTCAAATTTAACCCAAACATGTCCATATTGTCCACGTCCACCTGATTGTTTAATATATTTTCCTTCACATTCAGCAGCTTGAGTCAAAGTTTCACGATAAGCAACTTGTGGTTTCCCACTGTTACAGTCAACATTAAATTCTCTTCTCATTCTGTCGATGATTACATCTAAGTGAAGTTCTCCCATTCCTGATAAAACTGTTTGACCGGTTTCATGATCAGTTTTAACTCTAAGAGTTGGGTCTTCTTCAACTAATTTTTGAATAGCTAAAGCCATTTTATCTTGGTCATTTTTACTCTTTGGTTCAATAGCAATATCGATAACTGGTTCTGGGAATTCCATACCTTTCATGATACATGAATTTTTTTCATCACATAATGTATCAGCTGTTGTAGTATTTTTAAGACCTACAGCCGCAGCTATTTCACCAGCATAAACCTCAGTAATTTCTTTTCTTTGGTTAGCATGCATTTGTAAAATACGTCCAATTCTTTCTTTTGTACCTTTTGTTGAGTTAAGTACATAAGACCCACTTGTTAGTACACCAGAATATACTCTGAAGAAAGATAATCTTCCTACATATGGATCTGTCATAATTTTAAATGCTAAAGCAGTAAATGGTTCTTTATCACTTGGGTGACGTAATACGTCGTTTCCATTTGCATCAGTACATTCGATAGCTTCAACATCAAGTGGTGATGGTAAATAATCAATTACAGCATCAAGTAATGGTTTAATACCTTGATTACTTAAAGCATCAGCACATAATACTGGGAAGAATTGTACAGATAATGTAGCAGTTCTGATCGCTTTTTTAAGCTCAGCTTCTCCAATTTCTTCACCATCTAAGTATTTCATCATTAATTCTTCATCAAAATCAGCAACTTCTTCAATAAGTTTAGTTCTATATTCAGCTGCCTTATCCTTCATATCTTCTGGAATTTCAATTTCGATTGCATTTTCCATTTCGCTACCATCAAACTTATAAGCTTTCATAGTAACCAAGTTAACTACTCCACAGAATTCACTTTCTGCTCCAATAGGTAATTCAATAGGTGCCGCTTTAGCTCCTAATCTATCAGCAATTGTAGTTAAACTGTAGTAGAAATCAGCTCCTAGTTTACCCATTTTGTTAGCACAAATCATTCTTGGAACTTTATATTCATTAGCTTGTCTCCAAACTGTCTCTGTTTGAGGTTCAACACCAGCTTGAGCATCGATTAATGCAACAGCACCATCTAAAACTCTTAAACTTCTTTGAACTTCGATTGTAAAGTCTACGTGACCTGGAGTATCAATGATATTTAATCTATGACCTTTCCAATGTGCAGTTGTTGCAGCACTTGTGATTGTAATTCCACGTTCTTTTTCTTGTTCCATCCAGTCCATTTGAGACTCACCATCATGAGTTTCTCCAAGTTTATGAGTAATTCCTGTATGGAATAAAATTCTTTCTGTAGTTGTTGTTTTACCAGCATCAATGTGTGCCATGATACCGATATTACGAATTTTATCTAAACTAACGTCTCTTGCCATATTAACGACCTACCATCTATAATGAGCAAATGCTTTATTTGCTTCTGCCATTTTATGAGTATCTTCACGTTTTTTGCAAGCTCCACCTGTTCCGTTAGCAGCGTCAATAATTTCATTTGCTAAATTGATGGCCATTCCCTTTCCATTTCTTAATTTAGCATAATTTACTAACCATCTTAAAGCTAAAGCTTGACTTCTTTCGTTATCAACTTCAACTGGAACTTGATAGTTAGATCCACCAACACGACGAGATTTAACTTCTAATGCTGGTTTAATATTTTCTAAAGCTTCATTGTAAACATCTAAAGCTGGTTTACCAGTTTCTTTTGCAACAATTTCAAATGCTTCATATAATATTTTTTGAGCAGTACCCTTTTTTCCATCTTGCATAATTTGGTTAATTAATTTTGTAACAACCTTTGAACTATAAATTGGATCAGGTAGTACGTCTCTTTTTATTGCTCTTCTCTTACGCATTTTTTAATCCACCTTTCCTATTTTTTTGGTCTTTTTGTACCATATTTACTACGACCTTGGCATCTATTATTAACACCTTGAGTATCTAATGTTCCACGAATTACATGATAACGAACACCGATTAAGTCTTTAACACGTCCACCACGAACTAGAACAACACTATGTTCTTGTAAATTGTGTCCTTCTCCTGGTATGTAAGCATCGATTTCTTTTCCATTAGATAATCTAACTCTACAATATTTACGTAACGCTGAGTTTGGTTTCTTTGGAGTTTTAGTTCCAACTCTTGTACATACACCTCTTTTTTGAGGACTAGTAGTATTAGTTTGTTTTCTTTCTAATGTGTTAAAACCAATATTTAATACTGGACTTTTGCTTTTTCTCTTCTTGTCTTTTCTTTTGTTCTTTACCAATTGATTAATTGTTGGCATATTCTTCCTCCTCTCATGTACACACAACCTGGTGTATCATAAATTCCATTAAATTAGATTCTACCAAAGCAGAACCTAAATTTAAAATCACAAATAATATATCATTTTATTATATGCATGTCAACAATTTTTTAGTCTTATTTTTAGCAATTAAAATTACAAAACACATGAGATTATTCATACCCATGTGTTGTATAGTTCTTACATTTTAAATAGGTTTTGTACTCAATAATACCATTGTTAGTAACTTTAATGTAACCAATACAATTATCATCGTCAACTTTCACAGTTTCAACTAATTTATTTTCAATTAATTCATTTAAATTTATTTTAATATTATTTCCCTGTGAAGGATACCATATACTACTTTCTACATACATCTTTGTAATTTCTATCAATTCTTTTTCTTTTTCTTTATATGGCTTATTTTTTTTCGATAAAGTAAGCCCAAAAACAAAAAGTAAAACAACTATTGAAATCATTATCATTCCCCATATAATCCAAGAAACTTTCAATTTATTCATTTACTCTCCAACTTTCAAAACCAGGTGTTTTATAATTATTGCAAGAAATATATGCATCACTAATATTTTGTCCATTAATTATTTTTGAAATAGCATAACCATCACAATCTTCGTAAATAAACTCAGTTAAATAACCCATATCACTTAACTTACTCATAGTTATAGTAATCGAATTAATATTATTCATATTTGCATATTTATTGTCTAAATACATATTTGCAGCGTGCTCAATTGCTCTTTCAGTTTCTTCATAACTAGTTATATTTACTGAATCGGTATCTATTACATCTCTTTCTAAAGTAGAATAAAATTTATAAATAAGTAAAATAGCTATAAAAAAGAAAAAAACTAAAATACCTGTTAAAACAAGCATTTCTGTGAGCCCCCAGCCATTTTTATTTAATCTTAATTTCATAAATAACCCTCCGATTTAAGCTGTTTTATCTTTGTTTACATAATTCAGTACCATTTAGTTCTTTCATAAAAAATGGTCCAAATTGAATTCCTCCACAAGTACGATTATATCTATACATTTTATAACCTAGACCTATACATTCATAAGTTTCACCATCAGAATATTTAATATTTCTTTCAGATATACAAAACATAGGATCTTTTTCACTTTTAGCTCTAAAGAAATCTATAAACACTATTACTATCCATGCAATAATTATTAATATTATTAATACTTTTAATATAGTTTCAATTATTCTTTTCATATAATCCCTCTTTACTAATTATAAGTATATCCAGTTTTATAAAAAAAAGCAATTAATTGTTTAATCACAGATAACTTTTCTTATTAATTTTTTCGATAACATTATCATATTCATCGGCATTTTTAGTTCTAGAAAGTTTTAAAAAATTTCGTTTTCCAAGATTTAAATAGCTCATAAAATTTTCAATTAAATCTTCTAAAGGTATTGGACACTCTTTTATAGATTCAGATTCAATTAAAAGAGAAAAAGCTTTGCTTATAATTAACGCTACAAACCTATCTTTATCTCCTTTAAAATACTCATTTAATAATTCCTCATAATCCATTAGAATATTCTTCAAAAAGCTAATCAATATCTTAGCAAAAATATCTCCATTATTATTTTCCAAAGCAATATTATAAGTACAAAAACACTCATTTTTTATA
This sequence comes from Bacilli bacterium, assembly GCA_045650425.1. Classification (GTDB taxonomy): domain Bacteria; phylum Bacillota_I; class Bacilli_A; order RF39; family UBA660; genus RGIG1752. Next base: position 10,238 of record JAZRRD010000121.1, on the reverse strand, counting down.
GAAGAAGCCACAACTTCGGATAAATTGACACAAAAATTATTTCCTAAATAGCAGCCTCCAATAAATGTAGATTCTAGATACTTATCTTCAGAATCCAAATTCCATTTATACTCATACCAATATCTTCTTATTGTTATTTTATTTTCGTCATTTATTAAAAACATATATTTGAAAGCTGCATTTTGAAAGTTACAATCTCGAACAAAAAATTCACAATTTCCATAATTTATAATATATTCAATAAGCTTATTTAATATTTCCATATTAGCCTCCATCAATAAAATTTATCCTATCAAATATATTTATTTAAGTAAATAAAAAACTACATTACTGTAGTCTTTTTCTTAAATTAAACTAACTCTATTTCAGCGCCAGCTTCAGTTAATTGTGCTTTTAATTGTTCAGCTTCATCAGCAGGAATATTTTCCTTTAAGTTTCCACCGTTGTCAGCTAAAGCTTTAGCCTCAACTAATCCTAATCCAGTGATTTCCTTAATTATTTTGATAACAGCAATTTTGTTTCCACCAGCTGATTTTAATACAACAGTTTTATTGCTTGAACCAGCTTCTTCAGCAGCAGCTGGAGCAGCAGCTACAGCTACAGCACTTGGATCTACACCAAATTCTTCTTTCATTGCGTCAACTAATTCTTTAACTTCAAGAATAGTCATTTCTTTTAAAGCACTTATAAAATCTTCTTTATTTAATTTTGCCATTTATATTCATTCCTTTCTTATTTCTCTAATTGTTCAGCATAAAGATTTAAACCAATTGCTAAATCTCTTACATATTGAATCATTCCACCAGCTAACATTGTTAGTAAGCCTTCTCTTGATGGAATTGATGCATATTCTTTTATTGTTTCTAAATCAGCCTTTGCTCCGCTGATTATACCAACACGAATATCTAATTTATCATGCTTTTTAGCAAACTCAGATATAACCTTAATTGGTTCTAATAAGTTTTTTCCAAATAAAACTGCATTTGGCCCCTCTAAAAAGTCTGTTAAATCAACATTTACTTCGTCTAAAGCTCTTTTTAATAATGTGTTTTTATACACTTTTACTTCAGCTTCAACAGGTTTAAGAAGTTTTCTTAGTTCACTAACATCAGCAACAGTTAATCCTTGATATTGAAAAACAATAACAGATTCACTATTTTTTACTTTATCAATGATTTCACTAACAACTTCTTTTTTCATATTAATGATTTTTTCGCTTGCCATTTTATCCTCCTTTACTATATTAGAAAAGCTTCCACAAGGGAAGCTTAAAAAACAAAGTTTTAAGTTTTCCCTCGGTAGGATTATTAAACTAGATAGTCCCTACTGTCTTCGGTGAACGCTTTTTCTAACAAGTATTATATTTTAGTTTTGATTAAATGTCAAAAGAATTTTTATCAACTTTAATTCCAGGACCCATTGTACTAGAAATTGAAATATTTTGGATAAAAGTTCCTTTTACAGTAGCTGGTTTTACTTTAGCTATAGTTGCTACAACATATTGTAAGTTTTCTTCTAATTTTGTATTATCAAAAGAAGCCTTTCCAATTACAGTATGAATATTTCCATATTGATCATTTTTGTATTCAACCATACCTTTTTTAATATCTGAAATTGCTTTTCCAACATTTGGAGTAACAGTTCCAGTTTTAGGGTTTGGCATTAAACCTTTAGGCCCTAAAAGTTTACCAATTTTACCTAACATAGGCATCATATCTGGAGTAGCTACGATAACATCATAATCGAACCAATTTTCTTTTTCGATTTTTTGAATCATGTCTACATCTCCAACATAATCTGCTCCAGCTTCAGTTGCTTCTTTAGCAGCTTCTCCTTTAGCAATAACTAAAATTCTTTTAGTTTTACCAGTACCATGTGGTAATAAAAGAGAGCCTCTTAATTGTTGATCAGATTTCTTTGCATCAATATTAAGTTTAATAGCAACTTCAATAGTACTATCAAATTTAGTAGTTGTTGTTTCTTTTACTAAATTGATTGCATCTACTACATTGTAAAGAGTAGTTTTTTCTACTTTACTAGATGCTTCCACATATTTCTTACTATGCTTTTTCATTTTCTTCCTCCTAACTGTGGTTTATTAGCGGATTGTTTATTAAATTAATAATATTATTCTTCGTCTTTGTTTTCATCACCAATAACTGGTACTTCAACAGAACCTTCAGCCATTTCTTTAGCTTCTTCTTCCATTTGAGCAAGTTCTTGGTCACGTTTTGCCATCGCAGCTTCTTCTTTTTGAGCTTCTTTAGCTTGTTCAGCCATTTCTGCATCATTTAACCCTTCAACTGCAACTCCCATATTACGAGCAGTACCTTCAACGATCTTAATAGCAGCTTCAACATCATATGCATTTAAATCAGGTAATTTAGTTTCAGCAATCGCTTTAAGTTCAGCTTTTGAAATTGTAGCAACAGTTTCATTAGCACCTTTAGTACTTCCTTTTTGGATTTTTGCAGCTTTCTTAATTAAGAATGCAGCTGGTGGAGTCTTTAATACAAAATCAAATGAACGATCATCATATACAGAGATTTCACAAGGAATAACATCTCCCATTTTATCTCTAGTAGCATCATTAAATTTTGTACAGAATTCTTGTAAATTTACTCCTGCAGGTCCAAGTACAGTTCCTACTGGTGGAGCTGGTGTTGCTTTTCCTGCGCTAATTTGTAATTTAATTCTTCTTACGACTTCTTTTGCCACGAAAACACCTCCTATAAAAATTTTTTCGCGTTAGTGGTATGGGCTAGTCCGCTTTTCTTTCCCTTCCACATAACTAGTTATAAAAATATATAACTGCGTTTAAGATAATATCACATAATTTAACGAAAAACAAGTAAATATCATATTTTTTCAAGAAATTAACATGTTTCTTTTGATTTTGGTAAAAATTGTGTTATTATATAATTAATGTTAAGGGAGTTGGTTTCTATGGTAAAATTCGGAAAGAAATTTTTCTTTAATGCCGCTTATGAAAAGAAAACAAGAAAAAGATTAATAATTGGAGGAATTATCCTAGCAATAGTAATTATTGCTTTAATAATTTTGATAGTTACTATTATGAACAAAAATAAGGGAAAATCTCCTAACAAAATTAGTAGCGATATATTATTAAGAAACAAAATTACTTCAGAAGTAAATGCTGCATTACCAGACAAAGCAAGTTATTTTGAAAAATTAGCTAATATTGACTTGGATAAAATAACTATTACTTATCCGGATGAAATGAAAGTTAGTGTTAACGCATCAAAATGTCCTGCAGATCAGCTAGAAGAAATTAATAACATATTAGATGGTACTAAGGATGGAAACATCGAAGACTTCCAATGTATATATTATGTTCCGACTCAAATAGGTACATTTGAGGTAAACATAAATTTAAATAACAAAGATTATAAAGTTAATTTAGATGTAAAAGATTTAACTGGACCAAATTTAAAACTTAAACCATTAGAAATTACTGCTGGAGATACTTATACAGTAAATGATTTTGTAGAAAGTTGTACAGATAATTATGATGATAGTTGTTATATAGACTACTACTATAATAGCTATGAAGAAAATGAAAATGGATTAGATTATTCAGCAATAACTACTGAAGGAAGTTACACTATTAAAATTAAAGCAGTAGATTCTAGTGAAAATTCAACTCTTCCATTAGAAACTACACTTACAGTTAAACCTAAAGCTCCAAACAAATACTTAGTAACATTTGATTCCAAGGGCGGTACAAATGTTAATGGAGAGTATGTTGAAGAAGGATTAGCAGTTGCAAAACCAGCTAACCCAACTAAAAATGGTTATACATTCAAAGCATGGACATTAAATGGACAAACATATGATTTCAGTACTCCAGTTACAAATGATATTACACTAGTAGCCGAATGGACAAAAAAACAATCATCTGGAGGCGGAAGTTCTACCCCAGGATGTACGTACGGAAATAAAAATTACAATACAAATAAATTTATATTATCAGTGTATGCTAATCAAAAATCAGACTGTGCTACATCTAAAAGTGAATTTCAAACACTAAGGGATGGTCCTTTAACAAATGATATTATTGTAAAAGACGTTAACAGATTAAAATCTTCGTTAGATTCATCTTATTATCCAGGATATGAAACTTTAGGAGTATTTAATACTTCAGGCAAAGGTCTAGTAGGATATCAAATTACTGTTACTATTCAACATAAAGTTAATGAAAGATATACTGAAGTTGCAAGATATCGAATCGATACAAAAGGCAAAAGGCATTTTACATTAAATACAATTAATCTTCCGGAATAATCGGAAGATTTTTTTTACAATTTTTATGTACTTATATTATATTTATGTTATTATATTTATATACTCGAGGTGATATATATGGTTAAATTTGGCAAAAAATTTTTTTTCAATGCTACTTATACTAAAAAGAATAGATTAACGACTATAATTGTAATAATAACTATAATATTATTAATAGTTACAACATTTTTTCTAACTAGTCAATTTTATAATAATACAAATTAACAAAATCAAAAAATAGAATTATACAAAGAAGTTAAAATAAAACTATTTGATAAGTTACCTTATATGTTATCTTATTTCAAACATATAGAAAATGTTAAAATACAAGATATAAAAGTAATTTATCCTGATAATTTTAGTTACACAGAAGATACAATAGGATGTTCTGAAGAAGAAATAAAATTAATTAATTCAATTAAAAATGGAGAAAATACAGATGCTAATATAGAAAGTGCATTTAGTTGTGTTAGCTATAAAAGTAATATAGCAGGCTCATTTAATGTTAAAGTCACTGTTGGTAAAACAGAATATAACACTCTTTTAAAAGTTATCGATGATGAAGCTCCAATATTAGTTGCTCAAGATTTCGAAATATATGAAGATGAATCTTATTCAATTAATGATTTTGTAACAAGCTGTGAAGATAATAGCAAACAAAATTGTAGAATAGATTATCTTAATACTAGCTTAGTTGATTATAGCAAATATAAAGAACCTGGTGTTTATCAAATCAAAATACAAGCTAAAGATAGTAGTGATAATAAATCAGAGGCAATAACTATTAATTTAACAATCAAAGAAATAAAATACTATAAAGTCACTTTTGATACTAATGGCGGAACTGCAGTTGAAGCGCAACAAGTTAGAGAAGGTAGAAACATTAGTTATCCTACAAGTCCTGTAAAAAATGGTTATTATTTTAAAGGATGGTATTATAATAACAAAGAATTTGATTTTACCACACCTATCAACTCTAATATGACAATTACTGCTAAATGGGAAAAAGTTTATACACCATCAATTGGTGGCGGAGGAACCTCATCTGGCGGTAATAGTTCTGGAGGCAATTCAAATGTATGTGTTAAATATGATGATTTCTATGGTGATATTTCAATTTATAATTATCAATTAAATGGCGGCAGCAAAAATGACTGTTTAACAACAAATAGTTATATAGATTTAGCAGAAAGCATCGCTAAAAAATACGAACAGGATGTAATAAATGAATATAGAGATATTTACGCATACGAATCTTACTGTAATGTTAAATCAACTTATAATGTCAGCGGAGTAAATTTTAAAGGAAAACGTGCAGGATATTATATTACATATAAAGTTACAAGCGATTGCGGCCGAGAAAGAACCTTTGAATTAGAATGTAAAAGTAAAGATAATTGTGATATATGGTAACAAAAAAACTTATTTCAAATTAATGAAATAAGTTTTTTTAACGATTACTTCTGTATCTATCTTTAGAATCTAAAATTTTCTTTCTTAATCTAATATCAGTTGGAGTTACTTCAACTAACTCATCTTCTTCAATAAATTCTAAAGCTTCTTCTAAAGTCATTATTTTAGGTCTAGTTAAGTTAATTGCTTCATCAGCTCCAGAAGATCTAGTATTTGTTAAGTTTTTATTTTTACAAGGATTAACATCTAAATCGTTTTCTCTATTATGAATACCAACAATCATTCCTGAATATACCTCAGTAGCAGGATTAATCATTAATGTACCCCTATCTTCTAAGTTCCATAAAGAATATCCCAACGCTTTGCCATTTTCCATAGATACTAAAACACCATTTTTTCGATGAGTAATATTACCAACATAAGGTTTAAAATCTTCAAAACTACGAAGCATTATACCTTCTCCTTTAGTATTAGTTATAAAAGAACTTCTATAACCTATTAACCCTCTTGTAGGAGCAGAAAATTCTAAATGAGTATTTTTTTCATCATTGATAACCTGTTCTAATAAAGCTTTTCTCTCCTGTAAATCATTTATAACTGTACCAGCATAATCATTTGGAACATTAACAACAACCTTTTCAAAAGGTTCACATTTAACACCATTTATTTCTTTGATTAATACTTCAGGTTTTGAAACAGATAACTCATAACCTTCACGACGCATATTTTCTATTAAAATAGATAAATGTAGTTCTCCACGACCACTAACTTTATAACCGTCACTATTTTCTAATTCCTCAACATTTAATCCTACATTTGTTTCTAATTCTTTAGTTAATCTTTCTCTTAAATGTCTAGTTGTTAAGAATTTACCGCTTTTACCAGCAAAAGGACTATTATTGACTAAGAAATTCATAGATAATGTTGGAGTTTCAATATGTATTGGTGGTAATGGATTTTCTGTACCATATTTACAAATTGTATCTCCAATAGAAATAGTACTACAACCTGCAACTGTAACAATATCACCATAATAAGCTTCATTTTTTTCAACTTTATTTAATCCTTCATTTACAAACAATTTAGATACTTTAAAACTAGATTTTTCACCATTATTATTTATCAATGTAACGGTTTCACCATTTCTAATTTTACCTTTATTGATTCTTCCTATACCTAATCTTCCAATATATTCATCATATCCTAGATTTGATATTTGAAGTTGTAAATCATCATTTTCATTTCCTTCAAATGCCTTACATTGTTTTAAAATAGTATCAAATAACGGAGTTATATCATTATTATCATCATCTAATTCATATTTTGCTATTCCATCTCTAGCAACACCATAAATAATCGGAAAGTCTAATTGTTCATCAGTTGCATCTAAATCCATAAATAACTCAAATGTCATATCTACAACTTCTTTTACCCTAGCATCAGCTTTATCTATTTTATTAATAAATAAAATTGGATTTAAATTTTGTTCCAACGCTTTTTTTAAGACAAATCTTGTCTGAGGCATTGGGCCTTCAGCTGAATCAACTAACAAAACTACTGTATCAACGGTTTTTATAACACGCTCTACTTCACTTGAAAAATCAGCATGACCCGGTGTATCAACAATATTAATTTTATAATCTTTATATCTAATAGCACAGTTTTTCGAATAGATTGTAATTCCTCTTTCTTTTTCTAAATCATTACTATCCATTACTCTATCTTCAGCTTGTTTACGTTCATCAAATGCTCCACTTTGATTTAATAAGGCATCTACTAAAGTACTTTTTCCAGCATCTACGTGAGCTACAACAGCAATATTAATAATCTTGTCCATAAAATCCACTTCCTTAATTACACTTTAAAAGAATACACCAAAATCAAAAAATTATCAAGAAAAAAGCGCATTATCCTTTTAACTTATGCGCTTTAATTTTTAATATTATCCATACAATAATTAAAATGTATAATAATTCAAATAACCAATATAGTATTTTTGCAAAAATATCTAAACCTATACTATTAAAATAATCATAAGAAATATCACGACAAAATATAATTGGTATCTTCAAAAAACACAAACAAATAATTAAAGTTATGATCTTAAATAATCTATCTAATTTAAATTTTAAAACCCTATTTTTTATCATATTACTCTTTCGGATAACAATTATATGTATTATAAACATAAGTTTTAGCACAACTTATATTATCAACAATAATATTATCCTCAACTTTCTTTGTGCTATATTTATAATCCGCCACTTTTAAAACAGTATCACATTTCTCTAAATTGTTAATATTCCTAAATATAATAATTTCTGTATTAGGAACAACCTCTAATAATAACCTATCGTTATTTTTAAATTTGATGACTTTATCAGAATATAATACAAAAGAATTTTCTTTTAAACACACTTTTGAAGTATTATCATTTTTAATTGCCTCTTTATAACAAACTAAAAATTCTTTACTATCACATGCCCATCTAGTTTCTTCATTTTTTATTTGCATTCTTATTCCATATATTATTTCTGCTACATCAATCAATGAACTTACAAAATTCTGATAACTAGAAAAATCAATTTTATCAAAATATTTCTTACTTAAAATAGTATTGTCAACTTTATCTATTATTTCAACCATTTCTAAATAAAATTCATAATATTCATTAAAATCTGCCTTTTCTAAAGTATTATTTATCGCTTGTTCTATTATATATTCTATAATTTTTTTGAATGGCGAGAACAAGATATATAAGCATTTTTTCTCATTATTATTTAATTCATTAAATTGATCATTTAAAACACTAATATTATTAACTTCTAATTTATTTACTTTTTGTTTTCTCTCAACTCTATCTAATTTCAATTTATTTAAATAATTGAAGTAGTTATATTCTTCTATATTTTCTATACCTTTATATTTTTCCGCAACCTCTAAAACACAATCTTCTATAAATTCTGATTTAGTATTATTAAAAGGAATACTTTCTTTTAACTTATCTAGTTCTAACTTTAATTCGGAATATGATATCTTATTTTCGCTATTAAGCATTTGAATCACAAATTCATTCATTTTATCAATAACAGCAATTTTATTTTTGAATAAATAAGTATCGAAAATCAGACAATAATATTCATCATCTTCTTCTATTTTTTTAATCGTCGATAACAATTCACGCATAATTAATTTAGCTTGCGCTAAATCTTCAGAACCTTCTAATTTCTCTAATAAACTTTCAACAAATCTACTTTTATCATTAACTTTTTCTTGGTACTTTTGAAAAATATTATTAAGCATATTAGAAGCTTCAGTATATGGTTTATGATAATAAGCATGCAAATTTTTTTTATATTCATTTAATTTAGCATCTAATTCAATTTTTAAACTATTATGCTTAATAATTTCATTTAATCTATTTTCATATATTTCTGAAATATAAGCAATAAATTTTTTTGCATTATATACTATTAACTTTCTTTCGATTTCTTCATTTTCTTTTTCTAATAATTTATCTTCTTCAAAATCATAAATTATTTTTGGACTTACATTTAAATAATCATCAAATTTAATTTCGGATTTAAATTCCAAAAAATTTTTATAATAAGAATATTTTTTTAAAAATTGTTCGAATTCATCTAAATTATTAAAAACAAAATTTCGTGTTAAATATCCAAAGTCTTTAGTTTTTAATTTTGTACAAAAACCAAGTTTATTATTTACAAAGCTCAAAAAAGGATCAAATTTATAAAAAGATATTCCATATTTTGAAGCTAATTTTTTTGCATTATTTAATATCTCCATATATACATCCCTCTTTATTCTAAAAAGATTATAACATAAAAAAAAGTTATTTAAAATAACCTTTTTATTTATTTTTAGATGTGGCTACTAAAGCTCCGATACCTCCAACAATTAATAAAATAATCATTACAGTGACTACTGTATCGCTTGAATTTGATGGTTTCATTTCTCCATTTTGAACTTTCTCAATAACATCAACATATTCTTCATCATTTGCTGCATTTTTAATTGCTTTTAAAATATCTTCGTTCAATTGTGAAGAATAACCAGAAAATGTTTCCTCACCTATTATAATAAATGGAACACCTTTAATTTCTTTACCAAAATAATTTCCAACCTTTTTCATTAATTTTTGATTTTCTTTATCTTTCCATACTTCAAATTTTTCTAAATTAAAGCAATGACCATATTCTTTCTCAATTGATTCAAAAAATGCTATTGCGCCTTCACAATGAGGACATCCATCTCCCCAAAATAAATATATATTTACATCATTAGCACATGTAATTTTTTCTTCTTCTTTTTTAGTACTTTTAGTTTCTTTGGCACTAACACTAATATTTAAACTAACCACTAATAAAATTGCAATAATACTTAATAAAAACTTTTTCATTTTATACCTCATTTCGCTTAAATATTATATCACTATATACACTTTTTAGCAAACATAATATATTTTGTATAAAAAATAATATTATAATATGTTATAATAC
>JAZRRD010000120.1:0-6456 GCA_045650425.1 Bacilli bacterium | reverse complement strand
GTTTTATTTTCTTTTATATTTTGATAAAATTTAATAATATGTTCATTTATTTCTGTGTTATATTTATTATTAAAATACTTATAAGTGTCAGGATCTTTTAAAGGTTTATCGCAATTGTATTCCGTAATACTAGCTTTTGTATCGACATTAATTTTTAGCTTGTTATTTTTATCTATTTTAATTGAGGGTGAAGCATTATATATTGCTAAAGTAATATTTTTATTTTCTCCGCAGCCAAATGTAAATTGAACATTTTTGGCGTTATTACTTAAAATATTATAAGCTAATGAATCTTCAGAAGATAAAATACCTTGTAGCTTATAATCTTTAAAAACCGCTAGGCCCTCAATAGATATTTGTTCATCTTTTAAAGTGACTGACGTAACAGCAGCATCTGTTTTTGGGTTTAGAAAATCTTCAGCAACTTTTTCAAAAGTATAAGATGTAGCATTATTTTTTCTGCGAGCATTATTTTTTAACATTGTTTCTATTTGTGTGCTTACCACTTTAATATCTTCGGCGGTTTTAGTAAAAATGTCATTTGCTTTGACATCTTTAGAAACAACTAGATAAAACTCATTTCTAATTCGAGGCGAACGCAAGACATAATCTACGATATCATACATTTTTTCTTTAGCTATTTCTTCGGATAAAACTAATACTTTTACGTGAGGATAAAAAGCTAATTTAGGAACTTCCTTGTTAGCATTTGTAAAAGCATCTGCGATAGTTAAGCCTGTTCCTTCGATAGTTAATGCTTTTGCATTAGAATCGCTACTTTTTTGATCGCTTAATATTTCATAAGTAACTTTATATTCTTCATTTTCTTTGTCTATACCAATCCCAGATATAATTGATAAATCGTTTAATTCAATATAATCATAACATCCCGTAAGGGTAAAAAGCATTATCATAATAAGAATTGTTTTTTTCATTTTATGCCTCACTTTTCATTTTAGTTTTATCTTTATTTGTTAACATCTCACTTCGTTCCGTGTCATTTTTAGCTTTTCCTCTAACCACTGATTTTTTAAAATATGTTTTATCAAATGGAGAAATAGGAAAAAAGTATGGTTTTCCAAAACTATAAATATCATTAATTCTGATTAGGAAATATAAAAGAACTAATAAAATTCCAATTATACCGTATAGTGCTGCTGCAAAAAGAAAGACAAAACGATAATGACGTAAAGCGGTAATTATATCATATTCTGTAAAAATTAAGCTTGATATAAAAGTTGTCGCTATAACAATAATCATTATTGGACTAACGATGCCAGCGGACACTGCAGCTTCGCCTAAGACTAGTGCTCCTAAAATTGATATTGCACTACCATAAGCATTTGGAAATCTTAAATCACTTTCTCTTAAAATTTCGCAGGTTAAAATTGTAATAAGCGCTTCCACTAAAGCAGGAAAAGGAACACCATCTCTTTGCTGGGTAAAATTAATTAATAAACTTGTAGGAATGCTTTCTTGATTATAATTTATGAGAGCTATATAAATAGCAGGTGCCATCATTGAAATAAAAAAACATAATAAACGGAGAATTTTCACAAAATTAATATTACCACTTTTAGTATAATTATCGCTTTGAGGGTTAACAAAATCTATGAAAAAAGCAGGCAATATTAATACAAAACATGAATTGTCAACTACAATAGCAATTTTCCCTTCCAAAAGAGCATTTGCGGTTAAATCTGGGCGTTCAGTCTTTTTTATAGTAGGAAAATTTGCTTTGTCACCTTTAGATAGTAAAAGAGCTAAATTTTCGGAATCAATAATACCATCAATATCTATTTGTCCAAGTTTACTTTTTAAATCATTTAAGGTTTTATCTTCGACTATATCTTCACAGTACAAAAGGCCTATTTGAGTTTTAGTCCTTCTTCCTAATGTAAGATTATCAATGCGCAATGATGAAGTTTTTAATCTTCGTTTAATTAATCCGATATTTACTTGATAATTTTCGTTAAAAGCATCTTTAGGACCAGTAATAGAGGATTCAGATTCTGGAGTTCCTACAGATCTTATTATTTCTGCACGCGTTTCAACTGCCAATATTTCATTTTTGTATATTACAATTGTGAAACCACTTTCTAAATAATAATCTATTTCTTTGAATGTTATTTTTTTAGTATTAGGTCCTGCTATATTTGAAGAAATGTCTTTTATTTTTGTTTTATTAGTTAAATTTTTTAAAACATAATCATTTACTTTGTCACCACTAGATAAACTCTCTAAAAATAAAACGTTAATTATTTTATTTTTAGAGATAATAATTTCTTTATTAATTAAATCATTTTTAAACGTTTCTTTAGTTTTATTTATTATTTCTTTCATAGTAATCTCCAAAAATATTATGAAACAAAAATAAACATCCTATGCAAGTTATCTTGTGATATAATTAGATAGGTGTATAATTATGAAAACAAAAATAGAAAGATTAGATCATTTTGGTAAAGGAATTGCTAAAATAGATAATGTAGTAACTTTTGTACCATTCACTTTGCCAAATGAAGATGTTGAAATTGAAATTATTAATTGCAAAAAAAATTTTAATGAAGCTAATTGCCTTAAAATAAATAAAAAGTCTGATATAAGAATTGAACCTTTCTGTCCGTATTTTATGACTTGTGGTGGATGTGACATACAACATATGAGTTATGAAGATACTTTAAATTTTAAGAAAAATAAAGTGTGTAATATTTTAGAAAAAAATAAAATTCTTTTTTCAGAAATTAAAATTCATCCAACATTAAAAAATCGATATTATCGTAATAAAATAACTTTAAAAATTATTAATAATAAAATAGGGTATTACGAAAGTGAAAGTCATAACATTGTAGAAATTGATAAATGTTTAATTGCTAAAGAAAGTATAAATAATGTAATAACTAATTTAAAAAAAATGAACTTAGTGGATGGAGAAATAACTATTAGAACAAACCACAATGATGAAATATTAATTTCTGCTAAAGGAAACTATAATTTTAATAGACAAGATTTTTCTAAAAATTTAAAGATAGTTGGAATAGTTATTAATCATAACACTATATTTGGTGAAAATTATTTAATTACCAATATCAATAACATATTATTTAAATATTCATATGATTCTTTTTTTCAAATAAATAATGAAGTTGCAGGTTACATTTTCAATTATATTAAAACAAATGTTAAAGGGGGTACCCTATTAGATTTATATTGTGGTGTTGGTACATTAAGCATAATGGCTAGTTTTAATGCCAAAAAAGTTTATGGTGTGGAAATAGTACCAAATGCTATAAAAAACGCTTTAATAAATTCAAAGATGAATCATAGAAATAATTTATATTTTATGCTTGGTGATGTTGCTAATGTTATTAATAAAATAAAAGATAAATTTGATTTGATTATTGTAGATCCTCCGCGTAAAGGTCTGGATAAAACTACATTAAATTATTTAATGGATAGTAATTCTAAAGAGATTATTTACGTATCATGTGATCCAGTAACTTTATCGAGGGATTTGCAAATTTTATGCACAAAATATTTAGTAAAAGAAATAAATTTATTTGATATGTTTCCTTATACATATCACGTTGAATCTGTATGTTTTTTAACTCTTAAGAATAACAAAGAGTGTAAAAATGTGTAAAAAATAAATACGTGTGTTGACAATCATCTTTACTAGATATATTCTTAATTTATAATAATCAATATAGAAAATAGAGGAAAATTTATGAGTGATGTTTTAGTAATTGGAAGTTTAAATATGGATTTTGTAATGAATGTTGAAAAGGCTCCTTTGCCTGGAGAAACAATCTTAACTAATACTTATAATTTAGTCCCTGGAGGAAAAGGCGGAAATAAAGCATACGCATTAGGTAAACTAGGAACTTCGGTAGCAATGCTTGGAGCTGTCGGATGTGATGAGATGGGCAAAAAATTAATAGCAAATTTAAAAAAAGTAAAAGTGGACACTAAAAAAATTGTTAAATTAAAAAATATTAATACAGGGAACGCTTTTATAACGGTTGATAAAACTGGAGAAAATAGAATAGTTGTAGCTAGCGGGGCAAATAATAAATTAACTAAAGAAATGATAGATAAAAATATAAATTTGATTAAAGCTGCTAAAATAATAGTAATGCAATTAGAAATACCTTTAGAGGTTGTTACATATGCCGCTAAGTTAGCAAAAAGTTTAGGAAAAATTGTTGTACTAGATCCTGCGCCAGCAGTTAATAATCTTCCTTTAGATCTATATAAAAATATAGATATTATAAAACCAAATGAAACGGAACTTCAAACTTTATGTAATAGTAAAATAAATACCGAAGAAGATATTGTTACTTTAGCTAAATCGTTAATTGAAAAAGGAGTTAAAAACGTTATTGTTACACTAGGAGAAAAGGGCTCGATTTTAGTAAATAATGATACTGTGCAAAAATATAATGCAATTAATGTTGAGGTCGTTGATACAACAGCAGCAGGAGATTCATTTACTGCCGGTTTAGTAAAATCTTTAGTTGACGGAAAGGATTTAAATGAGTCAATTAAGTTTGGACACATTGTTTCTTCTTTAGCTGTCACCAAACATGGAGCTCAAAGTTCAATACCATCAATAGAAGAAATAAAAAAATTTATAGAAAGGGTGAATATTAATGGCTAAAGTTATAATAGACGCAGATCCTGGTGTAGATGATTCTTTAGCTATAATACTAGCATGCAAAAGTAAATTTATTGAGCTTTTAGGGATTACCGTAGTAGCGGGAAATTGTGGTATTGAAAATGGCGTAAGAAACTCTTTTAAAGTTCTAGATATGTGTAACAAAAATCATATTCCTGTATATAAGGGAGCAGAAGTTTCCTTGGAAAATAGAAAAGTAGAGGCTGATTATGTACATGGAAAAAATGGATTTGGAGATTTAAAGTATGAACCTATCATAAAAAGTACAAGTGGAGATGCTGTTGATTATTTAATTCATGCTGTTAATGAAAATCCGGGTCAAGTTGATATTGTAGCAGTAGGGCCTTTAACTAATATTGCGTTAGCAATAATGAGAAATAATGATTTTGCTAAAAATGTAAAGAGCATTTTAATAATGGGGAGTGCAAAAGTTAAAGGAAATGTTACTAAATTTGCTGAATTTAACTTCTATCAAGATCCTCACGCTGCTAAAATTGTATTAGATTCTGACATAAAAGATATTTTAATATTTGGGCTTAATGTTACAGAAGAATTATCTTTAACACAGGAGTTAGAAAATGAGTTAAAAAACAGCAAAAGTGAGATTGCTCAAATAATATATAAAATTACAAGGCTTGGTGCAGAATTTGATCGAAGCTGCGGGCATGAAGGTTTAATAGTCAATGATCCTTTAACAATTGCTTACTTAATTGATAGCAATGTCGCAAAACTTACACTTGCTGATGTAGATATTGCAACGGAGGGAGAACAAATAGGTAAATCTTACATTTCACTAAAAGAAAATGGTAAGTGTAAAGTTGCTTATCAAGTTAATCCAGAATTATTCTACAACATTTTATTTGAAGATATTTTATAATTTACGGATATAATGCCATAATACTTTAAAAAACAAAAATATAATGTTTTTGTTTTTTATGTGGTATAATTTCTATGGAAGTGAAGATATGAAAAAATTGTTTATTACATTTATATGTTTTTTAGTACTATCTGGGTGTTCGAGTCAACTGGAGATAAAAAGTCATTTGAATGATGAATTAAAAGAAATAATATTATCAAATAATTACATAGTTGTAGATGTTAGAACAGAAGAAGAATATGAAAATAGTCATGTTAAAGGCGCGATAAATATACCACATGATGAAATTGATAATAAAATTAAACTTGATAAAACAAAAAAAATACTTGTCTATTGCGCAAGTGGTAATAGAAGCGGAATTGCATATGAATTGTTAGCTGATTTAGGCTATGATGTATATGATTTAGGTGGGTATGAAAATATTACTCTTCCGAAAGAATAATAGGATTTTATATGTTTAAAAAAGTTTATATAGAAATAACCAATATATGTAATTTAAATTGTAAATTTTGTCCTCCAACTAAAAGAATCAAACAATTTATGAATTTAGATAATTTTGAAAAAATAATAAAAGAGATTCATAGTAAGACTAACTTAGTTTGTTTGCATGTTAAGGGTGAGCCTTTGTTACATCCTGAGTTGCCTGATATATTAAAAATTTTAGAAAAATATAATTTAAAAGCCAATATTACTACAAACGGAGTCTTGATGGAAGAAAAACTTGAGATTTTAAAATCATCATCAAGTATTAGACAACTTAATGTTTCTTTACACAGTTTTATAGAAAACGAAAAAATGAATAATGAATATCTAGAGAAAATATTTATTTCTGTTAAAAACTTGTCTAATATTATTATTTCCTATCGTTTATGGAATTTAAAGAACATTAAAATTAATGATGTTA
>JAZRRD010000119.1:0-33465 GCA_045650425.1 Bacilli bacterium | reverse complement strand
AATAAGATATTATAAACGCATTAAATATTATATAAATTAATGAAATTGTAAAAAACTTATCAACCGTAATAATCCTAAATATTATTTCTCCAAAAAGTATTGATATAAAACTATAAATAAATAAGGGTAATTTTTTTTCTTCCATAATACATCACTAGTTTTATTATAACACAAAATTAGCTCAATATAAATGATAAACAGATATACAAAAAGAAGTCAAAAACAGACTTCTTTTAAATATTACTCTTCAATATCGTTAATAAAGAATATTAGATTGATATCGAAAAAACTAGATGTACTAAGTAATATTTGGGTACATATAAATATTATTAGCTATTCTACGATATTTATTTGACTAGTTTTTTCCAATTTTATTTCTTCTTCACGGTAATTTAACGCCATTCCAATTGTAAATATGTATGCTAATAAATAGAACCATAACATAAGTATTACAATATTAGCAAGTCCACCATAAAACACATCATAAACAGCAATATGGGAAATATAGTACGAGAATAATGATGTAATTATCACCCAGGAAACAGAGGTAAATACTGCCCCATAATTAACATACCTACTCGGTAATAACCTATCCGGTGCCAAAGTATATAATATTTTAACTAAAACAAAGATAATAAACCATGAAATAGGGCCTTTAATTATATTAAATATATAAGCAATTTGTTCAGTGAAATTTTCATTTAAATTAACATATTTAATTAATTCAATTATTTTTTCGCCAAAAACTGGAACTGCTAACATGAATATTATTAAAAGTATTAAAAACACTGTCATAACTAGCGACTTTATTCTTCTTTTTATAAAGCCTGTATTTTTTATACCATAGATAGCATTCGATGTTGTTATTATAGAGGCTGCTCCATTACTAGCTATTGCAATTGCCATAATAAGAGATACATAAAATTTCATTCCAAGATTAGTACCGCCAAAATTTGCAACTACTAAATTAGCAATATCCTCATTTAAGGCTTTAGCTAAAAATTCAAAAATAAAGTTTGATGGTACATTAAAGAAAGAGGCAGCATATGTTATTAAAGTTATTGTAGGAACAATTGATAAAACTAAATAATAGGCAAAAGAACCGGGAAGTATGTTCATCTCCGGCCTTTTTAGAACTGTTTTAAAGTTTTTCCAAAAGTGTTTAATCTTTTTTTTCATCTGTCAAAGATTCCTTTTTTTGAGATTTCATTTGTTCTACAGCTTCATTTATTGCATCTTCAATAGTTTTAAGATCATCTGTAATCATACTATAACCAAATTCTGCTCCATAATCATATGGTAATTTTTTAAATTCTTTATTTAATTTATGAATGTAACTTGTAATTTGTTTTTGAGTATATCCAATCAAATAAATTAAGAATTCATTTCCATCTGTACGCATGATATCTGAATAATCCAATTGCGTTTTAATTAAGATATTTGCTAAAGCTTTAATTTGTTTATCTCCCTCTTCGTATCCTAACGTATCATTAATATATTGAACATTATTTAAATCTATGACGATCATAGTCTGAGGATAAACCTTATTATTATTCCAATTTTCAATATTTTCATTTAAATAATTACGGTTTTTTAAAGACGTTAATTGATCTATATATTTCATCTTATCTTCACGTTTAATTCTTTTAATAATTGTTATTTTTTTAGTGCGTCTATATAAAATATATACTACTACTGCTGTAACTAATAAAATATATAAGAAATATCTAGCCATTTTACCTAATAATGTACCACTTTTTATGGTTTCAGCATGATTATAAATTCCTCTGTTGATAGCTTCATTAAAATCCACTGTATTAATATATCTTTCTAACAATTTATAAAAAGCATTATTGTTATTAACTTTAAAAGAATATTCTGAATTTATATAATTTGTATATTTAGAAACGTAATTCTTTAATTCTGAATTTTTATAATATTCAAATACATTTTTATCGATTACAATAATAACGTCTTTTTTTGCAAGCTTTATCAAATCATTATTATCTTTATAAGTTACTATATCAATATTTCCAATATTTTTTAACGAATTTTTTAAAATACTATCTTCTAATACATAAACAGTTTTTCCTTGTAGGGCATATAGCGAGTTTAAAACAATAGGATTATCACTTCTTGTAACTATATTATACTCAATTGCCATTCCAGCTTTAATTGTTTGATAATTATTTGTTAAATTATAATAATTATAATATAAATTTACTTCTTGTTTTTCGATTGCTTTATAAAATTTATTTATATTTTTATATTTAGTAAAATTAATATCTAAATCAGCAAAGTCTGAAAACTCTTTAAGATAAATAGCTATTATTCCACCATAGTTTCCACCAGTAATTACTTCATAAGGACTATTATTTACAAATCCATAATTGAAATCCATACCTCTTAAAGCATCTATTTCAGTTTCAGAAATATTTAACCTTGATGTAAACAAATTAAATTCAGCTTCATCTAAATATTCATCTAATTCTGTATTCCATCTTAGATAATATTTATGTAAAATTTTACCAAAAGTATTATCAATATTTTTAATTAGATAATATGCAGGAACGTCACTAAAATGTTCTACGACATATAAATTATTTATTAACATGAAATCCAAATACTCAATTCTAGGAACAGCAATATAGGAAATTGTTCCATCTAATAGAGCTTTTTGTAAATCTTCTTTAGTTTCATATTGTGTATAATTTACTTTTACATTTCCAAGATAATTACTTATGTGAGACATATTGGTTTTTAAAACACCAATATTTTTATTTTCTAAATTATCGTAACTTGGTATTAATTCGTAATTTTTACTCATCAAAACATAATGATCAGTATAAAACACCATATCTTTATCATCATATGTATTTGCATATCCTAAAGTTAAACCAGAAGGATTATCCGTAGTTTTTATAGCTACCGGATTTATATCGATATTATACTCATCGCTAAAATCTTCTAAAAAGTTAAAATAAACTCCTTTGCCTATATTTCCAAACACAGAATTATCATTTAAAACATTAATGTTTTGAATTGTTGATAAGTTGTCATTTAACCAATGTCTTTCAACAATATTTAATCTTGTTTTATTACTAAATATTTTATATGCAACTATCCCGCCAATAACAACGATTACCGCTGCGATTATTGCTATAATTAGTTTTGTTTTTTTCTTCATACACACTACTCTTTCTCATCAGTTTCTATATTATTATTGTTCCAAATAAAACCTGTACCATAAGAATTTCTTGCTCCCATTATTGTAAATCCTTTATTATCTTCAGTAGTTTCTTCTGTTAAAATATAATTAAAATCGTAATATTCAAATATATTTTCGTCTACTTCCTGTAAAGATTCAACTGCTTTTTGTTGGGCTTTTTCTAAAGATACTCCTGGAACAAAATCAATAGTGACATAAATAGTTCTTATTGCTAATCTAACATTAGCATTTTGAATTTCTTCATCTTCCTTAAGTTTTGTTATCATGTCTTTTTCAAAATTATTAGGCAATTCAACTTTATTATCTAATCTATTTCCATAAGGGCTATTTTCCGAACCAACAAAATACGTTAGTGCTACGGTTACGATAGCTATAAAACAAATTACAAGTATTATAAATAATACAAATAGAATTCGATTGTTACGCCATATATCTTTTAACTTTTTCATTTTTCACCTCTATTGAGTAAATTTATTATACTACATTATATTTATATTATCAAATTATAACTTTTCTTTTAAAATTTCCTCATTCCAAATTTCAATATTTAATTCTTTGGCTTTTGTAAACTTACTACCCGGACTATCACCTACAATAACTACATCAGTATTTTTACTTACACTGTCAATTGTTTTTCCTCCGGAAGATTCAATTATTTCTTTTAATTCATTTCTACCAATGAAGGAAATGGTTCCTGTAATAACAAATTTTTTCCCTTCAAAGTTTGGATTAATAATCCTTTCTGAGATATAATTCATATTTAAATTATAAGTTTTTAATTCTTCGATTATTTTTAAATTATTTTCATCGTTAAAAAATTCAGTTAAATTTGTAGCTAAAATTTCACCGATATCTCTAATTCCTCTAAGTTCTTCATAAGTTGCTTTTTTTAATTCATCAATATTTTTATAGGTACTAGCTAATAGTTTAGCGGTTTTACTACCAATCCCTAATATTCCTAAGCCAAAAATAAGTTTTTCTAAGCTATTTTTTTTGCTATGCTCGATTGCTTCAATCATATTTTCAAAACTCTTATTTCCATAACCTTCTATAGCTATTATTTCTTCTTTATAATTTTTTAGTTTATAAAAATCCGGAATTTCTTTAATAAAACCTAAATTATATAAATCTTCGACTATTTGACTTCCTAAACCATCAATATTCATAGCACCCCTAGAAACAAAATGAATTAAACGTTCGATATTTTTAGCAGGGCAATGTTCATTTATACAATAATAATCGCTTTGTCCTTCTAATCTGGTTATTTGACCTTTACACATTGGACAAAAATCTATCATTTTAAAAGGTATTTCTTTACCAGTTCTTCTTTCTGGTTTAGCTTCTACAACTTCGGGAATAACATCTCCCGCTTTTCTAATTGATACTATATCTTTAATGTGTAAATCTTTATTTATTACATAATCTTCATTATGCAAGGTCGCTCTTTTGATTACAGAACCCATTAGCACTACAGGTCTTAAAACGGCATTTGGTATAATTTTGCCGGTTCTTCCAACAGTAAATATAATATCTTCTAATTCTGTTAACACTTCTATTGCAGGAAATTTATAAGCTGTTGCCCATTTTGGGTGATGGGCAGTAAATCCTAATTTTTTTTGATTGTTAATATCATTTACTTTAATGACAACACCATCTATTTCATAAGGCAAGTCATTTCTTTTTTCAGTATAGTCTTCAATATAAGAAATAACTTCATTAATATTTTTTACTAATCTATTATTTGGATTAACCTTAAAACCTAAACTCTTCATAAACTCTAATGATTCACTTTGAGTTTTTAAGCCATAATCGAGAGGGTTTGGTAAATGATATATCCAAACATCTAAATTTCTTTGTTGAGCCACTTTAGAATCTAATTGTCTTACACTGCCTGCAGCAGCATTTCTAACATTTTGTAATAGCGGAAGATTTTTATCTTTTCGTTCTTCATTTATTTTCGAAAGAGTATCTTTACTCATGAATATTTCGCCACGAACTTCAATATCTATTTCCTCTTTTATTTTTAAAGGTACAGTTTTAATAGTTTTAACATTATGTGTTATATCTTCACCAATAACACCATTTCCTCTAGTCGCAGCTTTCACCAAAATACCTTTTTCATATTGCAAAGAGACGCTTAAGCCATCAATTTTTAATTCACAAACGTATTCTGGAGTAATATTTTCTTTTTGTATTCTTTCATCAAATTCTATAACTTCGTCAAAATTAAATACATCTGATAATGACATCATTGGAATTTTATGACTAACCTTTTCAAATTTATCAATAATCACAGAGCCAACTCTTTGTGTTGGGCTTTCAGGCAAAATTAATTCTGGATTATTTTCCTCTAAATTTTGTAATTCTCTATATAAACTATCATATTCTTGATCAGTTATATCAGGATTATCTAAAACATAATATTT
This sequence comes from Bacilli bacterium, assembly GCA_045650425.1. GTDB lineage: Bacteria > Bacillota_I > Bacilli_A > RF39 > UBA660 > RGIG1752. Next base: position 27,810 of record JAZRRD010000119.1, on the reverse strand, counting down.
ATAGTTTGCTTCATTAATAATATTTACTAGTTCTTTAACTCTTTTTTGTTTATTGTTCATGTTAGCCCCATAAATCTTCGTTGTAAACTCCATCTTCAATAAGTTTTTTGATTGATTCTTTTACAAATGGTAAGTCTTCTTTATAGGTTACTCCAAGCCATTTTCCCGTAGTTATTTCATTTTTTAGCACAATGTTACCATTATTAATATTTTTAGTTACACAATCTGGTAGTAACGCTTCATCCTTACTTAAATTTTCAGATTTTTCAAAAAACTCTTGAAAGAATTCTTCTAAATAATTAAAGAAATTATTTTTAAAACAATACATATTCATACTTACAGGATGATTTATATCTGTATCATAAGGTTCACTACCATCTAATGGTTCACAATGAGCTTTGCCATCCACTGTAGAGATAGAACATTCAATCATTTTAACAATATAGTCATCCTCCATATAACAAGTTGCTCTTTTTACACTTCCAAATTTACTACTAGTTTGTGAATATGGATAAGTTACACATGCATATTCATGTTCATTTTTGCTATTTTGGAAAAAAGTATAAGCAGTTTCATAAGCTTCAGGACCATAATAGTCATCTGCATTAATTACAGAAAACGAGCCCTTAACATAATCTTTAGCGGCTAAAATTGCTTGAACCGTTCCCCATGGTTTTACACGGTCTTCTGGCACTTTAAATCCAGCAGGTATAGCATCCATTTTTTGAAATGCATATTCAACCTCAATTTTATCAGCAATTCTTTTGCCTACAGTTTCTTTAAATATATCAAGCATTTCTTCCTTGATAACAAAAACTACTTTATTATATCCTGCTTTTTTTGCATCGTAAGCAGAATAATCTAAAATAAACTCTCCGTTTAGTCCTACTGGTTCTATTTGTTTTAATCCTCCAAAACGACTACCCATTCCAGCAGCCATAACTACTAATGTTAAATCTTCTTTCATAATTAATTTCCTTTCTTTATACTTTTGTGATTTTTCATTAATTTCTTTATTCCATAATTTTTAGCAAACGCAATAGAAACATATTTATCATCAAAATCTAGGACAACCCCTCTTCCATAAATAGTATGGAATACTACTTCACCTTTTTGATAATCAACTTCTTCAGATGAATACATTTCTTTTTTGTCAATAGTTTTTTCTTCTTTAATGCTTGCATTAGTCTGTTCAATCAATGTATCATCTATTTCTTTTAAGAATCTACTAGGTGGATTTTGATTTTCTCTTCCATAAAGCATTCTTTTTTTTGCATTTGTTAAATATAATCTTTCTTTAGCACGAGTTATACCCACATAACATAAACGTCTTTCTTCTTCTAGACCATTTTCTTCCAAAAATGAATTTGCATGTGGAAATATTCCCTCTTCCATTCCTGTTATAAAAACAGCTTTAAATTCAAGTCCTTTAGCACTATGTAGAGTCATCAAAGTAACTACATCATCATTATTTTTATGTTCTTCGATATCAGCAACAAGACTTAATTCTTCTAGGAAATCACCTAAGTTAACACTTCCAGTTCTTTCTTCAAAAGAAGCAGTTATACTTTTAAATTCCATTAAGTTATCAAGTCTTAGCTCAGCCTCAAGAGTTTTTTCATTTTCTAACTCTTCTTTCATTTTACTTTTAGTTATAACAGCATCAATAAGCTCTGTTAATGACATGTTTTCACTATCTTTTTGAAGTTCTAAGATTATATTTTTAAATAATAATTCTTTTCCTTTAGATATAGTATCAAACATCGATTTATTTTCTTGATACGCTTCTTTTTCTAAATCTTCAATTGTTTTAGCTCCAATTCCTCTTTTTGGCACATTAATAACTCTTTTTAAACTAATTTCATCGTGTGGATTATAAATAAGTCTTAAATAGCATAGTAAATCTTTAATCTCTTTACGAGCATAAAAATAATAACTTCCTACAACTTTGATACCGATATCGCTTTTTAAAAACATTTCTTCAATAACACGCGATTGAGCATTTGTTCTATAAAAAACTGCAATATCATTTTTACTGTATCCTTCTTTTAGCAATTTATGAATTTCTTCAATAATTAAAGTTATTTCGTGTTTTTCATCATAACTTTGTAAATATTTTAATTTTACTCCATCACCACACTCGCTGAATAAATCTACATCTTTTCTCTCAATATTATTTTTTATGACTGAATTTGCAGCATTTAATATCATATTTGTGCTTCGATAATTTTGATTTAATGTAATAACTTTTGCACCAGGATAATCATTTTCAAAATTAAGTATATTTTTAAAATTAGCATGTCTAAATGCATATATTGATTGATTTGGGTCTCCTACTATAAATATATTGTTATGTTTTTTAGCCAATAATTTAGTTAATCGATATTGCACCTCATTTGTATCTTGATACTCATCAATTAAAATATACTTGAACTTTTCTTGATATTTTTCTAACACTTCAGGATTTTCTTCAAATAATTTTACTGGCAATTTTAATAAATCATCAAAATCAACTGAGTTATTTCTTTTTAAAGTAGTTTCGTATTCTAAATATATTTCTTGAGCAACTTTTTCCGGCGGTGTATTAAAAAACTTTTCGATTTCAGAATGAGTCAACATTTCATTTTTGATAAAACTAATTCTATTTCTAATATAAGAGGGAGCAGCGTCTTTAGCATCAAAACCTTTATTTTTCATTATTTTCTTAATTATACTTAAAACATCTTCGCCATCTAAAATAGTAAAGTTCTTTTGAAGACCTAAAACTTCAACATTTTCACGAATTAATTTAAGTCCTAATGAATGAAATGTACCTACAAAAGCATAGTTATCATCAACTATTTTATTTAACCTTTCTTTCATTTCTTTAGCAGCTTTATTAGTAAATGTTATAGCCAAAATGTTATATGAAGGTATTCCAGAATTAATTAAATTAGCAATTCTAGTAGTTAATACTTTTGTTTTACCACTACCTGCACCAGCTATAACTAAACAAGGCCCTTCTTTAATATTTACTGCCTCCAATTGATTAATATTTAAGTTTTCTTTTATGTTCATTGTAATCAATCCTAACCAATAATATTATATCATTTGACTTACTTTAAATAAAGAAAAAGAAATGAAAAAAAACTGGAATTTCTCCAGTTATAAGTATTCTATCACAGTAATGTTTTTCTGAATTTTGTCAATCAAATCATCTCTATCATATTGATTAAAAATATTTACAAAATTACTATTATCCATTAAAAACATATCATAATAATTGATAAACACTCTTTTATAGTTTGTAACACCTAATTCCTTTAAATATGTAAGATTAGCTAATACCAGTTTTTGATGTTCTTTTATTTTTTCAAGTATTAGTTCAGGTGTATTATTTGTTATTTCTTCTATCTCTTCCTTAGTAAACCCCATTTTATCCAAAAACTTCATAATTTACCTTCCCCTCGAATTACAAAATTCATTTATTATAGCTTCCATAGAATTTAAATCTTCTAAGGTAACATAGCCAGAACCAATTATTGCAGTTTTAACTATTTCAATATCATTTAAATCAGTATAAGTTATTAGATTTTTAATATAAAATTCTGCTACTTCTACATTCATCACGCTTGAAAGAGCCGCAATTATATTATGATATGCATTAACCAAAAATGTATATCTATCAAAATTTTCATCAGTTAATTCTGCTTCTTCAGAAACTAATGCGGTTTCAATATTTTTAGCAACTTCTTCGCCAAAAACTTGGTCAAATGTTGCAATTAGAGTGACTGGTTTTCGTTCTTCTTCATTCATGGCTGAAGATAAGTTATCTGGCATTTCAACGTTAAGCCCTTTTTTAACTTCATTCCATTCATCATCATTTAAAACAAAACTTAAAATTTTGCCATATTCATCGAGATAGCTTTTACCTACTGCATCACAAAGCAGAATTCTTGAAAGAATAAGGTCAGCTTTATATCTTAAATATGAAATACTATTTTCTATTAAATGAATTTTGTCAGCCTTTCTCCAAAGTTCAATAGTAGCTTTTAACGCATCACTTTTCATACTTAAAACCCTAATATCTATAGCTTCTTTAAATGTTAATCCACAATAGCTTAAAATATCAAATATATTTTTAGTGTTTTCTGGATTTTCTGTAGCCATTACCACATTAATAAAATATTTGGCAGTTACTTTTTCAGCCTCTTCTTGACTAAACAAGTTTAAAATATCACCAATTGTAAAATTCATTTTACCTCTCCCCTAAACTAAAATGCCATTAGTGGAACCCTTTTAGGATCTAATCCACTTTCAGCTAATAATTCTATATTATGAATTAATTCATTATAACTATATTTTGTTAGTACTGATGGATTTAAATAAATATCTAAAGATGTTTTTTCTAGACTAAATAATTTTTCCATTTTACTAATAAACTCTTTATCAGTTAATAAACTAATATTATTGGCAAATATATCTAATTCTAAATTAACTGTTTTAGCATAATCCACATTATTTTTCATTATTTCTTTATCATAAGATTCTGCTATTTTTTCTATATCTGAATTTGTATAATCTAAATAATCAAGGCCAACTTCTTGCATAGTTGTTTTAATATCATCTTTACTATTATTTGAAGCTATAGCACTTAAATCAACATTATCTTCACTATACTCTTTAGCCTCTTGAATTACTTCAGAAATACTTTTTCCACCTTTTTGTTCTTTATCATATTCATATAAAGCATCTTCAGGAAACATTAATATTTTTGCAGCTTCTCTTTGTTCTTCTTCAGTAAAGCCAAATTTTTCTAATAAAGATGTAATTTCATCTCTAGTAATATTTATATTACCATTTAATGCTAATTCAAAGAATTCATTTAACTTATCTTGTAATGCTAAAGCAGCATCTCTTCTAATACCTAATTCTTCAATTTTAGTTATTGCATCATTCATTTCATTTTCTACATCGTTTAACTTAGATTCAGCTTTAGTAGCCTCTGTTACTACTTCATTAATAGTCTCAGGTAGTTTATTATCTAATTTTGATTTTAAAGCTTCTGGATTAAAATCTAACCCTAACCTCTCAATTACTATTTGATAATCAGCTTCATTTATATTAGCTAAAACTAAACTTAATTTTTCACCCTGTTCTTTTAAAGACGCTTCTTCAGTAGCTAATCGACTTATTTTTTCTTGTAATGATTCTTTTTCTTTTGAAGTTCTTAATTTGGTTTCTTCAGCAGCACTTTTTTCTTCTTCCATTTTAGTAAGCACTACACTGTCTTCTCCTCTTAGATTATATAATTTATCTAATAATTTTCTAACTTCACTTGTTAATATATTCATATTTACACACCCTTTATTCTACATATCATTATAGCAAAGTTATTTTTTAATGTAAACCAAAATTCATCGAAAGCACTCATTTTATAGCTTTGGAATATAATACTATGAAATTATAAAGGAGGAATAATTTTGAAAAAGAAAATCATTTTATTGGCAATAGGTGTTTTACTTATTTTAATATTGGTAGTTACAAAATATAAAATCGATAATAAAAAAACAAGTGGTACAACAAAAATAAAAATAGCCGAAGTTACTCATTCTGCATTTTATGCTCCCTTATATGTAGCTATAGAAAATGGATATTTTAGAAATAATGGTTTAGATATTGAACTTATTTTAACACCTGGTGCTGATAAAGTTTCAGCAGCAGTATTGTCTAATGATGTTGAAATCGGTTTTGCCGGAGCTGAAAGCGCAATTTATGTTTATGAAGGCGGTGAAAAAGATTACTTACAAATTTTTGCAGGACTCACTAAAAGGGATGGACAATTTATTTTAAGTAGAACTAAAGTTGATAATTTTACCCTAGAAGACCTAAAGGGCAAAGAAATTTTAGTAGGAAGAGCCGGCGGTATGCCATCGATAAATTTCTTAAATGCTTTAAAAAATGAAAATATTGACCCCAAAGAAATAAATATAAATTATTCAGTTGAGTTTGCAGCTTTATCTGGAAGTTTTGTTGGCGGATTAGGCGATTATGTAAATTTATTTGAACCTACTGCTACTGCTGTTACCAAAGAAAACTATGGATATATTGTAGCAAACATCGGTCAATTATCAGGTGAAGTGCCTTATACAACATTTTATGCTAGAAAAAGTTTTATAAATAAAAATGAGGATATTATTAATAATTTTACCAAAGCAATAACAGAAGGACTTCAATATACTCAAACCCATTCGGCTAAAGAAATAGCTGAAGTAATACTTCCTCAATTTTCAAGTATATCATTAGATGATTTAACAACAATTGTTGATAATTATAAAAATGCTGATTCATGGTATTCAAATACAGTTATACCAGAAGAAAGTTTTACCAATCTTGAAAATATGATGAAGGATAATAATTTATTAGAAGATTATGTTCCATATAAAGATTTAGTTAAGAATTATTTTCATGAATAAGTTATTAACAATTAATAATTTAGGAAAAATATATCACACGAAAGACGGTGAAATTGAAGCTTTAAAAGACATTACTTTAGAAATTAATAAAGGTGAATTTATTTGTATTGTTGGCTCCAGCGGCTGCGGAAAATCGACACTTTTGTCAATACTTGCAGGGTTAGATAATCAAAGTAAAGGTGAAATAGAGTGGCATGTAGAAAATCCCACCATTGGATATATGCTGCAAAATGATACTTTATTTTCCTGGTTATCAATATATAAAAACGCCTGTTTAGGATTGGATATTAAAAACATAAAAGAAAAAGACTATGTTGATACCTTATTAAAAGCTTATTCTTTATACGATTTTAAAGATAAAAAGCCAAACGAATTATCTGGAGGAATGCGTCAGAGAGTTGCATTAATAAGAACCTTAGCTATTAATCCTGATATTTTATTTTTAGATGAACCTTTTAGTGCATTAGATTATCAAACCAGGTTAGCTGTAAGTGATGATGTTTATAAAATTATAAAAAAAGAAAATAAAACTGTTATTATGATAACACATGATATTGCTGAAGCTATTAGTTTAGCAGATAGAATTGTGATTTTATCAAAAAGACCAGGAACTATAAAAAAAATCTATAATATAAACTTAACTGATAAATCTACACCACTTAACAATCGTAATACAAAAGAATTTCCTGTGTATTATTCCAAAATATGGAAGGATTTAGATATCAATGTCGGATGAACAAAAAAAGTATTTAAAAAGAATACGACGAGAAAAAATATTAGTTTTATTTTTTCAAATTATTATAATACTGGGATTTATTATTATTTGGGAAATTTTAGCTCAAAAAGAACTTATCAACACTTTTATTTATTCTAGCCCATCTAGAATCATTAACACTATATATGAATTAATTTTATCAAATAATTTATTTAATCATATTTGGAGAACTTTATATGAAGTAATTATTTCTTTTATTTTAGGCGGTGTCTTGGGAATAGTTATTGCAATAGTTTTATATGAATTCAGATTTTTGGCTAAAATTATTGAACCATTTTTAATATTACTAAACTCAATGCCTAAAGTAGCTCTAGGGCCTTTAATTATTATAATAGCTGGAGCTAATATAAAAAGTGTAATAATAATGGCTTTATTGATAAATCTAATAGTTACTACTTTATCTATTTATAACAGTTTTAAAAATACTGATTTCAACAAAATAAGACTATTACAATCATTAGAAGCAACAAAAATGCAAACATTATTTTATTTAACTATACCAAATAGTTTTAGTACTATTATATCTTCTTTAAAGTTAAATGTTTCTATGACCTTAATTGGCGTAATAATGGGTGAATTTTTAGTTAGTAAAGAAGGTATTGGATATTTAATTATTTATGGAACACAAATATTTAATTTAAATTTAGTTATGAGTGGTATATTTATCTTGTTAATAATATCTTTCCTGTTTTATGGAATTGTAACTCTAATAGAAAAAAAGTATCAAAAATAATGATACTTTTTATTCGTTTATTTAATCTTTTTTTACTTGATATAATTCAACTTCGACAGGTGTTTCTTGACCAAATAAATCAATCAACACATTTATACGATTAGTTTCAGCATCGATAGAATCAATTTTTCCTAACATACCTTTAAATGGTCCATCAGTGATAGATACTTTATCTCCAATTGCAAGTTCACTTTCAATATCAACTCTAGTTAATCCCATATTAGATAAAATTCTATCTATTTCTTGTGGTAATAATGGAGTTGGTTTAGCACCTTTTCCACTTGAACCGATAAAACCGGTTACACCAGGAGTATTTCTTACAATATACCACGCTTCATCACTCATAACCATTTCTACTAAAACATAACCAGGAAACATTTTCTTTACTTTTTCTTTTTTTACTCCATCTTTTATTTCAACTTCAGTAGTTTCTGGAATAATTACTCGATAAATGTAATCTTGCATTCCCATTGATTCAGTACGTGCTTCTAATTTTTCTTTTACTTTGCTTTCATGACCACTATAAGTATTTACTACATACCATTCTTTTTCCATTATAAGAACATCCCCTTTATTACTGACATAGCTAAATTTAAAAGTGCAAATAATAAAACAAATATTAATATAAATGCGATTGTAGCTATAGTAAATTTTACTACTTCTTTTTTCTCAGGCCATTTTACTTTTTTTAATTCACTTTTTATTAATTTAAAAAATGATTGTTTTTTTACAGATTCTTTCTTTTTAGCTTTTTTTTCTTTCATAACCAATACCTCTTTTTTTGCAAATTAAAAAACACTTTCGTGTTCATTAATAAAATATCATATCATTTGGTTTTTTGCAACATTTTTTAAATAATATTATTTTCTTTTAATATTGTTTTTGCTTTTGATTTTATACGCTGAATAGTATTATCTATTTGTTTAGGTGTTTTTTCAAGCAAAGCTGAAATTTCATTATAATTAAAATCATTTAACATTAATTCAAAAACTTGACATTCAAACTGTGACAGTCCACTTTTTATTTTATTAACTAATTCGAGATAATGTTCTTTTTCCGAGATTGATATTAAAGGGTCAGCTTTTTGTTCATCACTAATTAATTCTATTAGTGGTAGACCAGTTTTATCATATATTTTATCTAAAGAATAAGACTCATTAATTATTTTATTCTTTTTGGAAGAAGCATGAACTATGGCTTTTTTTAATCTTCTTCCTACACATAAAGATAGAAATGTAGGAAATGCAGCATTTTTATCATCTTTATAACCATTAATTGCATCAGTAAACCCAAGTAGTGCTTCACTATATAATTCATTTGAATCAATCCCTACTTGACTAGCTACAAAGCTATATTTTTTTATAATAATGTTGATGACATATTTATATTTTTCATACAAAATCTCTTTAGCATCTTCATTTTCTTCACATATCATCATATAAAGTTCACTATCAGGATAATCATTGTAATCCATTTTTTCACCTAATCATTTCATATATTAATATTCCTGCTGAAACAGAGGCATTTAAGCTATTTATTTTTCCTTTCATAGGTATTTTAACGATAAAATCAGAATTTTCGCTTACAAGTCTGCTAACACCTTTTCCTTCGTTGCCTATTATTAAGCATTTTTTCCCACTATAATCTAAGGTGTGGAAATCAGTTCCGTCCATATCAGCAGAATATATGAAATATCCTTTCTTTTTTAATTCATTAATTGCATTAACAAGATTATTTACCATAATAATTTTAACATTTTCAATAGCACCTGCAGACACTTTAATAACTGTATCATTAATTCCAGCTGCTCTATCTTTAGGAATGATAATGCTTTTAATTCCTGCACATTCACATGTTCTAATAATCGCTCCCAAATTATGTGGATCTTCTATATGATCTAACATAACAACAAAATCTTCCTCGTTAATTGAGTTTATATTATAATACTCATAATTAAATATATCAACTACGATACCTTGATGATTTCCATCTACTAATCTGTCTAAAACTTTATTTTCTACTAGTTCAAATTTAATTTTTTGTCTTTTTAAATTTTCAATTATTTGTTTATCAGTAATTTTTGAATTTATATATACTTTTTTTATTTTATTAATATCAATCTCTTTTAATACATTTCGTCCATATACTAACATTTATATCACCAAGGAAATTATATCACAAAGAAATTATAAAAAAAAGCAACTAACTATTGTTAGTTGCTGATAATTCGTCTACGGTACTTGTTACATCTACTTTTAAGTATACAAAGTCTCCAATAATATCTTCTGGAGCTTCGTTAGACACCCAAACTTTAATTGCAAAAGTTTCAGTACTTTCTCCTGTAGTAAGAACATTTAATTTACCAGAAAATAAATCATACATTGTATTATCATCCGCAGCCACCTTCAATGTTGACAAAGTTGTAGGATTTATTATCATTTCTCCATTTTGATAAACTGCTACTTTAATGTAATCATGAGAAAGTAATTTGTCTTCTGCGGAATATCCATCTCTTTTTTGAAAAGAGTCTACATCATTTCCAATTTTTATAACATATTCTGCTGGTAAAGTTCCTTTATTTTCAACATATATAGTTGAAACAAGAGTAGAACTTTCTAACGCTTCAGTATCTGTCATAGGAACTAATTCTGTAGCAGTAATAGCTGTTGAATTTGCACCATATGTTACAGATAATGAACCAGTCTCTACTATTTGATTTTTACTGTTTGAATCTACTTGAAAAAATAAAGCATAACTAGTTCCAGTTATCACTAAAGCTAGTAAAATTGCACTTATTGCAATGATATACGATTGTTTTTTTATATTGTGTTTATAATTCATATTATTCACCATATTTATAATAGCAAAAAGCAAAAAAAAAAACAAGATTTATTCATTATGCATTTTGTAGACTTAAATCTACAAAATCCATGACAAACTTATTCTCGTTAAAGTAATTTACATCAATTTCATTTATAAATAAACTTACTTCATAATTTACTTGTGAAGCTGTTAGATCATTAGAGGCTACTAAAAAATAATTATAATCATTGTCTTTACGTACGATTAGTTCTTTTAAATTATAATATTCATCTTCAATTAAAACATTTAATTTTTGATAATCACAATCTTTAGAAAGTTTTAATGCAACTTCATAATGATTATTTGTGTATGTGTCATTTGATAATTTTAAATTAATAATATTTTCTTGAGATGGTTTATTTTCATTAATATTTAAAACATATCCATTTTCCGCTTCCACTTCTAAAACTATCGGAGATGTTGCTAAACTATTTTGCGCATAAGATTGATAATAGCTTAAATCAATCGTGTTAAAATATATAATTGCACCTACCATTAAAATAATAGTCATAATTATTTTAATTACTATTTTTTGTTTCATTTTTTTTATATTAATCACTTAAAAACCCCCTGAATGGGAGCTATTATATCATAAATTTCCTAAAAAGTAAATTATTACTTTTTTATTGTCCTTTTTGTCTTACTATTTTTTGAAGCCTTACTTAAGTTTTTTTCTACTTTTTCTTGAACTTGAGTAAGTCTTATTAATTTCATTACATATCTAACCAATATTATTATCGAAGGAACTACAATTAATAATAATAAACCTCCTTGGTTGGCTAAGAAAAATTGAATTCTACCTAATTGAGGAATTCTTAGAATTACTCTTCCTAATATGTTAGGTTCAGTTACATATGAAGTATCAGGTGTTAAATTATTATCTCCTTTAGTTTTAAATTGAATAGTACCGTCTTCCGCTTTAACAATATCAATTACTCTATGAGTAACTGTCATTCCTCTTGATAAACTACTAGTTGATATAAATGTTATTACATCACCTATTTCAACTTCAGATGCATCATCTACTCTTTTATCAATAATCGTATCATAGACATTTAAGTTTGGTTGCATACTTGGACTGATAATAGTATATAAAGAAAACTTTGGCTCATATGCAGAGCCTTTAGTGGCGTATAATTTGGATGATATTCCTACATATAATAAGAATACCGCTATGAAAATTAATAAAACTAAAGCTGTCCAAGATAATATACTGCCAGCTGTTTTAAGTCTAGTTTTCCAAACAGTTAAATTTTCTTGTCTCATATATAGCATACCTTTCTATTCTAAGCTAATTATAAAATAACTCTTGTAATTTTACAAGAGTTATTATTAAAGCTTACATTTAGTTTTCATTTTCAAGTAATTCTATTATTTTTTCTTGATTTTTAGTAATTTTTGTCATTTTATCATACACAGCTTCTAAAATTAACTCACTTTTTAAATCTATTTTATAATCATTACTATTTCTTAAACTTTCTTTTTTCGCTTGCCTATTTTGACTCATTAATATTATTGGCGCCTGTAAAGCTGCTATGCAAGATAGCATTAAGTTTAGTAAAATGAAAGGATATTTGTCAAATTTATTGTTAAGAAAAAAAGAATTTAAAACTATCCATAAAATTAACAACAAAGAAAAACCTATAATAAAAAACCAACTTCCTGCAAAATTAGTAAACTTATCAGCTATTTTATCTCCCATGGTTGCGTTTTCATCATGTTTTTTATCAATATCGATAGAAAGAGGCCTATCTAATAATAAATCAATTAATTCATTTTCATCTTCGGTCATTAATTCTTCATTCATTAACATTTTAACAATATCTTTTTTTGAATTTGACATAATATCTCCCATCTCGTCTGATTTATAAACCTAATAATTTTATAAAAAATTTTGGTTGAAGAATTGTTTCTAAAGATACTATTTTATCTGCAAATGAAACTAGCCATGATTCCTTATACTTTGGCGGAATTTTGTTTAAAGGAAACATATGTCTTAAAATTATATTTCTTACTTTATCATTCATTAAATCAGGAAAAATCAATTCGGCATTATCTAATGCTTCCTTAGCATGTACAAAGCCATGTTTTTTTAACAAAGGTCTTTTTTCCTTGTAACTTTGCCAATCTTTAAAATAAAAATCGTGTAATAATCCTCCAATTGCAACACTAGTACTATCTATATGTTTAAACTTTTTAGAAATTCTATAAGCCAATTTAGATACTTTTAAAGAATGATCATAAACAGAAATAGTTCCATGATGATGATAAAATTTTCGTTTTTGAAATTCTTCATTATTTAGTATGTCTTTAACTATCAAAAAATATTCATCTTTCATGAAATTCACCTCTTATCATATATGTATTAATAATAAACTATATTAAATTCAGATCAAAAAAATTGCATCTTATTTAGCAATTTTATATTTTTAATTGGTGACCCGTATGGGATTTGAACCCATGAATGTTGCCTTGAGAGGGCAATGTGTTAACCATTTCACCAACGGGCCGAGAAAACTATCTAAAAGATAGTAATACTTTAGCACAAACGCTTAATTTTTACAAGATGGATTAATTTTAATTGTTTATTTGTTGATATCTTTTTGCAATTCTTTCTTTTCCAAGATTTTTCATAATTTCGTATAAATCTGGAGTCATAGATTTTGAAGTTAATACCACTCTTAATACCATACTTACATCAGCAACATTACCTTTATAAAGATCAGGATTTTCTTTATATGCTTTCATATCACTTGCATATCCAAGTTCATCACATAAATCTTTCATACCATTAAACCATTGGTCTTTATCTTCGACATTAAAATATTTATCCATATATAAATTTAAAATGTTACAAATTTCTTTTTTGTCAGAAATATTTTGGAATTCATATTCTTTTTCTTCACCATCAAATATCTCATCATACATATACCAAATATGTTCTTTAATAGTACTATAACAATCATAATCTTTTCTTGGTTTTTTTTGCTCTCTTTCAATATTTAAGATCGAAATTGTATAATCTTTATATTTATTAATTAATTCATTAAATTCAGTATCAAATTCTTTTGACCATTTATCTAAACCATCAAAAACTTCAGAAGCTGTTAATTTACTTAAATAATTTTTAGAAATGTTAATAAGTTTTTCTAAATCAAATAATGAACCACTTGTACTCATTTTATTAAAGTTAAAAGTAAATTCACGATATGACTTATCTTGATTTTGTAAAAACCACCCTTCAAAGTTTGAATTCATAATTGTCGCAAAATATAATTTTATCGCTTCAACCGGAATACCTCTTTCATGATAGAAAGATACAGCAGCCTCAGGGTCTTTTCGTTTACTAATTTTCCTTACTGTTTCTCCTTCTTTTTTATTTAAAGGAAGTAAATGGGCAAATTGAGGAGTTTTAAACCCACATGCGTCCCATATTTCTAAATGATAGGGAACAGATGAAATATATGAATCATCTCTAGTAACTGTAGTTATTCTCATAAAGTGATCATCACAAACATGAGCAAAAGCATATGGAGGAATTCCATCAGATTTGATTAACACTTGATCAATGTCATTTTCTGGTAATTCAATAGTTCCTTTAACTAAATCTTTAAAAATAAACTTTTTGTTAAAATTTCCATTAGATTTTAATCTTAACACCCATTTTTCTCCAGCAGCTATTTTTTCTTTTATTTGTTCATAAGTTAAATTACGACATTTTGCATATTTACCATAATAACCAATTCTATCTTTTTTTGCTTCTTGTTCATTTCTCATCTCAGTAAGTTCTTCTTCAGAACAAAAACATGGGTATGCTCTACCAATAGAAACCAGGTATTTTGCTACAGTATGATAAATATTTTTTCTTTCAGTTTGAATGTAAGGACCATAATCTCCACCTTTTAATGGATGTTCATGAACATTATAATTATAATGTTCTAAATCTTCTAATATTAATTCTACACCATTTTCAATAGCTCTTTTATCATCAGTATCTTCAATTCTTAGAATAAATACTCCATTAGATTGGTTTGCAATTACTTCCGGAATAAATGATGCAAATAGGTTTCCCATATGCATTCTCCCTGTCGGAGATGGTGCGAATCTACACACTTCGGCCCCCTCGGGTAAATTTCGTTCAGGATATTTTTTTTCTAAAAATTCTATATCTTCAGTCACATGAGGATATAGTAAATCAGCTAAATCTTTATTTGTCATTTTATTCACCTCAACATTGGCTGCCCCAGTTAGATTCGAACTAACGAAATGTCGGATCCAGAGTCCGATGCCTTACCGCTTGGCTATGAGGCAATACCGGAAAAATTATATCATATATTTGCTTCAATGTACAATTAATATATTTGATAGACTATAAAATTTATTATGCTATAATCTCTATTAGAAGGTTGTGAATATATGATTAATTTACAGGATATATATCATTATATGAATCCAGCATTATTTGCTAAAAATTTTGTTTATTTAGAAGAAAATGAACAACGAAAAATTATAGATTATGAATTAAAAAAATATTTAACTCAAAAAATTAATGAGTTTAATCCAAATGCTTTAGGGGAAGCTAATGGTTTATCAATTTTTGAATTAGTAAAATATGTAGCTAGTTTAAATAATACTAAGAACTATTTTAAGGATATAGAGCAAATTATACATTACATTTTGGGTCAGATGAACGGCATTATTTGGAGACAGAATAATGATAAACCAGAAAGCGAATATCCTTTACTTGACCTTGATAACCGTGAATTATCTACACATCCGAACAACGAAATAACTCAAGTTTTTGAGTTTGTGTATAATATTTATTTAGACGGTCCAAATTATGGTGCTAAACTTAATAGAATCAATAAATAATAAATTAAAAAGCAAATGAATAATAATTTATTCGTTTGCTATTTTAATATAAAACATTTATATCAACATAACTATTTATTCCAGCGACAATCCCGTTATTACATAATTGCCACATAAAATATTCTCCTTCATAATTTGTTTTCTTTGTATAATGAGCAAGCCATGTTAAATGCTCCGAATCCTGCCATGCTTTGTTTAAATAATTTTTGCTACCATAACGAGCTGTTTCATAGCCATTACTTTTAATTTGATTTAAGAATGATTCTTGTACCTGTGTAATATCATAAAGATTTAAATCTAATTCATTAAATTTATTCCAACTTTCCCAATCAAAAACAACTGGCAAAGTTATATCATAACCTTTGATTTGTTCTATTACCCAATTAGCTTGCGAAATAGCTTCTTCTTTAGTCGTAGCATAGCTGTAAAAATATATACCGACTGCCACGTCTTCTTTCAAAGCATTTTCAATATTGTTGATAAATTCTTTATCAAGATAATTTTCTTTTCCAAAACCACCTTGAGTTCCAACTCTTATCATTGCAAATTCAACACCAGATGATTTAACTTTTTTCCAATCTATAGTACCTTGCCATTTTGAAACATCAATTCCTATTTTTGTTGTTTCATTTTTATGATTGTTAATAACTTCTTCTAGTGTTGTTTCTGATGAACTGTAAGTAGTTATTTTATCAATTATATTTAATTCAAAATCTATTGCAGTCTTATTACCAAGAGAATCCTCTGCGACAAATGTTAAAGGATATATTCCGACTTGATTTAAATCATATTCACCTATAACTTCACACTTAGGATTTTTATCAAAGTTGTCGGCACACATTATTTTATCTTTCAAGTCATCAACAGCTCCATTAACTAGTGTTAATGTATCATTTAACATTACTACAGGCGAAGTTGTATCTATGATATTTAAATTTAATTTTTTTGTGATTTGCTGGTTTTCATTGTTAGTAACTTTATATTTAACAGTTTGTTGACCAATTTCAGTATACACTATTTTTTGATCAATTAATTTTCCATTAATAACTTCTATAAAGTCAGATATATAAGCAATATTGCCAAATTCTAGTGTTAATGAATGTTTATATTTTATTTCTACGCTACTTATATTTTGAATCATAATAAATTTTATAGCAAAAAAAGTTATCAACACTACGCTTAATAGTTTCATTACTATAATTAATAATATTCTTTTCATATTGTCACTACGCTAAAATGTAACCTTTCTTAATGTTTCTATTTTAACATATATATCAATAATTAAAAATATTTTTAATTGGTAGCTATTATTATAGTTTAAAACTTTTTTCGTAATCGCGTATAATCATTAAGAATTATCTTATGATTTTTTGAACAGTTTAATAATGAGGTGACATTTATAAGTTCATCGTTAATTAAGCGTTTTAAATTTTGATATGACTTTGGTTCATCCCCAGTTAAACTTATATTAGAAAAAATAACTGATAATTTTTCGTTTACATCATAATAAAATGTTATTTCTTCATTACTGATACACTTTTTGTAAGTACGTAATTTCCCTTTAAAAAAATCGATGTACCAAGTTGTTTCAGCATTTAAAATACTTACTGCAAAAAAATCTTCTTGGTAATCTGAAAAGATAGCTCTTAAATATATTATAAAATCAATGATATTACTAAAATTTGATATATTAAAAAAAACAGTATCTAAAATATTTTCGACATTATTTTGGGAACTAACATTTTTGACTTCACCATTAAAATGAAGTTTTATAAATATAGATTTATTCCTATAAGACTTGATAATAGTTTGCATTATAAACACCTAATACTTTCTAGATAATTTTATTCAAAAAAATTAAGATTAGTTACTTTAATCCTAATTTTGAATTTCCTATTCTTATTTATTCTTCATCTAATTTTAGATTCATCGTATCTTGCTTTTTCTTATAAATTTTGTAATATATCAGAAGATGCTATAAGAATCAAGTTTGAACATGTTTTAGTAGCTACTAAAAATTAAGTTTAAATCTTGTAGATAATTGTTATAATCAATATAGGAGGATTAATAATGTATAGTACAGAAGAACAAGCAATTAAATTTGTAATAAAGGCTTTTGAAAACAAAAAAAGAATAAAAGAAAATATAAACTTATCATTTCATAGTATTAGTGTAGGATTTATGTTAAAAAATATCGGATGCGACGAAGATACTGTATTAACTGGGTTATTACACGATATAATTGAAGATACTGATTACGACTATGAATATTTATTAAATAATTATGAACATGTTGTAGCTGATAATGTCCTAGCAGTTTCGGAAGATATGAATATTAAAGATTGGCACCAAAGAAAAGTTAAGTTTATAGAACGTTTATCAAGTAAAAGTAACAACGTTATTTTAGTGGAACTAGCTGATAAACTCCATAATTTATTATCGGATTATGAATTATGGAAAACAAAAGGGAAAGAAGCTTTAGCAACTTTAAATACCCTTTATGAAGATAATAGGTGGTATTATCTAGAAATGAAAAAATTATTTAATAACAGGCTAAATAGTAATGTTTTGCTTGATAGGTATAATAAAATTTGTAAACTGTATTTTGAAAATTAATTAAAAAAAATAAAAACATCATCTTAATATTGAAAATATTTTTCAGATTATTGAAAAAAGGATATTATTTTTAAAAATAGATGTTTTTTTGAATTAACTGGTTATCTTTTCACTCCAGCATAAAAATTTTTTATAAGAGCTATGAATGTAGATAGTAAATTTGACATTTATTCCTCTGCAATGTTTGCAATGTCATGCTCAAATATGTATTGAATAATACATCCTAAAAAATTTTTTATATAACTGAATTGATCAGTGTTAATAGAAATATTATAATTTTTTTTAAAATTTACATAAAAAAATTATGTATGATATAATAAAAGAGGTGAGATTATGGAAAGCACTGAATTAATAAAATTGTGTCACGAAATCATATTAAATTTTTTCAAAAAAAACAAAAAAGATACTATATTAATTAACCAGCTTGCTAAATTTTTAGAAAGTTTCCCCATCGAGCAAGGCCCGGAAATTGATATGTTTCTTGCCTCTTGTAACTCTGTCGCTCAAGTAGCTGTATCACGTGATGGAAAATGGACAATGTTGCTTAAAACAACCATTAATATGTCTATGGATGATATATTAATAGTTATACATGAATATTGTCATGCATTTTCTGAGAAGTTTTCTGTTAGTAGTACTAAATTAGGAAATTTACATATTAATACAATATTTGAAGAAGCTATCGCTGTTAACTTTTCTGAAGCTTGTATTAATGAATGGTTAAAAGAACACGATTTATTATCCACAAATAAAAATGGGGTAATTGAGCGCGCTTCTATATATTCAGACGAAAGAAATATTTTAAATACAATTTTATTTGCTTTAAAAGATGATTTTTTAAGAACAAATGTTATGATAGAATATATTTTAGGGGATAAACAGAAATTTTATTCTATTTGTTCTGAAAATTTAGGTCAAAATTTTTATGATATATTTTCTATAATTGAAAAAGAAATTGCCGAAAGAAACCGTAATCCTAATGGATATGGTTTTAAAAATAGAAAGGCTATTAAAGAAATCTATGACTTAGTCTCAAATAAATTATTAGAGCTTATACCAGAAGAATTGTTATTAGAATTGTCATGGGAAAATATGGATTTTAAAGACAATAATAATAGATATTTTAAAACTTCTTATGTGATAAAGAAAAGATTTTTCATGTTTTTAGCCATAAAATTAATAACTAATGGCGAACTTGATGAGCTTGATGTAGAAAACTTATTACTTTATGATCACTTAAATAATTTAGACATAAAGGAATTAAAGCGTCAAGCTATGTTAATAAAAGAATGGACAATTGAAACCGGTTATACTTTAAAACAAATAATCCAATTAGGTATTTATCCCGAACAGATAGATTTACTATTACCTAAATATAACGGAATGACTGGTGAAAAAATAGATAGGAAATTAAAAGTAGAAACATTTATTCAAAAACTTAAAACCACTATGGAAGTTGATCCAAATAGCGTTCAAACTATAAAATCAACTAAATAAAATATAAATAACCTTTTATTATCAATATTTATAATGTGTTAAAATTCATATTTGGATTGATACGAGAGTCATATATAAGCCAAATAATACATATTTTCATTCAAATTATTATTTCTAAAGTAGATATCCTTTGAAATATATTAACTTGAAAATTGTTTTTAAATTTACAAAAATAAAACTACTTTCATTCTATTTGAGAGTAGTTTTTATATTTAATCTCGAAAAATTTGAGTAAGAAATCAAATTTGGTGGAGCAGAGGAGAGTCGAACTCCTGTCCAATATACCCTATCATACAACATCTACAAGTTTAGTAAGATTTCATTTTCATTATTTAACTGGCTCTTAACATACCCATTAAATAACTATCTTAGTGAAAATTCATTAACTTATCCTAAGAATAAAAGTTAATATAGCTTACTAAATCGATCTTCTAGCTTACTACGTAAGCAAAGTAAGTAAAAGAGCTCCTAAAGTCTTTCTAGACTATGCAAATGCTGGAGCAAAGCTATAATCAGCTTTGTCATTTAATTTTAAGTGTGAGGTTAAAGTTCTCCAACTACTTGCAGTCATATTTAGTAATACATGTCGAAACCTTTACTGCCCCGTGAAAAGATTATAACATAAAAAAAGCAGAAAATCTACTTTTTGAATTTGTCAATTTTTGACTCTTTTCTTTTTTGAATATGATATGCCAAGATTAATTGCAACCTATATGGAATTAATCTTGTTCCAAATACAGCCAACTTCATTCTTGTTGTTGGAATAATAATCATTTTTCTTTCAAATGTCTTATCAATTGCATATTTAGCAACCATTTGACTATTAGCTTCTTTAACGCTAAATTTGCCATGAGCGACTTCGTTAAATTCTGTTCTAACTGGACCTGGGCATAAAGCACTAATCACAACATTACTATGTAGTTGGCGTAATTCTTCATTAATTGCCATTGTTAATTTAGTTATATAATTTTTTGTAGCATAATAAGTGTTTAATCTTGGTCCTGCCATAAAACCCGCACTACTACAAACATTAAGAATATACCCATAATTTCTTTTAACAAAATCTTGTAAGAATAACTTTGTTAAAATATGATAACATTTAATATTTAAGTCAATCATTTTTAGTTCTGTATCTAAATCTGTTTCATGAAATAAACCAAATAGGCCAAAACCAGCATTGTTAATAAGAAAATCTATATTATCATCTTTAAAACGTTCATATAACTTATAAACATTGTTTTCCTTAGATAAATCCAAGGAAACAACAGTTACCTTAACATTAGTTAATTCTTCTTTTAAACTCTCTAATCTGTCTTTTCTTCTAGCTACTAAAATTAATTCGTGTCCTTGAGTAGCTAAATATCTAGCCATATCTCTTCCTATACCACTAGATGCTCCTGTTATTAACACTTTCATTTATTTACCTGCTTTCATTTCAAATAATATATCACGAAGTTGAGCTGCTCGTTCAAAATCTAAATTCTTAGCTGCTAATTTCATTTCTTCTTCAATTTTTATTATCATATCTTGAGTTTCTTTTTTACTTAATTTCTTAGAAGTTTTTTCTTCTACTTCATTACTTACTACATCTTTTATTTCTTTAATTATGGTCTTAGGAATAATTCCATGTTCTTCATTATATTTAATTTGTATTTCACGACGTCTATTTGTTTCATCAATAGCTTTTCTCATCGCATCGCTTATTGCGTCAGCATACATAATTACATGCCCATGTTCATTACGTGCGCATCTTCCGATTGTTTGAATTAAACTACGTTCGCTTCTTAAAAATCCTTGTTTATCGGCATCTAAAATACAAATTAAACTTACTTCTGGAATATCAATACCTTCTCTTAGAAGATTTATTCCTACGACAACATCATAAACTCCTAAACGTAATTCTCTGATTATTTTTAATCTTTCTAATGTTTTTATTTCGTTATGTAAATATGCTACTTTAATTCCCATTTCTTTTAAATAATTTGTTAACTCTTCACTCATACGGATAGTTAGCGTAGTAATTAAGACTCTTTCATTTTTCTCTTTACGAATTCTTATTTCATTAATAATATCATCAATTTGGCCTATTGTTGGTTTTACCTCAATTGTTGGATCAAGCAATCCTGTAGGTCTAATTATTTGCTCCGCATATTCTCCATTTACTTTCTCTTTTTCATAGTCTCCTGGTGTTGCAGAAACATATATTACTTGATTAATTTTTTCTTCAAATTCATTATATTTTAATGGCCTATTATCTAAAGCGCTAGGTAATCTAAAGCCATAATCTACTAGAGTTTGTTTACGCATTCTATCCCCATTATACATACCTCGCACTTGTGGTAGTGTTACATGTGATTCATCTACAACTAACAAAAAATCCTTAGGAAAAAAGTCAATTAAACAAGCGGGTGTTTCTCCTTCTTCACGCAAACTTAAATGTCTCGAATAATTTTCTACCCCATTACAAAAACCAGTTTCTTTAAGCATTTCTAAATCATAATTAGTTCTTTCTCTTAATCTTTGCTCTTCTAATAATTTATTTTCATTTTTTAAGACTTGTAATCGCTCTTCCAACTCCTCCTCAATTCTTCTGATAGCTTCTTCTAATTTTTCTGGAGAAGTGACAAAATGGCTTGCGGGAGATATTGTAATAGTTTTTTTGTTTGCTGATATTGCTCCTGTTATAGGATCAAATGTGCAGATTTTTTCGATTTCATCACCAAAAAGCTCAATTCTAATTCCGTGAGCTTTCTCATTTACAGGAATAATATCTATTACATCTCCATGACTTCTAAATGTACCTCGGTGAAAATCTAAATCGTTTCGTTCATATGTCATATCTATAAGACGGTCTATTATATTCTTTCGAGATATTTCTTGTCCTTGAGTTAATATTAACATATTTTTTTCATATTCTTCTTTTTCACCAATACCATATATACATGAGACTGAGGCCACAACGATTACATCTTTATAATTTATTAGTGAACTTGTTGCAGCATGTCTAAGTTCATCTATTTCATCATTAATCGAAGCATCTTTCTCTATATATGTGTCACTACTTGGTACATAGGCTTCTGGTTGATAATAATCATAGTAACTAACAAAGTATTCAACATGGTTTTCTGGAAATAATTCTTTAAATTCTGAGTAAAGTTGCCCAGCTAGTGTCTTGTTATGCGCTAATACTAATGTAGGTTTATTAACTTCTTTAATTACATTAGCAATAGTAAAAGTTTTTCCTGTTCCTGTAGCTCCTAATAAAACTTGTTCTTTTTTTCCTTCATTAATTCCGGTTACTAATTTTTTTATAGCAATAGGTTGATCTCCTGAAGGTTTGTATTTAGTAATTAACTTAAACATATAAGACCTCCTTGATATTATTTTAAACTAAAATATAAAATTTATAAATGGCTAATATTAATTAAAAGAAATTTCAAATAAGAATTTAAAAAAAAGAAGTATTAACACTTCCTTATTTTTAATATGTAACAGCCCAAGTAGTTACTTTGGCGCTAATTTCACTTGTTATTAACTCATTTGATAACAATTCATTTTGCAATTCTGTATCACTATAACTTAACCAAATATACAATGTATAATTATGTATATCTTCTTTTGGTAAATTAATTGCACTAGGAGTTAACTGTAATCTTTTAGAATCTCCAAGTTCTTTGAAATCTCCTGATGCAATTGGTGTAAATTCACCATTTGGTGATTCATTATCATATAAAGCCCATTTTAAATATTCACTTTTAAAATTCTCAGAAATTTTTATTATATCTAAATATAAATTATATGATACATTATCTACAGTTGAGGCTTCAGCTCGTTTTATATTAAATACAGTTTTATCGGCTTCAGTAAAAATTTCTTCATCCTTTACTAAATATGTTTTTGAATTTTGAATGTATTCACTCGTAGTAAAATCGACATCCAATACTCCAGTTATAACATTTGATTTTGTTTCTTCACCATTAGATTCTACTCTTCTTGCAAAGAAAGCATATGTTGCACTTATACCAATTAATAGTAAAAAACATATAAACACAATAATAAAAATTAAATTACTTTTATTTTTTTTCTCACTCACTAAAATAACCTCCTAATTATTAATATTATTATACTAAAGATTATTGAAATAAACAATAAATTAACATATAGTTAAGCTGCTTTCTGCATTTAAACTTAGATCCGCAAATTCTTTTTTTAAATATAAAGGATATGCTGCTGCTCCGATCATAGCTGCATTATCTGTACAATATTTAATTTGTGGAATTTTCAAATCTATATTATTAATATCACAAATTTTTTGTAATTCTTGTTTCAAATATTGATTAGCAGAAACACCCCCTGCTACGACAAGCTGTTTAACCTTATTATTTTTAAAGGCATATGATACTTTGCGACAAATTTCATCAACAGCTTTTGTTTGAAACGAGCATGCTAAATCATTTTCTCTTATAATATTTTTTCTTTGTTTTTCATTATTGACAATATTAATAACTGCACTCTTTAAACCACTATAACTAAAATTGTAATTTTCTTCTAATACAGGAGTAGGCAATTGATATGTATCGTTCCCTTTTGCAGCCATTTTTTCAATATTTGGTCCACCTGGATAAGGAACATTTAATACTTTAGCAACTTTATCAAATGATTCTCCTATTGCATCATCTAATGTTTTTCCTAAAAGTTCAAACTGATAATCCTGATTCATTATAAGCATTTCTGTATGCCCTCCACTTACTATTAAACTCAGTAAAGGAAAATCTAATTGACTTTCAATGTTATTTGCATAAATATGACCAATCAAATGATTTACAGCTATTAAAGGTTTTTTATATATTAAAGAAAGCGTTTTAGCAAATTCTACTCCGACTAATAAACTTCCCATCAAGCCAGGTCCATATGTAACTGCAATAGCATCTACATCTTCAATTTTTAAATTTGCCTTATCTAAAGCTTCTTCTAAAACGACTGTAATATTTTCTGTATGCATTCTAGATGCTATTTCAGGAACAACTCCACCATAATTTTTATGTATAGGTATTTGGGTATTAGTTGCTAATGAAATTACATTTTTTCCATTTTCTACTATAGCTATACTAGTCTCATCGCATGAAGATTCAATTGCCAATATTTTTACACTCTTCAAGATTTATCTTCCTTTCCATTACATAAGCATCAATGCCATTATAATATTTTTTTCTTATATTTATTATTTTAAAATTATATTTTTTATATAGATTTACTGCTGCTAGGTTGTCTGTTCTTACTTCCAAAATTATATTCATGTACTCTTTAGCAGTTAATATTGTGTGTTCTATTAACATTGTAGCTATCTTTTTTCTCCGATAATTTTTTTGTACATATAAATGTAGTATACTTAAAGTTTCAAAAGTTTCTTCCAAAATTATAAAACCTACTATTGATAAATTTTCTTTGTATATAAAAATTTTATGAAATTTGCTTTTTAATAAATCTTCTATATTATATAATTCGTTGAAATTAGGTTTATACTCTATGCATAATTCTTTAAGCAGTGGTATGTCATCTAAAGTAGCAAGAGTTATCACTTTTGTGCCTCAATCTTTTTTATATATATTGGATTTATTAAATGAGCTGATTTTTCTTCCAAAAGATATTCATAATCATATATATTTGTTATATCGTAGGTAACATCCGTTTTTACATCTATATTATTTAGTTCATTATTTGTAATATATTCTAATTTTATTCTTGAATCAGCACATATACCTATGTATGCGCCTTTTGTATCTTTAAATGCATAAATATTATTTTTAAAATTATCTGATATAGCTAATATAGCTAATGAATTAATACATTTAATAGGAATACTTAAAGAGTATGCAATAGTTTTTGCTATAGTTACCCCTAATCTAACACCAGTAAAACTACCTGGTCCATTTACTACGATGATTTCTTTAATATTTTTAAGGTCTAAGTTTAACTCATTTAATAAGTTATTTAATAAAGGCATAATAATTGTACTTTGTTTAATTTCAAAACTGTTTACTTGTTTAATTAATTTTTTATTCTTAAATATTGCCAAATTTGTATTGTTGTGTGTATCTATAAAAAGCGAATACATATTTTTACCTCCCTATAATAAAAACTCCGCTTATAATACGGAGTTACAAAGTTCCTCATATTTTTGTCCATGAGGTATTAATACTAAAACTCTAGTATTTTCATCAATAATCTTAAACTTTATTTCCAAACGTTCTTCTGGTAAAATATCTTGAATTAAATCTGACCATTCAATTATAGAAATACCATTTTTCATGAAGTAATCATCCACCCCAATATTCGAAGCGTCATCATCTAAACGATACATATCCATGTGGTATAATGGCATTTCTCCACTTTCATATTCTTTGATTAAATTAAAAGTAGGAGAAGTAATATTTTCTTTAATTCCAAGTGCAGAGGCAAAACCTTTTACAAAAATAGTTTTTCCACTACCTAACTCTCCATCTAGACAAATAACCATATTAGCAAACTTTTCGCTTTCAATGTTTTGGGCCAACTCCATAGTATCCAATTCATTTCTTGAAGTATATTTATAATCCATTTATATCACCTAAAATAATTATAAGAAATTAATAACTTAGAAACAAGTATTAGATGTTCATTTTTGTAAAATTATTGTGGAGAAGTAGATAATACTGTAACTCCTGCTTCAAATATTTTGTTCATTGCTTCATTGGTAGCCTCATAATCTAACCATACTCTAAGTTCATAAGTTATATTTTCATCTTCATTTAATGTTCCATCAGCTAAAATATAACTCTTATTAATAGTAAGAGAATTTGCTGTTTCAATATCATTTTTTATAGTTTCGTCCAAGTCATATGTATCAGCCTCTTGTAATAACATAGTTTCTGTAGAATTTAAACTTTTTTCTTTTAATTGATATTTTATTACACCTTCATCTAATGTTGTTGTATTAAAAGAATTTAATATTATTGAATATTCACTTGGCACAGTACATATATTAGAAATTCTTAATGTATAAGGTTTTGTTAATAATCCATTTGTATCACTTAAAGGATAAGCATTTTTAAGATCTATAGCTGTTGAATTGTTATTTTCATCAACATCAGTTACCGATAATTCAAAACAACCAGTCGTAACTATATTAGTTCCCTTTTGACTATAAGTTTTTACCCAGATAGAATAGGTGTTATAAGAAATATATGATACAGAAATAAGACATATTAAAGCAAAAAGTAGTAACACATAAGTAATTACTTTTTTATTCTTGTTCATAAGCTTCTTTTTTTTACTTTTGTAACTAGAATTTACTTTGCCTTTCTTCATAACAATCCCTCATCTTAATTAATAATATCATACTATATATTATTTTTCAATTTAAAGAAATTATATCATAAAACATTTTACATAAAAAAATTCTCAATAAAGAGAATTTTTTGCAAAAAAAAAATTGGCAACTTCCTATTTTCGCATACACTATCGTCGGCGTTTTAGGTCTTAACTTCTCTGTTCGGGATGGGAAGAGGTGTACCACCTAAGCTATCGTTACCAATAAAGGATTTTGTCCTTTAAAAACAAGATAATGCCTCATCTATATTAACAATAATTAAATAAGTTAAATCCTCGATCTATTAGTACTAGTCAGCTCAACGTATCACTACGCTTCCACCTCTAGCCTATCAACCTTGTCGTCTACAAGGAATCTTACTTCACGAAGAATGGGAAAATTCATCTTGGAGGAGGCTTCCCGCTTAGATGCTTTCAGCGGTTATCCCTTCCATACATAGCTACTCTGCGATGCAACTGGCGTTACAACAGATACACCAGAGGTATGTCCATTCCGGTCCTCTCGTACTAGGAACAGCTCTCCTCAATTTTCCTACGCCCACGACGGATAGGGACCGAACTGTCTCACGACGTTCTGAACCCAGCTCGCGTGCCACTTTAATGGGCGAACAGCCCAACCCTTGGAAGCGACT
>JAZRRD010000118.1:0-3561 GCA_045650425.1 Bacilli bacterium | reverse complement strand
TCTTAAACCTTTTAATTCTTGTTTAGAATATAAAATAATGAATCTATCATTATATTTTTCTTTATGAACTTTTATATTTCTATATTTTGTTTCAAAACTTTGATCATTACTATCATTATCTTTTATAAACTCAACGAAACTATTTTTCATATCATTCCCTTTCTAATTCTTCTTCATATACTCTAGCAACATCAGATGTTATTTCATACTCTTCTATATAATCACTAACATATACTTGAACACATCTAGTTATATCACGAGCTGAATCACACACATATTTACCTTCCTTATAACCTTGAGAATTAATAGATAATATACCATCTTGTGCATCATATTTTATAGAAATTTCTATATCCTTATCTAAATTTTTACTATATAAATTATTAAAAGAGTTTTCTACAAAATCAGAACTATCTAAAACTATTTCTTCGTTGTCATATCTTTCTTCAACTTTATTAATAGCTTCATTTATATCTTTTGCTTCTACTCCTGAAATAACTCTTCTTAAAACTTCTTCTATTTCAATATCATATTTATTCATAATTCACCCCTAATAATCATATTCCAGATCCATATCTTCTTCTTGCTCGTAAGAATAAGATTCTGGTTGTTGAGATTGTTGTGGTTGATTATTTATTGTATCTTCTTTAATACGATTCAATTCTCTTGTTTCTTGGTTTTCTAAGAAGTTAGAAATTTCCATAGCTTCAGCTTGAATATTAGGATCATTTATTGCTCTATGATATTCATTAGATATATCTTGATTAAAGAAACGGAATTCTTTTTTCTCTGTTCTTTGTTTTTCTTGAATATAATCATAAGTATAGTTAATTGCTATTTGTTCTGGTATTCTTAAATCTTTTGGATTTAAATTATTATCTATACAGATTAATGCTTCATAAAATAATTTTTCATTATCCTTTTTTAATGAATTTAATTGACTATACATAATTGAAAGAAATTGTCTATTAACTGATTGAGTTATTGCTCTTTCTACTTCTTGACCTAACTCTTTTTCAAAGTGTGCTGCTGGTATTCTAGTTGGTTGTTGAGTATCTGGATTAATATACTTAAATGCCATATCTGACATTGTTTTTGACATTTCTTTTGGTTTTTGTTGAATAAAATCATCATATATATTTCTCATTTTTTTCTCCTTTTCTTTTTCTTATTTTTATCATTTACTACTAATTTTTCTATCCTAAATAAAACACAATCTTCTTCTGGACAACAAGTGTGAGAACCACATTCTCTACAAAAATTTGTTATTTCTTTTAATATTTTTGTGTTCATCATCACCTATCCATTTCAATATATGAACTATTTTTTATGGAAGATAAATAATTATTAACCTTTAACTGAGCGTTTTTATAATCTTCCATTTCTATTAATTCTAATAAACCTTCTGCTTTTTCACCTTCTAAAAACATGTATGGTTCTGTAAAATTAATTGAATCTTTAAACATGTTTATTATTTCATTTTTTACTTCTTGTGTATTAAATTTTTCCTTACTACTTTCTAATATTCCACCATCTAAGCTATGACCTTTTGAATTGTAAAAAGTATAATCCACAGTATAACCTCTATTAAAAATATGAAGAATATTATTTTCTTGACTAATAATTAATGTGTCCATATATACTTTCCTTTCTTTACATTATATTTTTATGAATACGAAATACTACACGAGGTTCATCAGTTGATTTTGTTTCACAACATTCACATCCGACAACACATTCTTCATCATCAAACTCTTCATCAAAATCATCATCAAATTCTTCCTCATCTGGTTCTAATACATTTATAAAATCATAAATTGTATTTAATGCGTCTGGAGTAAAATATTCGTCATCAAACGGAACATATCCTGTTATCATTAATAATTTAATGACATCTATATTTAAAACTTCGCACAATTTAACTAATGTTAATAAACTAAAATTTTCTCTATTGCCGTTTTCTATACGTGCTAATTCAGTATGACTAATTCCAACTTCACCTGCTATTCTTCTCAAACTATCTCCAAAGATCGTTCTCTTTGCTTTTAAAATATCTGCTAATAATAAATAATTATTTTTCATTTTTTTCTCCTTTTCTTTCCCACTTTGTTTACACTAGTAAACACTTAATATAAAAAAATTACTTTTCTATATCCATTTCTTCATTAGATATTTCTTTAGTAATTTCGTTTGGTTTATTAAATAATTTATTTACATCTGGATATATATGAAAATCATATTCCATATTTGAGATTATGATTGATTCCATAAAATTTTCTAAATCTTCTGGAGTATCAATATCCAGTTCATAATCCATAAAAATCTTTTTGTTTTTTTCAAATAGTTCTTTTATATATTCTTTATTCATTTATATAATTCTCTTTTCTATACTAATTTGTTTCTAACTTCATACCCAAATAGATTCCATTTTCGTCTTGTATTGGACTACAAATACCAGTTCTATTTGTTTTCTTTAATTCTGCTGCACAAATCTCTGAAACATTTAACATTGTATAACCATCTTTGAATAAAAAGTATTTAACAATCTTTTCAGTAGATGGATTGTTTGGTGTTTCTTCTTTTGGTGGTGTTTCAGGTTTTGGTGCTGGTGTGTTATTAGATGTATTATTGTTGTTTGATGGTTTTGTTTCTTCTTTTTTTGGAGTTTCTACTTTAGTAGAAGATGTATTTTCCTTTGGTGGCTGTACTGGTTCTTCTTTCTTTTTGACATTAACTATAATAACTTCTTGAGAAGTATTACCAGAAGAATCAGAAACGGTATATACTATTTTTTGTTCTCCAATTTTTGAAGTATCTATTTCTTCATAAATAATATTTTCTAAAAGATTTCCATCTTTATCATCTATAACACTTTCAATATATTTTAGATAATCTACATCACCTCCTTCAATAATTTCTATATTATTTGTACTCAATTTTATTTCAGGTGCTATTTCATCTTTTACCTCTGGAATATTAGTTATTTCCTTTGGATTTTCATCTTTTTTAGATGAAGTATTACTGATAGATAAAAATATAAATATAGAGATAATGATTATTAATAATAATGAAATAATAATTATATTTCTTTTTCTCTTATACTTACGATACATAATTAATAATTGTTCATCAGTCATATTTCATCACCTCACTTATAAATTAATTCTTAAATTTTGGTTTTTCACGAATAATTACTAATAGTCTTGCTTTAATAACATTGGATGCTGAATCACTTACTTCATAATCAATATAAAATTCTCCAGTTTTAGATGTATCTATTTTTGTATATTTAACTTGATCTGTTAAATCCCCTTCTAAATTATCAGTAGCTTCTTTTATAAATGATTTGTAATTTAATTCATCACCTTGATACATTATTAATTTATCTTGTTTCAAAATTAAAACAGGACTGATTAAATCCTGTTTTAACATAGCTTCTTTTTTTTCTTTCTCTGCTTTTTCTTCCTTAGCAATTTCTATATTTCTTTTTATATCTTTATAATTAAACATTACTGATGTAAAACTACAAACAAATAATGTAATTATAAGTAATATCCATAA
>JAZRRD010000117.1:0-29691 GCA_045650425.1 Bacilli bacterium | reverse complement strand
ATATATTTTTTATTAAAACTTTTTATCGGAGAACTAATTTTTTTAGAAATTTCTTTACCAGCAGAATCAATTAATAAATATTTTCCATCTTTACTAGCCACAAGATAGTTTAATTCTTGAAACTCTTCTTTTTTAATCCCTAAATAATCATATTTAAAATCAATTAATTGTTTTAACTCTGTATCAATTACTTCAAATAAACCGTATTTACTTTCATCATTTTCAATAATTAAATATTCTTTATCATTCACTTTATAATATTTAACACTATTATAATTTTCTATGATTTCATTTTTTGTTAAATCATAAAAATGAACCATTCCTTTAGAAGTATCTTTATTATCAAATATAAAAGCATATGTATTATTAATTATTGGAGTAATTATTGATAATTCTGTACCATCTTCATAAATATATTTTTCTCCATCAAAATCATCTTCATTATTTTGATAAGCAACACGGCATTTATCTTCGTCTTTGTTTTTACATTCATATTTACCAATTTCTTGATCATTTTGATCTAGTAAAACAAGATATCCATTTTCATAACGATAATTATCTTTCTCAAGCACTATGCTTGGCTCTTGTTTTGGTTTTTCTACAGATTCTTCCTTGTTTAAGAAAAGAACTAAAGCTGTTATTATTGCAATTATAAATAGCAAAGAAATTAAAATAATAATTATTTTCTTTTTTTTATCTAAATTATTCCATTTATCTTTTAAACTTTTCTTTTTCGAGAATGCTTTTTCTTCCATTAATTCTAATGGAGCTTCTTCGGTTGGTTTTACATCTTGTTCAAATGATGTAAAATCTTCCTCATAATCTTCTTCTGCAATTTCTATAATTTCATTTTCATCCGGCATAATATACTCTTTTGTTTCAAAATCTTTATCCATATTATCACATCCCTATTATGTATTAGATTATAACATAAAAACCAACTTTTTTCCATAGAAAAAGAAGTCGTTGACTTCTTACTCTGTATAATTTGGATCATATATTACTTCAGCAAACCCTGTAGTTGGCGTACCTACATCAAATGCTCCTATATCATCTACATAGTTCCAGTCATTACTAAAGCTAATATTTGCTAAAGCATCTTCTTCGGTTCTTTTAATTACTATTGTTGTAATATCATAGTTGTCACCAAAAACAAAATCGCTAAGATTCGTTACAAAACTTGGAAGAACTATTACTCCTTCTAATTCATTACCTCCAAATGCATAAAATCCAATTTTTTTTAGTTGACTTGGTTTTAACTCTGTATCCTCAAACGCTAAATTTGATAGATTACCAGCAAAAGCAAAAGCATAATTTCCTATTGTTTCTATCGAACTCGGAATTGTTAAACTTGTGATATCATTGCTATAAAATGCATAATCTCCTATTCTTTTCAAAGAATTCGGAAGGTCTAAATTTGTAATTTTAACAGAACTAAAAGCGTATGCACCTATACTCATTAACTGGCTTGGATTTTCTGTTGTGTCTTCAAATACCACTTCTTCCAACGCATAAGATTTAAATGCATTTTCTGGTATTTCTGTTACATTGGCTGATATTATAACTTTTTTTACAGGAAGAATTGAAATAGTCTCACTATTAGCAAGTTCGTTATTATTTATTTTTATTTCTGTTATGTTATTATTGTGAAAAGCACTATAGCTTAGCTCTGTTAATGTTTTTGGTAATTCTATCTTTGTTAAATTATTAGCCGCAAAAGCTCTATAATTAATTGAAATTAACTGACTTGGTAGTGTTAAATTTGTAATATTATTACCCTCAAAAGCCCTTGCTCCAATCGAAACTAATTGACTTGGATTTTCTTCAGTGTCTTCAAACACTACTTCTTCAATATCGTACTCGCCATATGAATAATCTGGCACTCTAAATGCATCAGATGGCACTTCTGTAATATTAGACTTAATTATAAGTTTCTTTATTAAAGAGAAATCGCTAGGAGTTTTACTATCATCGTCATATAATATATTTCCTATATCTACATAATTATTATCTGAAACAATAAATTCGTCAAATGAATTACCAGCAAATGCACCTTCACCACAGTCACTTAGCGATTTATTAAAATTCAAAGTTTTAAGCTTTGTTTTATAAAATGCAAATTCTCCTATACTGATTATGTTTTCTTCTGGTAGTATTAATGTTTCAATAAGACTTTTATCAAATGAGTGTTCTTCAATGCTTTCCAAGAATACCGCTTCACTTAAATCTAATGATGTTACTTGTTGATATTGACCATCATCAGATTGATCTATTAGTTCTCCCGTTTCATTATCTATAGTGAACTCTATATTATAAACTCTATCATATTGACTCCAATCGTGAGAGTTATATTCTTCTTCTGATAATATTGTTCCTATATATGAAACGCTTGGTACCCCACATACATTCAATTCTTCACATACATAATTTAGCATTGCCGCATCTAATACTTCTCTATTAGTTTCGTCAAAATATACAACAAATAAACCTTGTTGACTTCCTTTAAGAGTTTGAATACCTATTGCATGCAATGTTTTAAATGAATTTTCGTTAATTGTTTTTATTTTAATTCCATTTATTTCAGCTGGAACTTTTACATCTGTTCCACATGAATAGTCATATGATAATATTGTTCCGTTATCAGCTATTTCATAGCATGCTTCCATTTCTATTCCTTGCCCACCTGTGATAAATACTTGTCCTTGGAATATTTTACTTTGTTCAGAAACTGGAGCACTTTCACTAAGCCATACTCTGATTGTATGTTCATTAGACCCATTGGCTTCAATTCTTTCTACACTTACTTGTTTACTTACTCTTGATGTATATGTATTCTCTGCATCGGCGTAGTCTATATCTGATAACTCACTATATGTAAATGCGCTTTTTTCATCTAATTTTAAACGGATACTTGAGTCTTGTAAGTAGTTTGATTCTTCAACTCTATTTAGTCCTACGATATAATTTATTTCTTCATCACAATTATTTGTTACTGTAAATGTGTATCCTGTTAAATTTGCACCTTCTTCATCACTTATTGGCCAGGCACTATCTAAGTCGATTGCTGCACTTTTATCTTCTAGATTTAAATCTAGACATGCCGCTACGATATCATTTGGTGTTTCCTGTGTTTTTGTGATTTGCCAATATGCATATGTACTTCCCGCAATAATTGCTATTACTGCTACTATAGCTATTGACAAGATTATTATTTTTTTCTTCTTTTCTTTCACTATATATTACCTCTTTTCTACCTTTCATATATAGCATACCCCCCCCGACCTTTTGTCAAAAAAAATCGACCATCGGTCGACTTGTTTTTGTAAACTTTACACTAATATTGCAATCCCCAAATAACATGGTGTTTTGCTTCTTTACCACAACAAACACATTTTCCTGTTATTAAAGGTTCATTTTCCATAATACATCTTGATTTACATCCACGTATTTCTTTGATACGTAACTCACAAGATTCATCGCCACACCAATCACCATGAACAAAACCTGGTTGACTAGTAATTATATTTTCTAATTCTTCTAAATTATGAGCAGTAAATGTTAATTTATCTCTTCTTTCAACTGCTCTATTATACATATCAGTTTGAATAGTTTCTAATAAATTTTTAACATAATCTACTACATCTATATTAATACTTTCTGTAATCTTTTCTCTAGTATCTCTTCTGGCAAAAGTAATATTACCATTTTCCAAATCCCTTTTTCCAATTTCTATTCTTACTGGAATACCATTAACTTCAGATTCAGCAAACTTGAATCCTGGTGATTTATCAGTTAAATCTACATAACAAGATATATTGTTTGCAAGTAATTTTTCTTTATAACTATTAGCTAAATTTATTATTTCATCAGAATCTCCAATCGGAATAATAGCTACTTGTCTTGGAGCAATTCTAGGAGGAAGTACAAGCCCATAATCATCACTATGAACCATTATTAATCCACCTATCATTCTCGTCGTAGTTCCCCAAGAAGTTTGATAAACATATTCTTGTTGATTTTCTCTATTTAAAAATTTAACGTCATATGCTTCAGAAAACTTTTGACCAAAGTAATGACTAGTACCTGCTTGAAGAGCCACACCATTATACATTAAAGCTTCATTAGTTAATGTATAAACTGCCCCGGCAAATTTTTCTTTTTCACTTTTTCTACCAGTAATAGATGGTATTGCCAATATTTCATGGTGAAACCATTTATAAACTTCCATCATTTGATCAGTTTCTTTTATCGCTTCTTCTTTTGTACTATGAATTGTATGTCCTTCTTGCCATAAGAATTCTCTACTTCTTAAAAATGGTCTAGTTTCTTTTTCCCATCTAAGAACATTACACCATTGATTATATAATTTAGGTAAGTCACGATATGATTTAACGTGATCTTTATAATAATCACAAAACATAGTTTCACTTGTAGGCCTAATACATAATCTTTCTTCAAGTAATTTAGATCCACCATGAGTAACCCATGCCACTTCTGGAGCAAATCCTTCTACTAATTCAGATTCTTTTTTTAATAAATTTTCGGGAATTAATAACGGCATTTGAACATTAACATGCCCTAACTCTTTAAATTTCTTGTCTAAAAATTCTTGCATTTTTTCCCAAATAGCATATCCATTCGGTTCAATAACAATACAACCCTTTACAGCCGAATAATCAGCTAATTTAGCTGCTTTAACAACATCAGTATACCATTTAGCGAAATCAACATCACGACTTGTAATAGCTTTGTTATTCATTCTAATTCCCTCTTTCTTGCTATATTATAGCAAACCACAGAATTAATTACAAACAAAAAAGAGATTTCTCTCTTTCTAGTTAGGATTATATGTAATCTGAGCAGTACTTGGGAATGCGTCATATCCAAGTGTTACATTATCATCAGAATTATTTATAGTTACATTAGTTAAATTTGGATTTTCACTAAATGCCGCTTCTTCTATTGTTGTTACACTAGAGGGAATAACTATTTCTTTGATATTATTATCCCAAAATGCGCTTTCTCCAATGGTTGTTAATTGGCTTGGATTTTCTTCAGTATCTTCAAACACTAAATTTTCAATATTATTTATACTAAATGCCCACTCTCCAATTACTTCTACAGTACTCGGAATTACTAAATCAGTTAAATTATTTCCATAAAACGCCTCTATACCAATCGTTTTTAATGATGCATTACGAGGAAGCTCAATAGAACTTAAACCTGTATAACACCTATAAGCTCCCTGACTTGAGTCATACTCACATGTATCATTAATTGAGGTTTCATAATAACCAGCTCCAATAAATGAATTGCTATTAATAGTTTCTAAATAAATTGCTTCACTTAAATCAATACTATTTATAGATAAGCTAAATGCTTTTCCAGTACCAGACTCTATATCAAAATATCCACCTTCACCAATATAAATTTTATCGTATTTTGCCCAATTAAAATTATTATATTCATCTAAACCTATCATTATAGATATATTATTTTCCAGCAATAAGTTATCAAAGTCACAATTATTTACATCATCACATAATCCCGGTTTTAATTCATTAGCTATATAATATTCAGCTACTTCATGATCTACAAAATAATAAATATAATCTTCATTTTCGTATTCATAAGCTCCGCTTGTATAGACTTTTTCGCCGTAATATCCTCTTATTATTAAAACATTATATTCATTAAAAGATAATGCATTTATTTCTTTTACTTTAATTCCATTTATTTCTGCCGGAACTTTTACATCTAATCCGCATGATTCATCGTAACCAAGTATTGTTCCATTATTGGCAATTGTGTAACATTCCGGAACCTCAATTCCTTGACCTCCGGTTATAAATACTTGGCCTTGAAATATCTTGCTTTGTTCTGTTACTGGTGCATCGCTACTCACCCATACTTTTATTGTATGTGTATTTGTTCCATTTGCTGAAATATTCTCTACACTCACTTGTTTACTCACTCTTGATGTATATGTGTTTTCAGCATCTATATACTCTACATCACTTAAGTCTCCATATACTTGTGATGATTGTTCATCTAATCTTACTTTGATGCTTGAGTCTTGTAAGTAGTTTGATTCTTCGACTCTATTTAGTCCTACAATATAATTTATTTCTTCATCACAATTATTTGTTACTGTAAATGTATATCCAGTTAGACTACTTGCTTCTTCATCACTTATTGGCCAGGCACTATCTAAGTCTATTGCTGCACTTTTATCTTCTAGATTTAAATCTAGACATGCCGCTACGATATCATTTGGGGTTTCTTGTGTTTTTGTAATCTGCCAATATGCATATGTACTTGATACTACGATTATTAGTACTATAAAAATACCTATCGATAATCCTATTATCTTATTTCTTTTGTTTTTTTCCATTTCTTTACCTCTTTTCTATAATAATCATACCCCCCCCCAGACATCAAAAGTCAAAAAAAATCGACTTTAAAAAATCGATTTTTTGTAAACTTTACACATTTAAATTTATTTACTTTATTAAATATCAACGATTTAATTTTCTTGACAGCCTACTACCTTGTAAATCTTTCAACTCATCTAAAAAATAATCTGTATCTTCAAAAGGTTCTCCATTAATAAATGCATTTATTAATTTTTTTGTAAATTTAGAAGATAAACCTAGTTTTTTTATATTATTTTTATCTAAATCACAATATGGATTTACTCCCATTCGCTTACGTATATACATGATATCTAAAATCATTTGTAAAGTATATTCTTTATCAAATTGTTGATAAAAACCAACCAACAAATCTGGGTTTGCATTATAAAAATTATTTAAATAATTTAGAGAGCCATAACATCTCTTAAAACAGTTTTGAGCTTCCCTCATTTTCATACAGTCAGAGAAAGTTGTAGATTTAGATTCAAATATTAATTTATCATTTTTAATAAAAAGAGAATTATCAAAATCAAAAAAATATGGTTTTAAGTCACTATCAACTAATATGTTTCCACTATGAATATCAAATATGTATAAATTTTCTTCATGACATTTTTCTAAGGTTTCAAAAATGCTTATAGTGACTTTTAAAATATCTTCGAATGAATTAGTTTTTCTATCAAAATATTCTAAATCAATTGAGTCTTTAAGATATTTACTTATTATGTAATGATGACCAGGTAATTTGGAATCAAGACATATTCTGTTAGGAGTATTAACACCATCAATATGCAAGTTTAGTAAATTTTGTAAAAATTCTAAATTGTTTCCTGCAGTTTTTATTACATTTTCAGCATCATATAATCTTACAACTCGATCTTTTCTTAAATATATTTCTTTTTCTCTATTATTTTTAAAATTTCCTGCATGTTGTTGAAAGTTTATTTTCTCAAGTTCTTGAAAATTTTCAATAACTTCCATATTTATCCCCTTCTTCAATTAACGGATATATTAACATTAAATAACTAAAAAAACAAGAAAAAAATAGACATAAAATTCTTAATAAGTTATAATCAAGATGGTGAGAATGATGAGTGGTAAACGAATAAGAAAACTAAAAATTAAAAGAATTTTATTATTAATCCTTTTAATTTCTATATTAATCGGAGGAATAATTTCAGTTCCTAAATTACTAAATAAACCAAGATCAAACAATGAAGAAAAAACTAATCCAGTAGTTGAAGAGCCTAAAGATCGAGTTTATACAGCAAAATTCTTAGCTGCTGGTGATGCATTAATTCATAAACCTGTAAGAAATAGTGGTAAGCAAAGTGATGGTACATGGAATTATACCTCACAGTTTGATTTAATTAGAGATATTTTAGCAGATTATGATATTAAATTTTATAATCAAGAATCAGTAATAAGTGGAAATGATGATTATTATCCCACAGGTGGAGGTCTTTATTTTAATACACCAAAAGCGTATGGAGATGCTGCTGTTGATGCCGGTTTCAATTTAGTATCTTTAGCTAATAATCATAGTATGGATGTCGGTTCTAATGGAGTTTTAGGTAGTGTCGCCTACTGGAATACGAAAGATAATATAATATTTGATGGAATGACAGATTCCGAAGAAATGAAAAATGATTATACAAGATTAATTGGAGAAGTTAATGGAATAACATATGGCTTCTTAGCTTATACTACTTCAACTAATGGGAATCCAGTTCCTAAAAACAAATCTTATTTAGTAAATACCTATAATGAAGAAAAAGTAAAAAATGATATTGCAAACTTAAGAGATAAAGTAGACGTTCTTATTGTTTCAATGCACTGGGGTATTGAATATATATTAGAACCAAATGCTGAAGAAAAGAAAATTGCTAATTTCTTAGCAGAACAAGATGTAGATATAGTTATCGGAAACCATGCACATTGTATACAACCTATCGAAAGAATTGGAGATACAGTTGTATTTTACGCTCTGGGAAATTTAATTAGTAATCAAGGTTATTTAACCGCTACAAAGCCCGGACAATATGGTCAAAAAGTTACAATTGGAGCTTTAGGCACATTAACAATTACTAAAACTGTTACTCCAGAGGGAGAAACTACTATTGAACTTGGAGATGTTGGAGCAGAACTGATTTACACTCACTCTGCTGGACCAGCTAAAGGTCCTTATAAGATTGTTCCATTTAGTAAAATGGAAGACAAATATTTAACAATCTTAACTTCTCAATATAAAGGTGAAAATGGACTTCAAAAATTATATGATGATTATAAAGATGTCTTAACTAAATATGATGATGCAGTACAAATTGTTGAACTACAAAGTAAATTAGATATAAACTAATTTGCTTTTTTTATAAAACAATTAAAAAAACCGACATTATGTCGATTTTTTTGATTTAATTATATTTTTTCTACGTCAATTTTTACTTCGTGACCATTTATATCAAATGTTTCAATTAAATCTTCTTTTATTATTAATTCTAATGATAAAGTTTCATCTTTGATGTATTCTCCAAATTGTTCAAAAGTTTCTTTTATTTCATCATCAGAACTGTAATATAGTTTGATTCTATCCGCAACATCAAAATCTTTATTTTTACGAAGTTGTTGTACTTTAGAGACTATTTCACGAGCATTTCCTTCTAATATTAATTCATGAGTTAGTTCAGTATTAAGAATAATGAAATTATTATTTTCCATTCCTACATTAAAGCCTTCTTTAGATGAAATTCTAATATCAATTAAATCTTGATTAATAACATATTCATTATCATCAATAGAAATGGTTAATTGTTCTTTATTTTGTAACTTAACAATATCTTCATCACTAATAGTTTTTAAATATTCTTGATAAGCTTTAACTTTTGGTCCAAATACAGGTCCTGCTGTTTTAAAGTTTGGTTTAACTTCAATATTCATGTATTCATTTAAATTTTTAACAAAAGTAACTTTTTTTACGTTTAACTCTTCTTCGATTAAAGTAACTAAATCATCAATTATACTTTCTTGTTTTCCATCTATTAGGATTTCTTTTAATGGTTGACGTACTTTAATTTTATTTTCTTCGCGAACAAATCTACCAATACTAATCAAATCTCTAACTAAATCCATTTTTTCTTCTAATTTTTCATTAATTAAACTTTCATCATATTTAGGGAAATCTGTTAAATGTACTGATTCTTCTCCAGTTAAGTTACAATAAATTTCTTCAGTTAAGAATGGCACTACTGGAGCTATCATTTTTACAAGTCCTACTAAAACTTCATATGTAGTTATATAAACTGATTTTTTAGAATTATCTAATTCACTACCCCAGAATCTTTTTCTATTACGTCTAATATACCAGTTAGATAAATCTGATGAAACAAATTCAGTAACTGCTTTAACTACTTTATTTAAATCATATTCTTCATAAGATTCTGTTACATATTTTAATAATTTATTATATTTACTTAATAACCACTTATCAATCTCTTCACGATCTTCATAAACAACATTACATTCAGCAATATCGATATTATCAGTATTTGCATACATTGCAAAGAAACTATACGTATTTCTTAATGGATTGAAGAATTTAGAGTATACTTCTTTAAGTCCATTCATATCAAATTTTAATGGAGTCCATACTGGAGAAACATAAGGTAAGTAGAATCTTACTGTATCTGCCCCGTATTCTTTCATTGTAGTAAATGGTTCAACAATATTACCTTTTGATTTACTCATTTTCTTTCCTTCAGCATCTTGGATTAAATCATTTACTAAAACACTTTTAAATGGTGCACAGCCTTTAATAAATGTTGAGATAATTAACAATGTATAGAACCATCCTCTAGTTTGATCAATTCCTTCACAAATAAAGTCTGCAGGGAATTGAGTCTCCCAGAATTCTATATTTTCAAATGGATAATGATATTGTGCAAATGGCATTGCTCCTGAATCAAACCAACAATCAATTACATCTTTACATCTAGACATTGCTTTTCCACACTTAGGACATTTAATATGAACATCATCAACATAAGGTCTATGTAGATCAATAGATTCATCAATTTCTTCGATAGCAAGCTCAACTAATTCTTTTCTTGAACCTACCATTAAATCATATCCACATTCACAAGTCCAATATGGAAGTGGTGTTCCCCAATATCTACTACGAGAGATAGCCCAATCTTTTAAATTTTCTAACCAGTTACCAAATCTTTTTTCTCCGACATATTCTGGATACCATTTGATTGTTTTATTAGCTTCGATAATTTTATCTTTAATCTTAGTTATTTCTAAATAGTAACTTGGTTTAGAATAGTATAAAAGTGGTGAATCACATCTCCAACAATGAGGATAGTCATGAACCATTTTTTGTTTTTTAAATAATTTATCATTTGCTTTTAAATACTTGATTACTTCAAGATCAGCATCAAATACTAGTGTCCCTTTCCATGGCCCCATTGTATATTTACCATCTTCACCTACTGGGTTAACATATGGTAAATCATAATTCTTACCAACGTTTGCATCATCTTCACCAAACGCTGGAGCAATATGTACGATACCAGTACCATCTTCCATAGTTACATATTCATCACATGTAACAAAGAAAGCTTTTTTATTAACTTCTATTTCTGGGATTAATTGTTCGTATTCAGTATACTCTAAATCTTTTCCTAAATATGTTTCTAATACTGTATAATCTTCACCTAAAATACTAGATGCTAATTTTTTTGCTAAGATAAATTTATATCCCATAGATTCTACTTTTATATATTCTTCTTTTGGATTAACACATAATGCTACATTAGCAATTAATGTCCAAGGAGTTGTTGTCCATACTAAGAAATATTCATCTGCATCTTTCTTTTTCATTGGCACTATAACTGTTTCAACTGTTACTTCTTTATATCCTTGAGCAACTTCATGAGATGCAAGTCCTGTTCCACAACGTGGACAATATGGTAATATTTTTACACCTTCATAAAATAATCCTTCTTCAAAGAATTTCTTTAAAATCCACCATTCTGTTTCAATATAATTATTATCATAAGTAACATATGGATGTTCAAGATCAATAAACTGTCCCATCTTACTTGTTAAATCTGAAAATGCTTTTTCATTTTTCCAAACACTTTCGCGACACTTTTGATTAAATTCCTTAATACCATATTTTTCGATATCTTTTTTTCCAGAAAACCCAAGTTCTTTTTCAACTTGAAGTTCAACTGGAAGCCCATGTGTATCCCAACCAACTTTTCTTAATACTTTTTTTCCTGTCATTGTTTTATATTTACAAAATGAATCTTTTAAAAATTTTGCAAGCATATGATGAATTCCAGGCATTCCATTTGCTGTAGCAGGGCCATCAAAGAAGACAAAATTTTCTGAGTCTTTTCTTTTCTCGATAGTTTTATCTAAAATTTTGTTAACTCCACCCCATTTTTCTAAAATACTTTGTTCTACTTCATGAGTAGGTCTTTTGTCTAATTCTTTAAAATTTTTCATTAAATTCAATCCTTTCTAAATAAAAAAAACATCCATCTCAAAGGACGAATGTTTCGTGGTACCACCTTAATTTTTACTCTTTTTTGTAACGTAGATATCTACGGGTTATCTTAAAATATTTCAGATAACCAACTCCTGAGTGATATTAATTATATTTTACTTTGTTAGTTCACACCTTCCACTAACTCTCTTGAAAGCTACTTTATAAATAACTTGTCTCATTCATCGCTTTTTATAAAATGTATTATAACACATTTTTTTTAATTGCAAATAATTTTATTGCATTTTATTTATAACCATTTCTAATTCTTCTTTGTTTGCTAACATTGAAATGTAAGTTTCACCATTTTTTTCAATTTCTTTTCGAAAACAAATTTTCTTAGTATCATTAACATTTACAAGAGCATAATATTTTGTTCCATTTATAACAACGGTTTTTGTTGGTAAATACTCTTGATTGTCTTCAAGCACTATAACTTCAACCTCTTGTTTCATTATTTTCTTCCTCCTAGGCCTTGAATATCATCTAACCCTTCAGAATTAACAGCATAAGCTTGAGTAAATTCTCTTAGATTTTTATAAATATCATCTACGCTAAGTTCTTCGCCTTCTTCTAAAGGTACAAAACTAATTTTCTTTGTAATATCATTTAATCTAAATTTACCTTTGGCAAAACCATTAGCAATCATATATTGTTTTAATGTCTCAGGTAAAGCAATTACTCCTGCTTCCATTAATTCATATCTAATTTCTGAATAAATTCCTTCAGCCCATC
Source organism: Bacilli bacterium (assembly GCA_045650425.1). Lineage (GTDB taxonomy): Bacteria > Bacillota_I > Bacilli_A > RF39 > UBA660 > RGIG1752. Next base: position 16,986 of record JAZRRD010000117.1, on the reverse strand, counting down.
CTTGTGGTAAATAATCAGGATTATCTCCGTTTTTACGAAAGGCTTCACTTTGAGAATATCCATATTTTGGAAGATCCATTGTTCCTAGAGCATAAATAAGTTCTCTATTTACATCTAAATCTTGATTATAAGATGCTTTTTGAATAATGGAACTAGCTATTGCTTGTCCAATTTCACGTCTACTATAATTATGTTCACCTGTACCTGTGTTAAAATCAATTAATTCCTCATAATTAGCATATTGTTCACGTAACTCTGCCACTTTATTATGAGTTTTAAAATATTCTACTAATAAAGCCAAACTTGTTGAAGCTGCTAAAACTACAGCAATTAAAATTTCTACTGCTCTTGTTAATTTTTTTATTTCTAAGTTTCCAATACTCATATCGTAAACACTTTGTTCGATTTCACTCATTGCTGGAGCATCTTCAACTTTGTTTGGAATACCTAACTCTGTTAAAGTTTGTTCTGCTTCTTTTTGAATATTGGCAATAAATTCTTTCCCATCAGCATCTATTCTTGCCATAGTTCCTGCTGATTCTTTACTTATATAATTATTTGGATTTTCTCCAGTTAATTCTGCAATCGCTTGAACTCTATCCGCTTCTAGCTTAGCTAATTCTTCAGCAATTGTTGGACTTACATCATATTTATTACTCATTAAATCACCTTTTTCTTTATATAAATATACTATAAATGATAACTAATGTCAATTGATACGCCAATACATGTAAAATAATTGTATACTAAAAAAAGCCTATGTTCTAGGCTTTAGTCAGTATAATTCGGATCATACACAATTTCTGTTGTATCGTTGAAATTCCAACTATATATGTGAATATTTTCCTCAGTATTTTTTATTATTACCTTAGTTAAATTATTATTACCGTAAAATCCATTTTCATCAATTTTAGTGACAGATTTTGGTATAATTAAAGTACCTGTTATATCATTAGAATTAAATGCACTAGATTCTATCGTTGTTAAATTGCTTGGACTTGATGAACTATCTTCAAATGTAAGACTTTTAAGTGTACCTGATGAAAATGCCGATTGTCCGATTGTTGTGACAGAACTTGGTATTGTTAAATTTTCAAGATTATGTCTTCTAAAAGCACCATCACCTATTGTAGATAAAACTCCATTAACCGGTAATTTTAATTCTTTTAAATTTGATTGACATTCATAGTAATCTCCATGATAATCACTTTTAAATACACAAGTATCGTTTATTGAACTTTTTAAATACTGATCTATGTAGAATGAATTGCTTCCAATTCTTTCTAAATATATTGCATCACTTAAATCTAATTTTTCAACGTCACTAATAGCATATTCTCCAGTAATATCTTGATTTGAGTATTCTATCTCTGCATATTTTGACCAATCATAATTATTAAAATCTTCTAATCCGACTAATATAAACTCCCCTTGCGTCTGTATACATTCAGTATTTCCCTCACACATTAATTCTAATAATTGTTCTTTGGAAGTAATAGTAATCTCACCTAATGTAATTGGAAATTGTTGTACATACATAACCACATCTTCTAATGAATATTCATAACTTCCACTAACTTGTACTAATTCACCATATCTACCAACGATTCCTCCTATAGTAATAGTATTAAAAGAGAAAGCATTTATTTCCTTGACTTTTATCCCATTTATTTCAGCAGGAACTTTCACTTCTTTCCCACATGATATATCATATCCAAGTATAGTTCCATTATTTGCGATTGTGAAACATTCTTTTACTTCAATTCCTTGACCTCCTGTGATAAACACTTGGCCTTGGAATATCTTACTTTGTTCAGAAACTGGTGCATCCTCACTTACCCACACTCTTATTGTATGTTCATTTGTTCCATTCGCAGAAATTGTTTCTACACTCACTTGTTTACTTACTCTTGATGTGTATGTATTTTCTGCATCTGCATATTCTACATCACTTAAATCTCCATATACATGTGATGATTGTTCATCTAATCTTACTTTTACACTTGAATCTTGTAAGTAGTTAGAGTCTTCAACTCTATTTAGTCCTACAATATAATTTATTTCTTCATTACAGTTATTTGTTACTGTAAATGTGTATCCTGTTAAATCACCTGCTTCGTCATCATTTATTGGCCAGGCACTATCTAAATTTATTGCTGCACTTTTATCTTCTAGATTTAAATCTAGACATGCTGCGACGATGTCATTTGGCGTTTCTTGCGTTTTAGTAATTTGCCAGTATGCATATGTACTTGACGCTACAATTATTAGCACTATAAAAATACCTATCGATAATCCTATTATCTTATTTCTTTTGTTTTTTTCCATCTTCTACCTCTTTTCTATTTTAATCATACCCCCCCCCGAAATTAAAAGTCAAAAAAAATCGACCATCGGTCAACTTATTTTTGTAAACTTTACACTTTATATGTATTTTAATAATATGAAACTTAAAAATGATAAATAAATTAACGTGGTTATTATTCCATTCACTCTTTCATTTTTTTTACTTTTACCTGAAACTCCTAATGCCATTGAACATAAAAATCCTCCGACTAATCCTCCTAAATGCGCAAAAAAATCGATATTAGGTATCAAAAACGAAATAATTAAATTATATAAAATAATAGGAATTATTTGAGTTCTTAGAGCTTCACCAAGATATAAACGATAATGATATCCAAAATATAATAATGCCCCTAATAAACCAAATAATGCTCCACTAAATCCTATGCCACATTGTGTCCCAGATATTGCTGATAAAAGTCCTCCAGAAATACCACTTATAAGACATATAGCAATCATTTTAATTTTGCCTAAATATGTTTCTACTTGTTTACCTATTATTGCTAAAGAATACATATTTACCAGCAAGTGAATAATATTACCATGTAAAAATATGGATGTGAACAACCTTAATATTTCACCACTTTTAATAGCACTTTGGTTTATTGCTCCTAAATTATATAAAGTTAAAGAATCTATTGAAATAAAATCACCAGATCTTATAGCAGAAACTAAATATAATAAAATACAAGCAATCATTAAAACATATGTAGCAATTATTTTTTTGGGTTTAAATGTAGCTTCATATTTCTTATTTTCTTTAGCAGTCTTTTTATTTAAGTCATTAGTTACATTAACAATAAAATCCATTCCTTCAGTCTTAGGAATTAATTTTTTCTCTAATTTCGGAAAAATATTAACTAAATCCTTTTTAGTTTTTACTTCATCTAAACTATCAATTTTGATCGAATCAATATTTTTTTCTTCGCCTAATTTAACACTTTCGTCTAAATCTAAAAAGATATTTAAAGCATTCATGCTTAATGATAATGTTTTTTTCTTAATTTGTTTCATTACACTTTTTGTTTTAAACACATCGAATTTATATTGTTCATTATTATGTATATGGTTAGAATTTATTCTTATTATTTTATAAGCCCCTTCAGTATTTTCTAACCATATTTCATCTTTTACTCCTCTTACTACAATTGGAGTATAATCTTCTTCGGTTACAAAATAGTGTACTAAGCTCATAATAATTTGATCTTTGTCACTAATAATTACTGTGTTCATAAATATCCTCCACGTATATTATTTTATCTTAAATAATATATTTAGTAAAGAGGTGATAAAGATAAATACTGTCTACTTTCCAACATTAATTTACATATTTTGTTTAATTCTTACTTTTTTTAACGTTACAGATCTTTACTTTAAACATAGTTTTGATAATAATACTTTATTTACATTGCTTAGTAATTATATTTTAAATATAGCAATATTTACATTTTTAATTTATTATCAAAATTATACTTTTTCTTTGATAATAAGCATTATTCTTTTAGCATTTAGTTTTTTACACATTTTAAATATCAAAGAAAAAATAGGAAACAGATTTATTTTCACTATTCCCTATTTTATATTTTGTATTTATATTTTTGCTTCTTTAGTTAATTATTTTATTAGTCTAGATTTTTAATAAAATCTTCAAACTCTTGGGGCAATGGACAATCAAAATGCATTAATTCTTTTGTTATTGGATGAGTAAATTCCATTTCAGATGAATGAAGAAATTGTCCAAAATTTGTACACGAATCACCGGTATAAACAGGGTCATTAAATACCGGGTGATTAATAAATTTCATATGAACTCTAATTTGATGAGTTCTGCCCGTTTCAAGTTTTAAACTTAAAAGCGTATATTTTTTAAATCTTTTTAAAACTTTAAAATGAGTAATGGCATTTTTAGAATTTTTATCTGTCACAGTCATTTTTAAACGATTGAGACTATCTCTACCTATTGGAGCATCAATAGTGCCAGAGCTATTTTCAATTACTCCTTTTACTAAAGCAATATAAGTTCTTTTAATTGATTTATTTTTAAAATAATCAGCTAAAATTTCATGTACTTTATTATTTTTAGCTAATATAATCAATCCAGATGTATCTTTATCGATACGATGTACTACCCCAGGCCTTTCTAATCCACCAATGTCACTTAAATTTTTGTTATAGTACAAAAGCGCATTAACTAATGTATTATTCTTATTACCACTTCCTGGATGAACAGTTAAACCAGATGGCTTATTAATCACAATTATACTGTCATCTTCATAAACGATATCTATTGGAATATTAGTTTCAGAAAAAGAACTCTCTTCTTCAACATATTCTTCAATATTAATGATATCACTTATTTTTACTATATAATTAGGTTTTACAAATTTTTCATTAACTGTGACTTTATTATCTTTAATTAATTTAGAAATTATTTCTCTACTGTAATCTAAATGATTGGTTAAATATTTATCTATTCTTTCTAAATTATCACATTCATTTACTACTACTTGTTTCAACTCTATCTTCTCCTTTAAAAATAGCAATTATAAGCAGGATCATTCCTATAACTAAGGATGCATCTGCTATATTAAAAACTGGATAATCATAATTAAAAATAATAAAATCTAAGAAATCTCTGACATACCCAAATACTACTCGATCAAGTAAATTTCCTAATAATCCTCCATATAATAATCCAAATGCTATTTTATTTCTTAAATTCATTTTAAAATAACTTTGATATCTTAAAAGTATTATTAAAATAATTAATGAAGCTATTATCAAAAAAATAGTTTGATTACTAAAAACACTCCATGCTGCACCATAATTATTAACTGGATTTATATAAAAGAATCTTGGAATTATTGTAGCACTTTTATCTATAAACATTTTAGTTAATTGATCTAATATTAATATAAAAGCTCCGATAAAATATATTATTTTATTTTTCATAAATATCACAAATTAATTATACTCTATTTTATTTAGAAAAAGAAGTCTTATTCATTTAAGTTGACTAAAATAACATCTTCTCCGATTCTACTAACTTTTTTAAAAGATATACTTTTATCTGAAGAACTAAAGCTACGCCATGCTTTCTTTTTTTCGACAATTAAATTTAATACTTGTCCTTCACTACTTATTTCAACATCTATAATTCTACCTAAATTTTGACCGTCAACAGTATTAACAATATCTTTAGTTTGTAAATCCGAAATAAACAATTAAACCACCCTATTAAAATTTAGTTCAAAAAATTTATTTAATGAGTCTTTTTACACTATTTATAGCATTTTTTTCAATCCGGGATACTTGAGCTTGACTAATACTCAAACTATCTGCAATTTCCATTTGTGTTTTGCCTATAATAAACCGTTCAATTAAAATTTTTCTTTCCCGTTCTTTAATTTCATTTAAAGCTCTTCTTAAAGAAATAAGCATATCCCTATCTGTATTAACTTCTTTTTTATCAGCCAATTGATCCATTAAATAAATTGTATCCCCACCTTCGTTATATATAGGTTCATAAATACTACTAGGTTCTCTTAAAGCGTCTAATGCATAAGTAATTTCATATTCTTCAATACCTAATGATTTAGCTATATATTCGTTCGTAGGATTAAAGCCATATTCTTTTAAAAATTCATCTTTTAACTTTATAATTTGATAAGCTAGATCCTTAATACTTCGACTAACTCTCATCGTTGTATTATCTCTTATGCTTCGTTTACATTCTCCAATAATTAAGGGACAAGCATAAGTTGAAAGTTTTAAATTGTATGACATATCAAAATTATCAATAGCTTTAATAAGTCCTATCACTCCTACTTGAAATAAATCATCTAAGTTATCTACTTTATTAGAAAATCTTTTAATGACTGATAAAACTAATTTTAAATTACCATTTACCAATTCATCTTTTGCCGATAAATCTCCTTCTTTTAATCGTTTAAATAATTCCATATTTTCTTTATGGGTTAATACTTTTATTTTACTAGTATTAATTCCTGATATTTCTACTTTGTTTTTTGCCAATTAAAAAAGCTCCTTTCATAACAAGTTTTGCTACAAAAAGAACTTTTTTATTCATTAACTTTTCATTAGTTGTTTTAGTTTTTTAATAACTTTTTTCTCAATTCTAGAAATATAAGACTGACTTATTCCAAGCATTTCAGCAACTTCTTTCTGAGTAAATTCTTCAGTATTATTAAGACCATATCTTAAAGTCATAATTTCTTTATCTCTTCCTTCAAGTTTTTTAACTTCATTTGCTAAGAATTCTAGATCTAGGGAATGTTCAAACTCTTTATGAACAACATCAGGTTCTGTTCCAAGAATGTCTTCAAGATGAAGTTCATTACCTTCAGCATCATAATTTAATGAATCTTCTAAACTAATTTCTCCTTTTCTTTTTTTGTTTTTTCGCAAAAACATTAATATTTCATTTGATATACATCTTGAGGCATATGTTGCTAATTTAATATTTTTATCTATTTTATAAGTATTAATACCTTTTATTAATCCAATAGAACCTATACTTACTAAGTCTTCGATGTCGTAGCCAGTATTTTCATATTTTTTAGCCAAAAATACTACTAATCTTAAGTTATGCTCAATAAGTTTATTTTTATAATATTCATCTCCTTTTTTAGCTTTGATTAAATATTCTAATTCTTCTTCTTTTTCTAGTGGTGGTGGTAATTTATCCGTACTTCCAACAAAAAAACATTCACTATATTTTCTTTTTAAAAAGTTAAGTAATCTTTTAAACATTTAATTCCTCCATCATTTTATAATTTAATAAACAATTTACACCATCAATATTAATTTTATCGTTAATAGTACCTATTAAATAATTATTAAATTTTTGGTCATTAATAATCAAAGTGTCTGGTTTGTAACATTTTAATAAACTATTTTTATTAACAGTTTTTACAGGAACATACATTGGACTACGATTATGAATCATTCCTTTAATAGTTTTTTCTTCGATTAAAATAATATTTTTATTAGTAATAGGATCTTTAAGTTTATTTCCAGTATCTAAGTAACCAACAAAATCTAAGGTATTATTAGTAAAACCGATTTTCACATTATAATATAAGCTGTAATTTGCTTTCAATTGTTTATTACTTCTTAGATACAAATAGATAAATAATGGTGATACAAGTAATAAAAATATAAAGTTGATTTTTAGTCCACTATTAGAAAAAGCTAAGCCATTTTGTCTATAGCTAAACTCAATATTTAACATATACATAAAACCACCGAGTATTGTACTAGTCATATATAAATAAACTAAATTATTAATGGTGTATTTTAATGAAATAAAATTAAATGCTACCAAAGACATAATTAGAGCTATGCCAAATTTTATTAGAAACAAAGTAAAACTATTTAGTTTGATAAATAATAATAGAATACTTAAACTACCTAAGAATGCTCCAATAACTAGTTTATAAAATTTAACATTTCTTTTTAAAGTAACTTTAACAGTGACTAAAAGCATTAAATCTATTAAGAAGTTTAAAATTAAAACTGCATCAAGATATATTGTCATTTTTATCACCAAATTTAGTATATAAAAAAACGAGCACATTTCGTGTCGTTTTATAGTTTCTTGGTTTTATTCTGTATAATTTGGATCGTATATTACTTCAGCGAATCCTGTAGTTGTATTTGGATTCTCATAAAAAATCTCAAGATCTCCAGTATAGTTCCAGCCTTCGGAAAATTTAACATTTGCTAATGCATCTTCTTGTGTTCTTTTAATTACTACAGTTTCTACATTTGTGCACTCAAATATTAATCCTCCTATTTCTGTTATGCTATTTGGAATAACTATTGTTCCTTCTAATTCAGTACCACCAAATGCGAGGCTTCCTATTGTTTTTAATTGGCTTGGTCGTTCAATAGTATCTTCAAATTTTAAATTTGATAGATTGCAATCACCAAAAGCATAATATCCTATTGTTTCTACTGAACTCGGAATTGTTAATTCACTTAAATTATTAGAAGCAAAAGCATAATCTCCTATTGTTTTCAATGAGCTTGGAAGTTCTAAACTTGTAATTCCAATTGAATTAAACGCATTTGCTCCTATAGTCTTTAATTGACTTGGATTCTCTGAAGTATCTTCAAATACTATTTCTTCCAATGTGTAATCAGAAAACGCATCTTCGGGTATTTCTGTTACGCTAGCTGATATTATAACTTTTTTTATAGGGTTATTCCAAAAACGATTTTTACCAGTTTGCTTACTATTGCCTATTTTTACTTCTGTTATGTTGTTATCATAAAAAGCATTAGAAGAAAGATCTGTTAATGTTTCTGGCAATTCTATTTTTGTAAGATTATTACCAGCAAAGGCATCTGCTCCGATTGAAACCAATTGACTTGGAAGTGTTAAATTTGTAAGCTTATTACCCTCAAAAGCCCGTGCTCCAACCGAAACTAATTGACTTGGATTTTCTTCAGTATCTTCAAATAACACTTCTTCAATATCGTACTTGTTAGATGAATAATACGGCGCTCTAAACGCGTAATCTGGTATTTCTGTAATATTAGACTTAATTATAAGTTTCTTTATTAAAGAGAGATCCCTAGAAGTTTTGTCATCATCATATAATATATTTCCTATATCTACATAATTATTGTCCGAAATTATTAGTTCATCAAATGTATTACCAGCAAATGCTCCTTCACCACTATTACTTAGTGATTTATTAAAATTCAAAGTTTTAAGCTTTGTTTTGTAAAATGCAAACTCTCCTATATTAATCACGTTTTCTTCTGGTAATATTAATGTTTCAAGAGGACTTTTATCAAATGAGCGTTCTTCAATATTTTCTAAAAATACAGCTTTACTTAAATCTAGCGATGTTACTTGTTGATATAGACCATCATCAGATTGATCTATTAGTTCTCCTGTTTCATTATCTACAGTGAATTCTATATTGTATGTATAGTCATATTGACTCCAATCGTGAGAGTTATATTCTTCTTCTGATAATATTGTTGCTATATATGAAACGCTTGGCACCCCACAAACGTTTAATTCTTCACATACATAATTTAGCATTGCCGCATCTAATACTTCTCTATTAGTTTCGTCAAAATATACAACAAATAAACCTTGTTGACTTCCTTTAAGCGTTTGAATACCTATTGCATGCAATGTTTTAAATGAATTTTCGTTAATTGTTTTTACTTTAATTCCATTTATTTCTGCTGGGACAACTACATCTGTTCCACAAGAATAATCATATGATAATATTGTTCCATTATTATCTATTTCAAAACATTTAGCGTTATCTGCTAGGTCTATCCCTTGACCACCAGTAATAAATACTTGACCTTTGAAAATTTTACTTTGTTCTGAAACAGGCGCTTTATCACTTACCCATACTCTTATTGTATGTTCATTAGTTTCATTTGCTTTGATTGTCTCTAAACTTACTTGTTTTGATACTCTTGATGTATACGTATTATTTGGATCAGCGTATTCTATATCTGATAACTCTCCATAAGTAAATGGACTTTTTTCATCTAATCTTACTTTTACACTAGAATCTTGTAGGTAATTAGATTCCTCAATTCTATTTAATCCAACAATATAATTTACTTCCTGATCACAATTATTTGATACTGTAAATGTATATCCAGTTAGACTATTTGCTTCATCATCAGTTATTGGCCAGGCACTATCTAAGTCTATTGCTGCACTTTTATCTTCTAGATTTAAATCTAGACATGCTGCTACGATATCATTGGGTGTTTCTTGTGTTTTGGTTATTTGCCAATATGCATATGTGCTTCCCGCAATAATTGCTATTACTGCAACTATTGCTATTGACAAGATTATTATTTTTTTCTTCTTTTCTTTCACTATATATTACCTCTTTCCTACCTTGTTATATATAGCATACCCCCCCCGACCTTTTGTCAAAAAAAATCGACCAACGGTCGACTTATTTTTGTAAACTTTACATTAAGATATTTTTTAATTTAAACTAATTCCATCAATACTTGTATCATAAATCCATTGCTTTAAATCTTTATTATCTCGAGATTCATAAAATTTAATTAATTTATCATAAAATATTGATTGATTCTTTTGTGTTATAGTTATTATTCCACAACCATTATCTATCATTATTTCCTCTTTTTTACTTAAATTATACCTATCTATATATAAAATGTCAAAAAAACTACATCAATCACTTGATATAGTTAATTTTAATGATTTATTGTAGATTTATCTATTTTAAAAATCGTCTCTATTTCTTAAGAATGGTGGGATATCCAAATCTGTATCATCATCTGTTATTGTACGACGTCTTGGAATTTCTCTTTCTTTTGGAAATCCAGTTTGTTCTTCACTAATTGGTTCATCAAATCCAGTAGCAATTACTGTAACAATTACTTCATCAGTTAAATTTTCATTCTTAATAGCTCCGAAGATAATATTTACATCACTATTAGCTGCTTCTCTAACTGTTTCAACAGCATCTTCGATTTCAAATAATGTAAGATTTTTACCACCAGTTACGTTAACGATAGCATTTGTTGCACCGTCAATTGTAGCTTCAAGAAGTGAGTTTGCCACAGCTTGTCTAGCAGCTTCGATAGCTCTATTTTCTCCAGCGTTACATCCAATACCGATAATCGCACTTCCGCTTTTTTCCATAACTGTTTTAACATCAGCAAAGTCTAAGTTGATTACTCCAGTTACGGCGATTAAATCTGATATTGATTGAACACCCCTATGTAAGACATTATCTACTTCTTTAAATGCGTCTTCAAAACTTGTTGTTTTATCAATAATATCTCTTAAACGATCATTTGGAATAATAATTAATGTATCTACATGTTTCTTTAGTTCTTCTAATCCAACCAAAGCATTTTCCATACGACGTTTTCCTTCAAATCTAAATGGTTTAGTTACAATACCTACTGTTAAGGCTCCAATTTCTTGAGCAATTTCTGCGATAATTGGCGAAGCTCCAGTTCCTGTACCTCCACCTAATCCACAAGCGATAAATACCATATCTGCTCCACGTAATGATTCTTCTAATTCAGATTTGCTTTCTAATGCTGCAGCTCTTCCTATTTCTGGATTTGCTCCTGCACCTAACCCGTCAGTAATATTAGAACCTATTTGTATTTTATTTTCGGCACGAGATGCATTTAATACTTGTAAATCTGTATTTACAACTATAAATTCTACTCCCTTAACACCTTCATCTATCATTTGGTTAACAGCGTTACATCCACCGCCACCTACGCCAACTACTTTTATTTTAGCGATTTGATCCATTTGTAATCCGTTCATGCTACACTCTCCTTAATTGTCAAAAAAATATCCGAATAACTTACCTAAAAGAGAATTTTCAGATAAGCTAACTTTCTTTGATAATCCACTAAATTCTTCTTGTTCTTCTAAACTAAAAATTGAAAAATCTTTATTTCTTAATTTTAATCTACTATTGTAATATTTAATTAATCCAACACAAGTAGAATATTTATTATCTCTAACTCCTATTTCCGGAACTTGTCTTAAATTAGCTCTATTTCCAAAAATACTTTCTAAGACTAACTCAAAGTCCTTAGACTCGGTTACTCCTCCTGTGAATATTATATAACTAATTTCCTTTTTTGTTAAGAGATTTATTTGTTTTTTGCATAAATTTAATATTTCTTCTAATCTACTCATAACAATTTCTGATGAATCATATTGATTTATCTTAACATCATCACCTTCACGATTAGTTAAAGTCATATTTTCGCTTGGCTCTGCTAATCTATTATGTGCTAATGTTAATTTTTCTTTTAATGTTCTAGCATCTGTCTTAGTTAATTTATATACATATGCTAAATCGTTATCTATATTTTCTCCACCTATATCAATAACTTCACAATTAGTTAATATTCCTCTATTAAATATTGAAACTGTCGTAGTTTCATCACCAATGTTAACTACAGCACCTACCATCTTTTCATATTCTTTAGTTTTAAATTCATAGTAATCGCCTAATGGGGATATTCCAACGTCTACTACCTCTACTCCAATTTTTTGAAGTGAATTTGCTATTGGGTCAACATTTTTTTTAGGAACTGTTACTACAACTGCTTTAACGTTCAATTTATCTCCGATCATATTAAGTGGATTTTTCACAAGTTCTGTATCATTAATTGTAAAATTAGTTGGCAAAACTGTAACTAATTCACTTGATGGATTTATTTTATTATAAACTGCTCCTTGTAATGTTCTTATAATATCTTTACTAGTAATAATTTTATCTTCATTAGTTATAGTAGTCATTCCTTCAGATAAAAAACATTCAGTTAAATATGCAGGAACTGAAACAATTACCTTACTAACTTTAATTCCCAGCATAGCATAAGCTTTATCAAACAACTCTTTTAGCGCTTCAACTGCACTTTCAGAATTAATAATATAACCCTTTTTAATTCCTCTACTTGGAGTATCTAAGGCAGATAATATATTTAATTTATTACGAAATATTTCTCCGACTACAAGTTTAATTGTATCAGAGCCTATATCTAAACTAGCTATAATTCTTCTCATAAGCAACTCCTCGTATTTTTTATCTATAATCAATTATATCTAAAAGCGCTAAAAAACTCAAGGCCCATTTAGGCAAAATAAAAAGCGTTAATCATTTCTTTTTAGTTAACACTTTAATGAAGCAATCCCATAGTAGAAAAAATAAACATAGAAACCCAAAACCTGAAAATCCAAATGTTAAAATTCCTATAAAAGCGAATAAATTTAATCCAACAAATTGATTTGAAGATTCAAAGGCTGATGGTAAAAATCCTATAATTATAAAAAAATAAACCACTAAACATAAAATGTAAATATATGTTATACCACTAATTTTTTTTGTTTTCAATAATTTGTTTTTGTAAATTGCTTTCGTTCTTATTTTCTGAACCTTCGATATTAACTCTTTCTTCTTTTTTAGATTCTTCTAACGTATTCATACAATACCCTGCTTTCTACCTAAATAATATCATGTATAATAAAAAAAATACAGATTTCTCTGTATTAATGAATTAATTTTGATTCATGCGAATAATAATTGTTATTGGTATCTTTTAAGTACCGCTTATATTAATTATAACCGCAAAGCTTTGTTAAAAAAATTCACTATAAGTCTCACACCGTTAATTTTTTTAGTATTCTTTATTACTATTCAAATTTTTTTTAATACCATTTTGAACTGACCTAAATTTTCACTATCTATATTATCATTTTCATTTAGGTAATATTTTTTAATGACTCTCATAGTTCCATTATGCGTAATTGCTAGTAATTGAGAATTATTATCATGATGTGAATATATATATTCTAGAAACAAATCTATTCTATTTATTATACTTTGTAATGTTTCTGCATTTTGAGGATTTAAAATATATTCTCGAACTAAATTTAAGTATTCAGCGTCATAATCTTTTTTTAATTTCTCATTTAATTCCCCTAAATCACGTTGAGCTAAATTTACTGAAATTATAGGATTTAAATATGGATAAACTATTTTGGCTGTTTCAATAGTTCTTTTATATGGCGAACAATAAACGCAATCAAAATTACCAGGCAAAAAAACGTTTGCTGAACATTGTTCAATCCCAATTCTATTTAAGGAATAATCTTTTTTGGTTGCTATATACCCTTTTCCATTCAAATCAGTTCTACCATGTCTCATAAAAGTAACTTCCATTATTTTTAAGCTCTTTTATATTATTTAACTATTCTTTTTTTGTTTTTTTAAAGATTTATTGTTACTTGTAACCAACCTTATTTGTAATTGCGCAAATTCGTCTAATTTTTCATGAAAATCTTGAATTGTGCAGTTATTTTCAATTAAGTAAGAAAAGGGCGCATTTAATGTTCTATTTCCAACATCTATTGTATTATTATTATAAACTAAATTTTTATATTCAAAAGTTTCTTTAACACGTTTTTTCTCATCTTTTTCCCTAGTTTTTTTTATAACGTCATCTATTGTAATACTTAAATTCGCTTTTCTTGTACCATGAACTGAATCTGTTCTTAATCTATGATATTCTCTAATAACTCTTTGATTAAAATCAGCATCAATATATAAAACTCCTAAATTATCACCTAAAATACTATATAAATATTTTATGGTTTTGACTCCATACATTGTATCCATAATTACTATGCTTTTTCCTTCAGACATTTCGATTGCTTTTAAAATATATCTAGTCCAAAGTGATTCGAAATTGTTTTCATATTCATAATCATACCAAGTTTGAAAATCCATGTCAGAATTAGAATCCTTGTAAACCTCCGGAAATATATTTCTTATTTTCAAATGTTTAAAATATTCTGAATAAGTATCTTTTAGATAGTTTACCCCTCCACTTTTTCCAGACTCAGATGGTCCAGTTACAAATATAAATTTTTGATTAGTTTCTATTTTTTCCATTTTTCCTTAATTCCTTTCTTAATATATTTATGGGATGTTTATTAAATTCATTAATTTCAGAATCCCCATATATTTGTAGTATCACTTTTTCTTTTTCCTGTTCATCTACAATTGATTCTAGCATCAGATTAATTAGTTCATCAACATTTTCAGATGTAAAATTTTCAATGCTAAAATTCCAGTTTTCATTTCCTAAAAATATAGTTCCTAAAGTATTAGCCCTCATACCGATATAATTAAAATTTCTATACAAAACTCTTCTTTTATAATCAACATCATTTTTTGTTATAAACAAGGAATCTTCTTCTATAATTTTTGGCGGATCATAGTCAAAAAACAATCCATCTTTTGTATAATTCCAAATTGCTGAATCAATTCCCAAATCAAGTTCATTACCAAATTCAAGTTTTTGTATACCTTCTAAGGCTTTTTGAAAAACGAATTTAATTTCATCATAAGAAATTATTCTATTATCACACAAAATTCTTTCTTCTGGTATTTTTTGAGATATTTCATAAATGCCACCGTCTATATTACATATGGCATACAACTTATTGCAATCAATATATTTTCTAATTCTAGAATAATACGTTATTAATAATTTAACATAATCCCCATAATATCTTTCTTTCACTTTTGGCATATTTATTTTTTTATAAAAATAGTTGTCTATACATCCGTTGACTAACGTATATGCCGTAATTGGGTTAAATTCTCGTTTACTATCATTTAATATTTTTTGCTCCAAGCCTTTTGGGATTTTTTTGAACTCATGTATTATCATTTAATCCTCCAAACTATTGTAAATTGTTTTTTGCAATTTCAACACTTTCTCTTTAGACAAATGAGGAGAATATATTTTTATGCTAGGTCTAATTAACGGGCTATAGTTTCTCATAAACACATTGTTTTTATCATCATAAAACCTATTTATTTTTAAGGAATACAAATCTTCGTCGTTGTTTTCAATTTTTTCATACGGCACAAAGTCTAAAATAATTTCTGGAACTAAAGATATTATTATATTATTTCTATATAAAGTTAAATACACAAAATGTGTTGCTGCCGGTTCCATATTATTATACAATAATAAATCTATATCATTTTCTATTTCTAATGTTTTATTTCTTAATGCCTTTCCTCTGATAAAGTATTCATTTATTATTCCTTCGTAACTTCCAACTGTTTTTTTCGCATCATCCAAACTCATTTGATTCAAGTTTAATCTTATACCTTCTTTTATTTTTAACATTCCATATTTATTATCCATGGCACGATTAATAATACTAGCTAATTTGTCATAGGGTCTATCTTGAACATACTTACATCCAAACCCCATTTGATCTATATCTTTTATCATAAATTCAACATGTCCATGGATACACAATTCAGATTTTGATAATTGATTGAACAGAATATTAATTCCAACTAAACTTCCATTAAAATAATTATCATTTAATTGATACAACAAATCATTTTGAAGAGCTATTAACTCTTCTAAATATTCAATTGGCAAATCTTGAACATTCTCAATTAATAATTTTTTCCTTTCTTTTAAATAAATCATTAATCCGCCTGGAAAATATGGAAAAGTAGGAACACATATATCCCAGTATTTAAATTTTGAAGAAAAATTATACAAAGGTTTTCTTTCAAAAAAATCAGAGCATAATCTACAATGTCCAAATCTATTTCTATCTTCTTGATAGATGGTTCCATCCAAAATTTTTTTAACTCTTATAAGTTCATCTTTTGTTAATGATTCATTATCCAGATATTTTTTTATTAACCGATTATTTATAACTCTTTTTTTAGGTTTATCGCTTGAAATTAAACATCTCAATGTTCTAAATTCTCTATCATCGTAATTATCACTAATACCCAAATCAAAAAAGGTTTTATATTTACTACTTTCTACCATTTAAAACTCCTAACATTTAATTTGTAATTGATAAAAGAAAATTTTTGGCATAATCAATAATTTCTAAATATTCTAAATTATCATTTAAATAGTCACTAATAAATTTTTTGTAATCAAAATAATCAATATTGAATTTTGCTGAATATAATTTAAAAGTTTCTTCATAATTCTTTGGTAAATAATTATTTAAAATTAATATAGCCTTCATTATTAAATATGTTATCTTATAGAGATTTTTTA
>JAZRRD010000116.1:0-15945 GCA_045650425.1 Bacilli bacterium | reverse complement strand
TTAAAATTTTCGTTATTTATAACAATTTCGTTCACCATGAAAATGATACTATATAAATATTCCACTACAAAATTGCAAATTTTGAATTTTATTTTAAACAAATGGGCAAAAATATATTATTTAAAAAAGTAATAAAATAATTATTGTGTTACTTATAAATGTTAAAATTTAAATTTAGTATAAATTAAAAAAATTACAAGATTACTCTAATTCTTGTAATTTACTTATAGCTTCTTCTAAAGTTTTGACACTAATTATTTTTAAATCATCATCTGTAGTTTCTAACACATCTTTAGCTTCTTTTAAATTTCCTTCTGGACAAATAAAGACATCCATATTTTTTTTTATTGCCCCTAAAACTTTATATTTAACTCCGCCAATTTCGCCAACATTTCCAAATTCATCGATTGTCCCAGTTCCGGCAATATTTTTCCCTTTAGTTATATCTTCTTTTACTAAGGAATTATATATCCCTAAAGCCATCATTAAACCTCCACTAGGACCTGATTCACTAGCTTTACTTTTAATTGTAACTTTAGGGTCTGTTTCATAGTCATATGTAGTAATAACTGATACACCAATTTTTAAACCATCTTCAGTTTTAAAAACTTTAGCCATAGCATCAACTTCTTTTTTATTACGCAAAACTTTTAAATTTAAAACATCACCTTCTTCATATTCATTTACAATGGATTTCATATGTTCCAAATTAGTCACAGGTGTTCCTTCAATAGACAAAATATCATCATAATCTTTTAAAGTAGTTTCTGCTTCATCCACAATAAAAATTACTTGATTATGATAGCCAGTAATTTTTAATTTATGATTAGTTAATTTATAACTCGCTATAATTGCGTTATCTATCGAAGATTCCGTTTGTATTTTATCTTTTTTGATTGTTTCATTTACACTATCTCCATCATATGTCATATTTTTGCTTTTTTCTAAATCCCAGTTAGGAATAACATAAGAAAGTAAAACAAATGGAATATTACCTTTCATCATTGATACATAACTCATATTAAGTTCTCCATCATATTCATATCCATTTTCCACTTCAATTCTTTTAGCTAAGTTAATAACTCCTCCTGGTCTATAAATAACATATGGAAGTTCAATCCAAAAAAGCAAAAATACTCCTAATAAAAAAATTAACTGCTTATAATTTTCTACAATAAAATCTCTAATTTTTTCATATATTTTAGTAAACACTATTATCACCTTAAATAATTATACCAAAATATGGAGAAAATATGAAAAATAATTATAAAGATTATCTAATTATCACAATAAGTTTACTATTTCTATACTTTTCAATTATTAATAATAAGTTAATTAATACTTCAATAATATCCTCTATTAATTTATGGGTCACAAAAGTATTTCCCTCTCTTTTTCCCATGATTTTAATTAATAATATTTTAATAGATTATAACTTCCCTTATTACATCATTAAACTTTTTAAAAATAATGGATTAAAATACTATGTCATGATTCTTAGTTTATTATCCGGTTCTCCTTCAAATGCCATTATTGTCAAAGAACTTTATCAAAATAATTCAATAGATGAAAATGATGCTAATAAACTACTTACATACACATTCTTTTCTAATCCAATCTTTTTAGTTACAATGCTGTCATTATTGTTTGAAATAAATATAATATGGAAAATTATTATAATTAGTTATCTTTCTAATTTTATAATTGGCTTTATCTTTAAAATAAATCCTACAAATTTAAAATCTTTAAAAAATAAAAAACATTCTATTTCTAATTCAATTACTAAAACAATGTCAACACTTATCATGATTTTAGGAACTATTGTTTTTTATATTCTTTTATCAACGTTTATAATAACTCTATTTAAACTTAATAATATCAATTCCATATTTATAAAAGGGTTCTTAGAACTTACTCAAGGATTAAACTCACTTCAAAATATCAATATTAATTTATTTTTAAAAGAACTTATCGCTATCACGTTCATATCTTTTGGTGGATTATCAATTCATGCCCAAATAAAAAGTATCCTTTCGGATACTAATTTATCTTATAAATATTTTTTATATGGTAGATTACTTAGTATAATTATTTCAGTAGTCTTACTAATATTTATTACTTTTATTTAAGAACAAGCTTTCCATGAACCGGTATTTAACGTAGTTAAAGAACTACTGTAATAAGGAATTTCAATAGTATATAAAGTTTTATCTCCGCTGTTTAAATTTATCTTTAAATTTACAGAGCCATTTGTAATTCCACTATAACAATAATTACCTAAAGATAAGTTTTCTAAAGTCCATTTTTTATCTTCTTCGCCATCTAACTCTATTACCACATTTTTATTTTCATCTTTGAACTTTAATTTCATATTAGGAATTTCTATCGTTCCTCCATCTAATATAATTTTAGATATACTCTCTTTAACTATAATATTTTGGATTGCAATTTCAATTTCACTAATCTTTATTATATTATCTGTAATTTTATCATTTTCATTTTTATCACTTCTTACATCAGCAATTAATTTGTACATAAAAATCATTATTACACTAATTAAAGCTACACTCACAATTAATTCCATAAGTGTCATTCCATTTTTATTTAACTTTTTCATTAGCAACTTCCATTTCCAATAATATAAGGATTAGATGCTGTACCATCTCCACTACAATATAAAATATCAGATTTTAAGTTTATTACTGGACGTATAGTTGCTACAGAATTTTGATCAGACATTTCAGTTAAAGTTCCATTTGAATTTACTCCAAAATATTTAGCCCCATTATGAACAGACGTGTTTGATAATGTCATAGTCCAATAAGCATTCGTACTATATAGATAATATTTAGTATTTGCATAACCATACCGACCACCTGCCATATTTATTTCATCTGCACTTATTAATCCAATTGGATATATTAAATTACCATTGCCTAAATATTTTCTTTTTAATTCCTCTTGAGACATTCCTAAACTACTGTATAATTTTTGATTTTTCTTGTCAGTTGAACGAGTTGATTTTGATAAGGCATAGCCTTCATTTAGTGGCAATCCTTTCTTTTCGGCATATACTAAAGTACCACATACTTCGTTATTTAACTCACAATCACTACCTACTTTGTCATCAACATTATATCTACTTAAATTGAAAACTTTATTATAATCCAAAGAGGTTCTACTTCCCGTGTCTACACATTTTAAAATAGGAGCTCGATCAAGGATCCTTTTATTACCGGCATACATATAAACAGCGTCCAATTCATAATCAACCTCTTCTTTATCACCACAAAAAATTGTCGAATTAGAAAGATATTCACTATAAGAGGACAAATAATTTTCATACCATGTATCATTTAATTCTTTCAAAATGCTATTATCTTCATTAGCGTATTTTAAATCATCTCTAAATTCCAATCCATGATTACTCATATAACCAATTTTGTCTCGCTCGTAAGCACCGTCTATTTCTTTGTCAGTAATTTGTAAAATTATATTTTTAGCATTTGAAAAGTAATCTGAGGTGATTTTACGATGTATTTTTCCACAAGTATCATTATCACCTGTACAAATTCCAAATACATAGGGTTCATACACTTCTATTAGACTCGATGCAGAATCTATTTTCATTTTAGAAAATTCACTAGCTGCATAATGAAAACTTTCATAGCAACTTCGATTTGTTCCATCTAAATATACTCGTAGAACTATATGATCTGTAGTTTT
Organism: Bacilli bacterium; assembly: GCA_045650425.1. GTDB lineage: Bacteria > Bacillota_I > Bacilli_A > RF39 > UBA660 > RGIG1752. The sequence continues at coordinate 12,219 of JAZRRD010000116.1, read as the reverse complement.
GTTAGAACAATTTTTAGTGCTAGTTTCTTTTAATATCATTCTTATAGAGCCATCACCATTAATTCTTATAATTTGCCATACTTGGTCTGCAAAAACTACATAATTATCATCCTCTGCACCGCGATAATAGTAACTTGTGCCATAATCATCTTTTGCCGCGAACATTCCTTCTTCTGTCGTAGCGACGTTATTAAAATTGGGCGTCCCCTTTTGTATAATTTGACTTTTAATACTTTGTTCTGTAAAACTCGCACTTGCTAATTTGCTATTTTTGTTTAAAAAATTTTGATCATCAGTATTTACATACTCAATATACTCAGATTTAAATAGACACTCACTTAATGTACTTTCTTTTGTACAAGCTAAAACATCTGGAGGGACTTCTAAATTTTCCTTTGTTTTTTCATTTAAATGCCTTTTATTTACAAACGACATTAAAAATGCAATCATTAACAAAATAAATACTAAGAAAAATGAATATATAATTGATGTTGATATAAAGCCTTTTTTTGTTCTCATTCACTTTCCTCCTTTACTCTTCTACATACGGATATTCTATCCAAGCATAAGAATACTTCTTTGTATCTTTATCATAAAATTCTGCAATTAAACGATATTTACTATCACTATTTTTTAAATCTTTTAAATACGCAGCAAAATCTCCTGACTCTGAAGTTATCTTTACATTGCCTTTTGCTATATAAACTTTTTTAATATCATATACTTTTTTTAAGTCATCTATATTAGTTATTTCTTTATAATCTGTCCCATCTAAAAATGTAGCTACTTGAGGACAATCATTTTTTGTTACACATACCCAACCCAACTCATTCATTAGATATTTTTTTAAATGATACAATTTTAACTCTCCTGCTGTGGTATTGTAATTTAACTTTTCTTTTTGTTTAGCGATTGATGCAGCATAACCATTATAAATAAGTAATAACGCTACCATTAAAACGGCACACATCACTATTGTTTCGATAAACATAAATCCTTTTTTATTCACATTTATCACCATTATATTCCGCTTGAATTAATCCATTTGTTTTGGATAGATCAACTTTTCCAGTGAACTGTTTTTCTGTCAAAGGATTAATTGTATCATTATCTTCTTCATCACTAACCAAATACCCTTTATCTATCAAATCATCTATTGTTAGAAATACATTTCCATCATGCAAAATTTCTGCATCATCTGATGCACATTTAATTGCTTGTTTTTTAATATATAATATTTTTTGTTCACATTGTTTTATTTTGTTATCTTTCATAACTTTTGTATAAGAAAATCCGGCGATTGTCGAAACTACTGCAAGTATTGCAATAACCGCTAAAAGTTCTGTCAAAGTAAAACCTTTTTTATTCATTTTACCCCTACTTTCCTACTATCAATTATAATATACTTTAAACATAAAAAAAAGCCTTTAATGGCCTTTTACACATACATTATTTTTTAATCCGCATATTTTATAATAGGTGATATGATGAAAATAAGAGGATGCAATAACTGCTGTGGTAATAATTTTGGTGGCGGATTTTTTAGTATATTTGCTATCTTAATTTTAAGCGTCTTAATTTTTTATCAAACTATAATAACTCTAATTTTACCATTTAGATTCAATATATTTATTTTACTAATCGAAGTTTCTTTACTATTCTTTTTCATCTTTCGTATAATATGGCCTTGTTAATTCTTCAGTTTTAAATATATAATCTAAATCATATCTAATATTTTTACAATTTTCAAAAATATCATCTGATAATTCAATTTTTGGCGGAAGAGATATTATGATAAAAAACAATTTTAATTCTGCTTCACTCCAAGAAAATCTTTCTAAATATTGTTTTAATAACACACTAAAATCATAATTAAAAAATTCTTTTTTATAAAAATTAATTATATCTAATATTGGTGTATCTACTTTAGTTTTGTCCCAACTTACAATATAATCTTTTTCTGATTTTATAAAATGACTTGTTTCTAAATTATTATGAACAACACTCACTCTTTGTTTTTTTTCGTTTTTTACTAAATCGTACCAATTATTTAATTCATTTTCGCAAAAACCTAAAGAAGCAAATATCTTATACATATTTCTCATCAACATATATTTGTCTGGACTTAAAAACTCTTCTAGAAAATAAATATCATATATATTATTATAATATTCATTTAAATGATTTATGTTACCTAAAATACTCTCATATATTTCCTGGTATTTATCTTCACTTACTTCTTTAAAATAACTGGTTTTATTATGTAATAAGCTTACTAAATCTACTAAATCTTGTGCCTTTTGTTCCTCTGGCGTTTGAATCTCTCTAATATATTCAAATACATTAACATCTTTTCTTGAGGCATCAATTAATTTAGGAAAATAATTAAAACTACGACTTTCTAAATACTTGTATAATTCTTTTAAATCATTAGTTTTTTCTTTAACTATAAAGTTTCCACTAGTAGTTTCTAAAATCGTAGTTTTCCCTTTTATTGTATATTTTAATGGTTTATAAATATCTTTTAATACTTCTAAGCTTCTAGTCATCTTCTGGAATTATTAATTTATCTCCTGGAGCAATATCATTTAAATCATTATATTCCATTATTGTTTCTTTACTTGATTTATACATTTGACAAATAGAATCTACAGTTTCATTATCTTTAATTACATGAATATGATATGTTTTATAAGTATCAGTTGCTTTATTTATTGTATCATTTACCATTTCTATATTAGCCATTTCTCTTTCTGGCTCCTCCATAATTTCTTTTTTTTCTTCTTTTTCTTCAATAATTTCCTTTACTTCAATAACTTCAGGAGTTTCTTGAACAATCTCTATATCTTCTTCTTCTATAGAATCAGGAATTTCTTCTCTTTCTTCTGTTAATTCTATAATATCATCATCTACTAATTCTTCAGGTGTCTGAAAAACTTCTTCTCTTTCTTCAAGCTCTTCTTCCTCTTCTTTTTCTTCTCCTACAACACTAAATTCAATAATAACTTTTAATGTATTATCATTTAATATTTCATAAGTAAAATCAGTAATATTAAAATTAATTGTATCCTCAATAATTCTTTCTGTTAAATCAATTGAGAATGGTAATACATATTCAAAACTTTCTTTATTTACGCTTAACTCATGAGCTTTATATTCTCCGCTTACGATAAAGTTTCCTAATATCTCACCCGCATTAATATTCATTTCATGTTCAAGTGAAATGCTAGTTATTTCTTTTATTTTAGAATTAAATGGTATCTCCTTTGTATATGGTATTATACAGTTCATTTTTCATTCCTCCTAATGAAGAATATGTATAATATTCAAATTTATTCCAAAAGAAAAAGGGATTATTTTTTAATCCCTTTTTTACCGTTAAAATCTTTTAATATATTACTGTCAAATGCATATGTCTTAGACTCTTTTAGTTTATAATTATGAATAGCAATCTTTATAACATCATTTAATAATTCTGTATATTTTTTATTTGTTTTATCCCATAAATAGAATGATAAACTTCCCGGTATACTATTTATTTCATTCGCATAAACCTTTTTGCTTTTATTATCTATTAAGAAATCTATTCTTACTACACCACTAGAATTTAAACTTCTAAAAGCTTTCACTGCAATATCTTCAATCTGTTCTTTTAAATCATTAGAAATATTAGCCGGTATAATTCTTTTAGTATTAACAATGCCTTTTTGAGAAGGCATTTTCTTTGATTTTCCTCCACCAATATATTTATCTTCGAAAGTTAAAAGATCTTTATCACTACCAACTTCTTCAATAACACTTACTTCTTGATTACGATAATCCCCAAGAACACTTATATTTACCTCTGTTAAATTCTTTACAACTTCTTCAATTAATATTTTATTATCATAATTAATTGCATCTAAAATTGCATCTTTTAATTCATTTCTATCCTTTGCAATTTTAATACCAATACTACTTCCAAGTCTTGCTGGTTTTACAATCATTGGATATTTTAATTTTTCTAATCTATCTAATATTGCCTCAGCATCTTTTTTATAATCAATATCATAAAACCAATCATATTTAACTACCGGAACATTACTATCTTTCCAAATTTGTTTCATAAAAACTTTGTCTTGTCCCACTACTGAGGAAAAATAATCACATTCAGCATATGGAATACCAATTGTATTTAAATATCCTTGTAAACTGCCATCTTCACTATTTGTTCCATGAATTATAGGAAAAACTAAATCAATACTAGCAACTTTTCTTTTTAACAATCCTTTAGTTTGTAAAATAAATTCATTATCTTTTTTTATTAAACTTACTTCTTTGCTAATAGCTTTTATATTTTTTAAATCTTTGTAACTTTCAATATTTTTTAGAAATTCACTAGTATACCAATTACCTTCTTTAGAAATATATATTGGTATTATTTCATATTTTTCTTTATCAAAATGTGACATGGCTTGCGTAGCGCTTATAACACTTACTTCATGTTCTACACTTATTCCTCCAAAAATAACTCCGATTTTTATCTTCATTATTCCCCCTCCTTTTCATCATAAATATCTGGTAAATCATTTTCAAACAAAGCATAAATCTCTTTTTTCTCTTCTTTTAAAGCATCAATTATTCTATAAGAATCTCTTACATTATTAATAACAAAAATGTTATCGTTATCAAAATTTTTTTCTTCCAGAGCTTTTAAAATACTACTTGTTTGTTTTTTTCCTACTAAAATTACATAATCACATACTTCACTAATTTTCACTCCTAAATTAAAGTTTTCCTCATCTTCACTTTCACCAAGCTCAACCATTCCAGGAGTAACAATTACTTTAGTTCCATTCATCTTACTTAACACATTTAATGCTTCTTTAGCCCCCGTAGGATTTGAATTATATGCATCATCTAACATATTTATTTTTCCAATCTTTTTTAACTCTAAACGATGCTCAGTAGCTTTTAATGTGTTTACACTCATGATAATATCTTCGATTGGAATATTAAATTCCAAGGCTAAAGCTATACCAGACAATATATTATAAATATTATGTTCACCTAAAAGTTTAGTTTCAAATTTATATTTTTTACCTTCAATTAAACAATCAAAAGATGTTCCATTAAAACTACATTTTATATTACTTGCTAAAATATCTGCTTCTTTATTTTTGATTCCTATCCAAATAGTTTTAACTTTATTTTTTAAGTTATAATTTACTTGATAAGGATCATCCATATTTAAAACTGCTACGCCATCTTTTGGAAGACTTTCAACTAATTCAAATTTAGTTTTTTGAATATTTTCTACACTTCCAAATGTTTCTAAATGAGCTTTTCCAATAACAGTTAATATAGCATATTTAGGATGAACAAAATCACATAAATTCTTTATTCTTCCCAAACGATACGCTCCCATTTCTGCTACAAATATTTCATCAAATTTATCCAAATAATTATTAATAGTTATCATAAGTCCATTTGGTGTATTATAATTTTTAGGAGTAGCTCTAGTAATATACTTACTAGATAAAATTGAGGTTAAAATATTTTTACTACTAGTTTTACCATAACTTCCAGTAATTCCTATTACCCTTAAATCATTTAAACTATTTAGTATATTTTTAGCTTTATTATAATAATATTGATATTCAAAGTAATTAATAGGTTTATTTAATAAATTAATTAAATAAACAAATATATAATTAAATACTATTATAAGTGACAGAATTATAATCCAAATACTATTTTTCTTTAAAACATAACCTATAATTGGAATAAAAGTTATAATCATTATACTTATAAATAATCTTTTAATACGTTTTGTTTTATTTAACGGTAATTTACTTTTCTTTTGTTTTAAATTTTCTAATTCAAGTAACATATTAAAAGAATAAAGTAATATTGCAAAGATTAACGCAAATCCCCTTCCTCTTAAAAGCAATAATTCAAAGAATATTAAAATATCCCAAATATTAAACACTTGTTTTGGATGTTTTATTACCCATTTAAGATATCTATTATTTTCATTATATAAATTTTGTTGAAGTATATGCATTCCTTCTATACTTTTAACTAAAGTATAAAAGAATGCTACTATTAATAATATAAACATAAAAACTTCTCCTTATAAAAATTCTATTATGTGATTATAAACCACATCTAAATTTTCTAAATAACAGTAATGTGTTCCTGAAAGAATTATAAATGTACTATCTTGTAATAATGAATCTAACTCTTTAGCATATTCAACAGGTGCGGCAGTATCTTTATCTCCCCATATCATTAAAACAGGACATTTAATCTCTTTAGCATACTCTGATAAATCTTCATTTACTGTTTTAACTAAAACATTTCTCATCACAGGAGTAGCATTTCTATAATCTACTGAACCCATATGTTTTTTCATTTCTTCAGTTAAAGGCTTAAATATTTTAAATTTTTTCAAAAAATTAAAGATTCTTTGTTTAACATTCTTTTTAACAACTGGTTTATGTCTAACACAAGGAGCACCAAACAATACTAGTTTACTTACCTCATACTTTGCAGAATAAATTATACCTAAACGACCACCAAATGAATGCCCCACAATAATAGGCTTTTTTATTTTCAAAAAATTAAATAATTCTTTTAATAATTCTACATAACTATGTAAATCAAAATCAGAATCTGGTTCTTCACTCAAACCAAAACCGGGTAAATCAATAATGGTAATCTTATAATTATTTTTTAGTAAATCACCTAGTGGTTCCATCATCTGAATATTCTGACCCCATCCATGCAATAACACTAAATCTTTACCATTACCATATTGTTTATAATTTATTTTTACATTTTTTACTGTCTTAAACATAAATAATCTCCACCAATATAATTTTATCATAAATAAAATATAATATTATTAATAAGGAAAAAAATTGACGTTTTTTTTACAAATCATCAATTTTCTTTATCATTTTTAAATAATAAATTATATATTTCTTGATATGAATTTACAGTTATTATTTCTAATTTATCTTTAATTCTTTTATCCAATTCTTCAACATCGGCAATATTACTTTCAGGAATAATAACTTTTTTAATATTCCCGTTATAAGCTCCAATGAGCTTTTCTTTTAATCCACCCACTTTTAAAACATCGCCTTTTAAGGATATTTCACCAGTCATAGCAATATCTTTACTTACTTTAGTTTTAGTAAACAAACTAATTAAAGAAGTAATAATTCCTACCCCAGCGCTAGGTCCATCTTTCTTAATTCCACCTTCTAAGAAATGAATATGAATATCTTTTTTAGTAAAATAATTATCATTTATTTCAAATTTATCTGAATTAGTTTTAATATGACTTAAAGCTACTTCAATGCTTTCTTTTAAAGAATCTCCTAGCATTCCTGTATAAGTAAATTTGCCATTTCCATCATACATAGAAGCTTCAATTGGCATCACAGAACCTCCAGAATGGGTATAGGCAAGACCATTTACTACCCCAGCAGATACTGTCTTTTTTTGTGGAGTAACTTCAAATAACTTTTGACCCAAATATTTCTTAATATCATCTTTCTTTAAATTAATTTTTATCTCTTCTAGATTCAAGAAAGATTCAGTTATTATTTTTCTAATTATTTTATTTAAAGCTCTATCTAAATCTCTTACCCCAGCTTCTTTAGTATAATTATTTATTATTATTCTTAACATTTCATTATTAATTTTTATTTCATTAGTAATTTTATGGCTCTCATATAACTTAGGTAATAAATAATTATTAGCAATATCTATTTTCTGGAATTCTGTATATCCAGATAAATGAATAATTTCTAAACGATCTCTTAATGCATCTGGAATTAATTCTTCATTATTAGCTGTTAAAATAAAGAATACTTTTGATAGATTAAATGGTTCATCTATATAATTATCTTGAAACATAATATTTTGATTTGCATCCAAAATATCAAGTAATGCACTAGCAGGATCTCCCTTAACATCTTTAACCATTTTATCAACTTCATCTAGTAATATTACTGGATTTGCTGTTTTACATTTAATTAATGAATTAATAATTTTACCAGGATTTGCTCCGACATATGTTTTTCTATGTCCAATAAGCTCTGAGACATCATTTAAACCACCCACACTAATTTTAGCAAACTCTCTTTTTAAAGAATCCGCTATACTTATAGCTAAAGTTGTTTTACCAACTCCTGGTGGACCCACTAAACAAATTATTGGACTTTTAATTTCTGGATTACGCATTTTAACTGCTATATATTCTAAAATACGTTCTTTAACGCAATCTAGTGCATAATGAGTCTTATCTAATTTTTCTCTAATCTTTTTTAAGCTTGTTTCATCTTTACTATATATATTCCAAGGCAAAGATAACATTGTTTCAATATAATTTCTAATAATAGAAACTTCCGGACTAGCCTCAGACGTTAAACTATATTTAGTGATTTCTCGATTAATTTTAGCTTTTATTTTTTCATCTATATCTAATAAATTTAACTTGTCTGTAAATTCATTTATATCTTCTTCTTTTAAACTCTCTTCATTTAATTCTTTTTTTATTTCCTTTAATTTTTCTTTTAATAAATATTCTTTTTGAGTCTGTTCCAATTCTCTACTAATAGATTCATCTAATTTTTCATCTAATTTAATTACTTGAATTTCAAAATTAATGTCTTTAATTAAATTTTTAGCACGATACATCGCATTAATTTCTTGCATATAAATAAGTTTTTTATCAATTGAAAGTGGTAAGAACGAAGTAATCATATCAGTCATAGAAAATAAACTTGGACATTTCTTTAAACGTTCTAAAATGCTATTAGATACATGGGGAGCACTTTCTATATAAGCATTTAATAATTCAAATAATTTTCTCTTAATTGCTTCTTCTTCAGCTTCATCAAATTTTGGAATTACAACACTAGTTACAACACTATCTAATACCTCCGCTTGATTTTCATTATTTTTATATTCTAAGACTGAAACTCTTTCTAATCCTTTTAAAGTAACTCTTAAATTTCCATTAGGTAAAGTAATCTTACTAATTATTTTACTTATCACACCAACTTCAGGTAAATCAGATACATCTGGGTTTTCTTCCTTTTGGTCAACTGGACAAACAACTAATATTTTTTGGTCTGTACTTTGATAAGCAATACTTACTACAGATTTACTAACTTCATTATTAAGTTCAAGTTTTACTTCTTGGTTAGGTAAAATTATAAAGCTTTTTAAAAGCATAACTGGTAGTTCACTTCTCACGTCTTCACCTCCCAAAAGTTATTGATTTTTATTATATATTTTAAATTAAATTTTGTAAACAAAATTAGACAAAATTTGACACCAAAAAATTCCAAAAAAAAGAAATTAGTAATAACTAACTTCTTATTCTGTGTAATTTGGATCATATGTTATAGGAGCACTATAAGCAAAAGCTGTACTAGATATGTTTAATCCAGTTTGGTCTTCTCTTACCATTATAATTTCTGTTAATTGATTATCATAAAATGCACCTGCACCAATAGATGTAACAGAACCAGGTATAACAACTTTAGTTAATTGGTTTCCTGCTAAAGCGTTGTCACCAATTGTTTCTACTGTTTTAGGGATTTTTATTTCAGAAAGCTGATTATATCCAAATCCACTTAAATATTTTAAATGACTTGGTTTTACTTCAGTATCCTCTAAAGTAACTTTTTTAATAGTTCCTTCAAATGCTTCAATATAACTATAATTACCAAAAGCATTATCTCCGATTGTTTCTACTGTATTCGGAATAAAAACTTCAGTCAGTTTATTGCCTGTAAAAGCCCCTTCCCCTATTGTTTTTAAATTACCATTCACCGGCATTATTAATTCACTTAATATCCCAGTACAATAGTGTTCAGTACTACTTCCAACATCTTCGGTACATTCATAGCCTAAAATTGCATCATCGCTTTTAAAATCAGCATTAAACGCAAAATCATCTATTGATTCAAGGTAAATTGCATTACTTAAATCTATCGATGTAATTTTCTGTCTAGGAAGCAAAGTTATAGGTGCTGCAGTATTATTATCAATATCTATAGTAATATTCATCACCAATGGACTATCAGAATTACTTAATAAATAATCATTCCAATCAAAAGATGCCATCTCGTCTTTACCATAAATAACAGGACCATAGTCACTTAGATTAGTAATAGGACACTCGTCGCTACCACCACAAAGTAAATTTTTTATAATAAATGCTTCCTTGGCTTCAATATTATCAGTATTTCTAAAGTAAAAAATCGGAATATCGACATTATTTGCTTCAATCAAAGAAAAATTTCCATCCACCGAAAAAGCAATACTATTAATTGATTTTACTTGTTTTCCATTTATTTCTGCTGGCACTTTAACTTCTATTCCACATGATATATCATAATCAACTATCGCACCATTATCAGCTATAGTAAAACACCCGTTTGATTCTGGTATTTCAATTCCTTGACCTCCTATGATAAATACTTGACCTTTAAATATTTTACTTTGTTCTGTTACTGGAGCACTCTCGTTTACCCATACTCTTATTGTATGCTCATTTGTTCCGTTCGCACTAATTGTCTCTACACTAACTTGTTTACTTACTCTTGATGTATATGTGTTTTCAACATCAATATACTCTACATCACTTAAATTTCCATATACTTGTGATGATTGTTCATCTAATCTTACTTTGATACTTGAGTCTTGTAAGTAGTTAGATTCTTCGACTCTATTTAGTCCAACAATATAATTTATTTCTTGATCACAATTATTTGTTACTGTAAATGTGTATCCTGTTAGACTACTTGCTTCATCATCACTTATTGGCCAAGCACTATCTAAGTCTATTGCTGCACTTTTATCTTCTAGATTTAAATCTAGACATGCTGCCACGATATCATTTGGTGTTTCTTGCGTTTTTGTTATTTGCCAATATGCATATGTACTTGATACGACGATTATTAGTACTATTAATATTCCAATTGATAATCCTATTATCTTATTTCGTTTGTTCTTTTCCACTATATATACCTCTTTTCTATATTAATCATACCCCCCCCAGACATCAAAAGTCAACAAAAAAATCGACCATCGGTCGACTTGTTTTTGTGAACTTTACACTAATTTTATTCTGTATAGTTTGGATCATATATTACTTCAGCCCAACCTGTAGTTGGTGTACCTACATCCAATGATCCTGTATCAGCTACATAGTTCCATGCGCTATGAAAACTAATATTTGCTAATGCATCCTCTTTAGTTCTTTTAATTACTATTGTTGTAACGTCATAGTTGTCCCCAAAAATAGAGAAACTAAGATTTGTTATAGACTCCGGAAGTACTATTACTCCTTCCAATTCATTATCACTAAATGCAGAAGTTCCTATTGTTTTTAATTGACTTGGTAAATTTAATTCAGTTATATTATTACTACCAAATGCTCTTGTTTCAATAGTTTCAAGAGATTTTGGTAAAGTTAATGAACTAATATTATTATACCTAAAAGCGTTTGCTCCTATTGTTTTTAATTGGCTTGGATTTTCTGCAGTATCTTCAAAAACAACTTCTTCCAACTTATAATTATATTCGTTAGAAGAATAATCATTACCATATTTAAACGCATTTTCTGGAATTTCTGTTACATTAGCTGATATTATAAGTCTTTTTACAGGATTAATCCCAAAAGGTCTTCCATAATTTTTTCGGTCAGTATCTTCAATTTGTACATTATTACCAACTTTTACTTCTGTGATTTGATTATAATCAAAACCATTAGGAGCAAGTTCTGTTAATGAACTTGGTAATTCTATTTTTGTTAGTCTATTATATGCAAAAGCCCGTGCTCCTATTGTTTTTAACTGACTTGGATTTTCTTCAGTGTCTTCAAATGTAATTTCACCTATATGAGCAGAAATAAATGCTTCTCTTGGTATTTCTGTAATATTAGAAGCAAATATTATATTATCTATTGAAGCTCCACCTAAATACTTTTTGTCAACAAAATTATTATTTGGAACAAACACTTCATTAAAGCTAGTGCCATCAAAAGCATATTCTGCAACATTAATTTCGCCTTCTTTTGGGAAAATTAATGTTTCTAGTAAACTATCTTCAAATGAATAATCTTCAATGTTTTCAAGATATATTGCATCAGATAAATCTAACTTTGTTATGTAATATTCTGTATCAGCTCTGTCATCCATATCTATTAAT
>JAZRRD010000115.1:0-5683 GCA_045650425.1 Bacilli bacterium | reverse complement strand
ATTTAATATTATTTTGTATTACATAATATTTATAAGACTGTATTGTTATTATAATTCAAACTTTTCCATTAATGAAAAAAGTATCTTAAAATTTTCTTCTCCCTTATCTATTGGTGAATCTTTTTCATTTAAATATTTTTCCATATCTTCATTTCTCATATAATAACAATTAAATCCCCATTCAATTATTTTATTATATATTTTATTCATTTTCTTTTCCCAACCTTGATTATTTTTTTCATAATCAAAACACATATATATATCTTTCACTCCTAATGTTTTCAATAGGTTTAATTGATAAGGACTTATGCTTGACCCTCCTACTGCTATTGAACTATTTTCTCCAAAATAACTATCCATTTTAAGAACTGATTTTTCGCTTTCCCAAATCATACATTTTTTACTTTTTATAATACTTTCTTTATTAATATGAATACCATAGGCGTTCCTTCCTAATTGGTGTTTATATGTTATTCTACTCCTCATACTTGTAAAAGGAACATATTTTCTTCCTAACTTCAATTGATATTCACTTAAATTACGTTGTCTAATACCAACTAATCTATTATCAATATCATAATGTGGTATAATAATAGAACAATCCTCCATTGAAAACAATATATTAAATTTATCCATTGTTTCTTTTGAAATATCTTCTCTTAACCATTCAATAGGATAATAATTCACAAAAGTATTTAATATATGATTGTCATATTCCAATAACTTTTCATCAAAATTTATTTCTTTTTTTATTATTGGTCTACTAACAATAGGTGGTCTGGCTTTTCTACCAAATCCTCTTGTAGCTATTCCTATGTTAAAATAATCTGCTATAAAATCAACTGATTCTTGTAGTGTTTCAAAATTCATTACATCTTGCACCAAATCTAAAATTGAAAAGTTACCACAATTAGAATAACAATGGAAATAAAGTGTATCCTTAAATAAATCACATTTCCATGATTCTCCATCTTCGTGACAAAGAGAAGTGTTCATTACCATTTTTTCATCTGTTTCCATTTGTTCGTTAAATTCCCCACCTAAATAATGCACCATTTCAACAACCATTGAAAGTGTTAGTCTACTCTTTAATTCATTAGCATACACAATTTCACCACCATTCATCAAGGAACTAGAGAATAAATCTCTAGTCCATTTTGAATTGTTGTATTAATTCTTCTATCTCTCCACCTTCTAAAGTTTCTCTTACTTTTAATTCATTTGCTATAAAATGTATCATTTCTTTATTTTCATTAACTATTGAAAGAGTTTTTTCATATGCTTCATCAACTATCTTTTTCATTTCTTCGTATATTTTTTCTTGCATAAATCCATTTCTTTCATCTATTGCCATTTTACCTAAATCACTCATACCATATTTAGTTACCATTCTTCTAGCTATTGCAGTTACCGTTCCTAAATCTGAACTACAACCTGTACTTTCGTGGTTGAAGAATACCTTTTCACTTACTAATCCACCTAATGAAGTCAACATATTTTGCATTAATTCTTCTCTTGTTTTTATAAATCTATCTTCTTCTTCGTGATATGAAACATATCCTAAAGCTTCTCCATGTGGAACTATTGTTATTTTATTAGGTTTTCTAGTACCATCTAATACCATTGAAACCATTAAATGACCAGCTTCGTGATGACTAACTACATCTTTTTCAAATTCTATCATTTCAGTTGATTTTCTTTCTAACCCTGCAACCATTCTATCTATTGCTTTTAATAACATTTCTTGTGTTATTTCTTCTGCATTCGCTCTTATCGCTAACATTGCACCTTCTGTTATTATACCTTCCATATCTGCTCCGCTACAACCACTTGTTCTTCTAGCTACTTCTTCTAAATCAACATCTTCTGCTATAGGTTTATTTTTTACATATAATTTTAATATTTCTAATCTTGTATTTTTATCTGGGTTTGGTACATGTATATGTCTATCTAATCTACCTCTACGAGTTAATGCCGCATCTAATATATCCATTCTATTTGTTGCACCTATTATTAATATATCTTCATTATCATCACTAGTCATTTCTGCTAATAATTGATTTAATGTTGAGTTACTTTCTTTGTTATTTTCTTCTTCTCTTCTTCCACCTATTGCATCTATTTCATCTATAAATATTATTGAAGGTTTATTTTTTCTAGCTTTTTCAAATAATTCTCTAACTCTTTTAGCACCAACACCAACATATTTTTCTATAAATTCACTACCCACTACGCTAAAGAAGTTTGCATCTGATTCACCAGCTATTGCCCTTGCTAACATTGTTTTTCCGTTGCCTGGAACACCTTCTAATAAAACTCCCATTGGTGGTTTTATGTCAAATTTAGCATATTTTTCTTTATTATTAAATCCATCTATAAGTTCTTTTAATTCTACTTTCACCTCTTCTAATCCCGCAACGTCATCTAAAGTTGTTTTTGGTTTTTCCATAGAAACATCATCATTCTTTTTATCATCAAATTTCATTCCACTCATTTTATCATTATTCTCTCCTTTCCTATTTTTTAAAAAATCTATATCCATTTCTAAATCTGATTTTGCATTTTTCATTTTTAATTTCATATTATTTTCTCTTCTTTTTTCATCTATTTTTATTTGTTCTATTGACATTATTAAAGTTTCTGTATACATATCTGCTACATTTAATGCAACTTCCATAGCTTTATCATCTGGCTCTTCTATTTCAAATAACAGTTCTTTCATTTCATATTTGCTATCTTTTTCAATAGTTTCTTTTCCGTTTTCATCTAATATTATTTTACAAGGTGTAAAGCTTAAATAATATCCTTTACAAAATGGATAATTTAAAGCACTTCCATAATGAAATTCTACTTCTGCAAAATAAGCATTTAATACATTACCTATTGTTTTCTTTACTATACTTTTATTTTTCATATCCATCTCTCCTTTTCCTTTTATTTTATATCTTTATTATACTAATATTTTTATATTGTGTCTACTAATTTATAATATATATTTTAAAAAGGTACACTAAATTCATCCATAATAGCATTTAACCATTCATCAACTTTTTCATTACCCTCTTCTCCGCTATGTCCTTTTACTTTTTTAAATTCAATATTAGTAAATTTATTTCGTTCATTGTTTAATTCTATCCATAACTCTTTATTAGCAACATCTTGTTTTTTACTATTTTTCCATCCATTATTCATCCAACCAATAATCCATTGTGTAATTCCATTAAGTACATAAGCGCTATCCAAATGTACTTCTACCTTAATGGATTTATCTTTAATTGCTTTAAGTCCTTCTAAACAACCTTTTAATTCTTCAATATTATTAGTGGTGTTTACAATACCACCACCATCTATTTTAGTATGAATTAATTCATTATTAACCCAATATTCTAAATAAAAAGCATAAGCACCTACATTCTCTTCTTTTCCGTTGCCACGACAACCACCAAGTCAACCGTCTGACCACATTTTAATTAGTTCAGACATTAGCACCACCTCCTCTAATTTTTGTGTTTCCTTTTATTGCATTAATGTTCCATAACTTATATTTTCACATATACCTTTTTCCGTTAATCTTCCACTATTACCATCTAACATATATAAATACACAATACTATCTTCGCCACTTCTATTCTTATCAATTATGAATACTAAAAATCTTTTACTAACATCTATACAATCTTTATCAAATTCATATTTTTTCTCTGATGGTTTCGTACTGTTAATTATTTTTAAATATTTCTTTTCATATCTTCCACTAATTGCATTTTTACTCCATACATATGGTTTCAAGAAAAACGCTTTATTTTCAGGATTTAATTCTATTGCATTTCTACATTTTCTAAATAATATTATTTTACTTGCTATCTCTTTTATTTGTTTACCATTTGTAATTTGTGATGCAGTTAAATATGATAGTTTGTCTGTTGAACTTAGTAACTGAATAGGACATAATATTCCTATATCATGTTTTCTACCAAATGTATCTAAATCTCTTGATAACTGTACATATTCATTTGTTACATTACTTTCTAAGTTTGTTGGTTTAAATGTATCAAGAACTAAATATCTATATCCTTCTGTCATATTTAACTTTAACATTTTATTTGATATCTTATTAAAATCAAATTCATTCATTCCCCAAAATGTTAATCTGCCTTCATATTTTTCTTTTATAAATTCATTAGCTTTTAAAAATATTTGTTTTTCTTCATCACTTAAAGTCCATTTACTTATTTTTTTTCTGCTAATTGTGTAACCTTTAAATACATTTATACATATAAAAGCCATAAGTAAATCTTTAAAATATTTTGATGTTTGTTCATTTGAAATAAATAAAACTTTTTCTCCTGATTCTACTAATCCTAAAACTATTTGTAATGTTACAGTAGTTTTACCACTACCACTTGATGCACCTATAAATGCAACACCATTTTTTCTACATATACCATTAAGTTCATTATTCAACATTTTAAATGATTGTATATATCTATCTTCTCCATTATCAACATCTTTATAAGTTATCGTTATATCAAAAGGACTTGTATCATCTAATTCTCCACTTTCCTTTTTTTCTATTTCTTCTTCTGTAAAATGTAAACTTTCAAGTTTATCATTTTCTTCTAATACTTTCATTCCTATGTTTTGTAATATTATTGATTGTATAATACCACCAAATTGCACCGAACTAATATATGGTAATATTTCCATTGGAACTATTTCTGCTTCATCTACTTTATATGATTTGTTTAAATCGAAATTTAATTTTTCTGCTTGACTTATTATAATATGTTTTCTCAATGTATCAACATATCCGTCAAAATTTTCTAATGATGTTTCCATTTTTACAAGGTTATCTATACTTTCATATCCATTAAATCTATTAAACATATCTATTAATCCATTTGAACTACACCAAGTCATAACGGACATCTTATCTACTTCTTTCATAGTCTTACTAATTTCTTTAGCTAAATTATAAAAGAAAATAGTTTTATCATTATCAAAATAATCTTCTGTAACTTCATTTACTAATGTTAAATCTTTATAAATACAAGACAAAACTAATGATTCATTCAGTATTTTCTCTTCCATTTTATTCCCCTACTTTTATTATTTTTATCGAATGATTTTATAATATCTAATATGCTAATATTATTTTCTTTTTTCTTTTTCATTCTTTTAATTCTTCTTTGTAATTCCTCTTCTGTTTCTTCTTCATATTCACTTGTTGATGTACCTAATGAAGTATCTATGCTTATATTATTGCTATCGTCTTTTATCTTATTACGAATACAAGCGAATATGTAAGCTAATTTCCCATATTCCTCATATATACCCTTTTCATCTAAGTATCTTTTTATTTCATCTGCATTATTTACCAAACAATTATATAATTGTTTTCTACTATAATGTTCTTCAATCTCTTTTATCATATTGACTTTTGTTTTGCTAATACATGTATAACCTAATATATCATCTACTGCTATTAATAATTTTCTCCACAATTCTTTTTCTTCTTTATCGTTTAAATATTCTTCTTCGCTACAATAATATGAATTTGTTTTTTTACCATTTGTTTCACTTACTTTTGTTATACAATAAGCATTGTCTGTATCAATTTGTGTTTTACATATTTTACATTTAACTTTTCTGCCCATTAAATCAACTTCATTGTTCCAACGTT
>JAZRRD010000114.1:0-2252 GCA_045650425.1 Bacilli bacterium | reverse complement strand
AAAATTCGTGTAAAATACAATATCTTTTGCTTCACCTTGTTTTCAATATTAAATTAACAAAAACACCATCCCTTTTTGGAATAGTGTTTTTGTTTTGCCATTACAATTAGATTTTTTTTCTTGCTCCAGCAGCACGGTATTGTTTGCTAGTGATTTTTTCTAAATCAGATTCTTTGGAATACTGATTAGCGCCAGGAATAGATGTTCTTATTTTGCCAGTTCCAGGAATTATAGCCGTATGAAGCCCTCTATTCTCCAAACGTTTCTTTTCCTCTAATTTTTTTCTCAAGTCATGCATCTCATATTCTCCTCGTATAATATGTTTATAAGGTTTATTTAATATGAATTTTATAAACATATTCTTTCTTTTATATTTAAATAACCTTTCTAATTGAACTATTCTTTAGTATAATCTTATTGAGTATAACTTAAGGCAAACTTTATTTTCTCCTGCAAACCTTATTTGGATATTGCTCGTAAAGAGTGAAGCCTTACATTAAAAATTATTTTCTTACCAACTGCTGCATCTCTTTTTATTGGTCACTGTAGCATGGCGTTAACAATAATTAGATGAATGCTTATATGCGAGGTTGATTTTATTTTTAATTGCTAAGGAATAGTCCTTAATTTTTATCTCTATTCTATCTAGAAAGGCGGTGATTTTATGAATAAAGATATTTTATCTACTTTGTTTGTAGGCATTGATGTTAGTTCTGCTAGTAATTATTTTTGTGCTATTAACTTTGAAGGTAAACATCTTCTTGATTTCTCTATAGCCAATGATTTACCTAGTTCTGAATTAGCTATTGAAAGAATCTTTAATACCTTAAAACAAAATAACCTAAAGTATGTTACTATCGTCCTAGAATCTACCAATGTTTTTAGTTTTCATATTGCTAATCTTTTAGCTTCTAACAATTCACTTTTTAACTTTAATTCCAAAGTGTTTGTTATTAACCCTAAAGAGTCTAGCAATTTTAGAAAAACTTATTCTGATATGGATAAGACAGATCCTAAAGACGCGTTTGTTTTAGCTGATATGGCTCGTTGTGGTCGAATAAACCAACAACCATACAAAGCTTCTCAGCTTTTTGCTCTACAACGCTTAACTCGCCAACGTTTTCACTTGGTAAAAACTATTATGAGAGAAAAGGCTTATATGATGAGCAATATTTATCTAAAATTCAGTTCTCTTTATATTTCCAAAAAAGAGGACGAACCTTTTAGTAATATGTTTGGAAATACATCAAAATCTATTATTTCAGACTTTACTCCAGATGATATTGTTAATATGTCCGATGAAGACATGATTAATTTTATTATGGATAAAGGTAAATCTCGTTTTTCTAATCCTGAGGAAAATGTTAAACTTCTTAAAAAAATTGCTCGTGATTCTTACAGATTAGATAAAGTTGCTTATGACCCTATTAATGTTGCTATCTCTTCATCTTTTAATACTATTAAAGCTTTAGAAGATAACCTTAAAATTATTGATAAAGCTATTGAGAAGAACATTAGAGGTCTTTGTGATAACGAATTTACTATCCTAAAATCCATTCCTGGAATTGGTGATGTATATGCTGCTGGCATTATTTCCGAAATTGGCTCTATTGAGTTTTTTAAGGATAACAATGCTCTTGCTAAATATGCTGGATTAACTTGGCGTAAAACACAATCTGGTTATTTTGAAGCTGAAACTACTAGAATGACTAAAACTGGTAACAAATACTTACGTTATTACTTTATTGAAGCTGTTTCTTCAGTTAAAAATCATTCAACAGATTTTAAAGAATTTTATACTCGTAAATACAATGAAGTGAGTCGTGGTGCGCACAAACGTGCTTTAGCACTTTCTGCTCGAAAACTAGTAAGGTTAATTTTTGGTTTGCTACACCATAATCAACTTTACTCTACAACCAAATTAGATAATCGCTCAAATTAATTACATATTTTTCCATTTCGATGTGCTATTTTAGCATGTTTTATTAATCATGCTTATTTTTCATTTTATTATTAAAAAATATTTGAAATTTTTTTTATTTTTCTATTGACATATTACCTACTGTCTTATCTACTACATAGCATTGCATATTGATTTTGCCCATTTTCCTGTGCTGAATAATGAAATAACTAATACTAATGCATAACCGAGTATCGAGAATAATGATTTTGTAAATTCTGCACCGTCAACACTTATTCCTACACTATTTACTATTATTCCAAACATCGATACAATTAAAAATATAATTGCT
>JAZRRD010000113.1:0-11609 GCA_045650425.1 Bacilli bacterium | reverse complement strand
TTCATACCAAACTGCCATCTTTTCAATAAAATTTCTTAATTCAATAGGTACCCAATATTCACCAATATCAGTATAATGTCCTTTTACCATATTTTCATAATTCCACTTAATGTATTCATCTACTTTAGTGTCTAAAGATATATCTTTAACGTTAATAAAACGCTCTACCATTTGGTGTCTTTTTTCAGATTCAGAACATTCAACGTTGTTCTTTGATTTTTGAGCGGCCACAACTGCAGAATGGGCGTGCGTCAAGTTGTGTTTTCTTATTACATAATCACACAATCCTTTTAAAGCTATAATTGTTCCTTTTTTTGTAGTTTTCTTTCTACACGATTCTAATAAATCCGCATTAATGTCAGAAAAACCATTTTTCTCAAAATAAGATTTAAATTCATCATAACTTTGAAATAAATAAACCATATTCTTTTCACATTCTTCATCTGAATATTCTTTCTTTTTTACTTCTTTTAATTGCAATAAATTCATGTATAATCTTGCTTCTATATCTATTTTCTTTTTTGCTTCGCCTTGATTCATATAAACCACCCTATCTATATATCTATTATACCTAAAAAGACTAGATTTCTCTAGTCTTAAATTTCATTAATTATTTCTTTTCATTTAAAGCAGCTTGAGCAGCAGCAAGTCTAGCAATTGGAACTCTAAATGGACTACAAGATACATAATTTAATCCAACCTTATGGCAGAATTCTACGCTTGTAGGTTCTCCACCGTGTTCACCGCAAATACCAAGTTTGATATTTTCACGAGTTGCTCTACCTTTTTCAGCAGCCATTTTAACTAATTTTCCAACACCATTTTGGTCTAATTTAGCAAACGGATCAGATTCGTAAATCTTATTTTGATAATAAGCATCTAAGAATTTACCAGCGTCATCTCTTGAGAAACCAAATGTCATTTGAGTTAAATCGTTTGTTCCGAATGAGAAGAATTCAGCTTCTTCAGCAATTTCATCAGCTATTAATGCAGCACGCGGAATTTCAATCATTGTACCAATATGATATTCAATGTCAGAACCTTTTTCTTGTTTTACTAATTCAGCAGTTTCAACTACTACATCTTTAACAAATTTAAGTTCTTTCTTTTCCCCTACTAATGGGATCATAATTTCTGGAACGATATCATATCCTTCTTCTTCTTTAACTTCGATAGCAGCTTCCATTAAAGCTCTAGTTTGCATGCGAGCTATTTCTGGATAAGTAACAGCCAAACGACATCCTCTATGTCCCATCATTGGGTTAAATTCATGTAAATCTGCACATTTGTTTTTCAAATGTTCGACAGAAACACCCATTTCTTTAGCTAAAGCAATAATATCTTCTTCTAAAGTTGGTAAGAATTCATGTAGAGGCGGATCTAAATAACGAACTGTCATTGGTAATCCTTTTAATTCCTTATACATAGCTTTGAAGTCACCTTTTTGGAAAGGAATTAATTCATTTAAAGCTTCTTCTCTTGCTTCAACTGTTTCAGAAAGAATCATTTTTCTAATTTTTGGAATTCTGGCTTCATCAAAGAACATGTGTTCTGTACGACAAAGACCAATACCTTCAGCACCTAATTCAACAGCTTGTCTTGTATCACGAGGATTATCAGCGTTTGTACGAACTTTTAATGTTCTGATTTCATCAGCCCATCCCATAATTCTTCCAAAGTTTCCTGACACTGAAGCTTCAACTGTTTTAATGTCTCCGTTATATATTTTACCAGTAGTTCCATCTAAAGATATATAATCTCCTTCTTTAAATGTATATCCACCTAATGTAAATGTTTTAGCCTCTTCATCTATTTTGATTTCGCCACATCCAGATACACAACAAGTTCCCATTCCACGTGCAACAACTGCAGCATGTGAAGTCATTCCTCCACGAACTGTTAAGATACCTTGAGCAGCAACCATTCCTTCGATGTCTTCTGGGGTAGTTTCTAAACGAACAAGAATAACTCTTTCGCCTTTTCCACCTTTACCTTCACGTTTAGCATCTTCTGCAGTAAATACAACTTTACCAGCAGCAGCACCAGGTGATGCAGGAAGTGCAGAACCAATAACTTCTCCTTCTTTTAATGCTTTAGCATCAAATGTTGGATGTAATAATTGATCCAATGATTTAGCTTCAATACGTAATACTGCTTCTTCTTTAGTAATCATTCCTTCATCTACTAAATCACATGCAATTTGAATTGCAGCAGCAGCAGTTCTTTTACCGTTTCTAGTTTGTAAGAAATATAATTTACCCTCTTGAATTGTGAATTCCATATCTTGCATATCACGGTAATGATTTTCAAGACGTGTAGCGATTTCCATGAATTCTTTATAACATTCAGGCATATCTTCTTCTAATTTTTTTATTGGTTGTGGAGTTCTAACACCAGCAACAACATCTTCTCCTTGAGCATTGATTAAATATTCGCCATAAATACCTTTTTCTCCAGTTGAAGGGTTACGAGTAAATGCAACTCCTGTACCAGAAGTTTCTCCCATATTACCAAAAACCATTGCTTGAACATTAACAGCAGTTCCCCAATCTCCAGGAATATCATTCATACGACGATACACGATAGCTCTTGGATTATCCCATGAACGGAATACAGCTTTTACAGCTCCCATCAATTGTTCCTTTGGATCTTGTGGAAATTCTTCACCATTCATGTGTTCTGAGTAAACAGCTTTAAATCTTTTAACTAACTCTTTTAAATCTTCAACTGTCATTTCAGTATCAAATTTAATTCCTTTTTCTTCTTTTAATTCGTCAATAATTTTTTCAAAGAAACTTTTGTTTACTTCCATAACAACATCAGAATACATTTGAATAAAACGACGGTATGAATCATAAGCAAATCTAGCATTTCCAGTCTTAGCAGCAAATCCTTCAACTGCTTCGTCATTTAATCCTAAGTTAAGAATTGTATCCATCATACCAGGCATACTTGCTCTAGCTCCACTACGCACTGAAACTAATAATGGATCAGATATATCTCCAAATTTCTTTCCTTGTTTTTCTTCCAAACCTTTTAATGCTGTAAAGATTTGTTCTTTAATATCTTCAGAAATCTTTTCACCGTTATTATAGTAGTCTGTACAAGCTTCTGTAGTAACAGTAAAACCTTGAGGTATTGGTAATCCTAAATTAGTCATTTCAGCTAAGTTAGCACCTTTTCCACCAAGTAGATTTCTCATATCTGCATTTCCTTCTTTAAATGCATATACAAATTTTGTCATCTTTTCCTCCTTATATTTATAAACAAATTTATTATACCAAATTTTGGATAGTCAAACAACGAAAATTTACAGAACTTTTGACGTTTTTATCTATTTTTTGCTATGTGGATGGGTTTTTAAATATACATTTCTTAATCTATCATTTGTTATATGAGTATATATCTGAGTAGTACTTAAACTCTCGTGGCCTAATAGTTCTTGAACAGATCTTATATCAGCGCCATTATTTAATAAGTGTGTCGCAAAAGTATGCCTAATTGTATGTGGCGTCACTTTATGTTTTAAAGCCAACTTATCTGTACAATCCCGCACTAATTTTTGAACACTTCTTACGCTTAGTTGATTCCCATATTTATTTAAAATTAAATAATCTGAATAATTCTTTTCTAAATAATGTTTTCTACTATTATTTAAGTATAATTTTATTAAATTATTACTATATTCACCATATAATACAATTCTTTCTTTATTTCCTTTTCCTAATATTAAGATTGAATTATCTGCATAATTAATATCCTTTAATTTTATATTAACTAGTTCACTAACTCTAACACCTGTAGAATATAATAGTTCTATTATTAGTTGATTTCTTATCCCATCATATGTATTTATATCAAAAATATTTAATAAATCTTCTATTTCTAATTCATTTAAAAAATTAGGTAACTTTTTATCTTTCTTTGGATTACCAATTAACAAAAACGGATTATTTTCAATTATACCTTCAGCTACTAAAAATTTATAAAAGCTACGCAAAGAGGATAAATGTTTAGATATCGATGCATTTTTATATTTAAAATTATCTAAATATTTCAAATAATCTCTAATAATTTCTCTTGTGATATTTTTAAAATTAAGGTTATTTTCTTGTAAATAATGATTAAATTTGTTAATTTCAATCATATAAGACTCTCTAGTTTGAATAGAATAATTTAATTCTGCTTCCAAATAACTATCAAACGAATTTATATATCGTTTCATTATTATCACCTAAATAAATTATAGCACAAAAAAACAAGTAGTTTCTAACTATTTGCTTCTTCATTAACTCTACTTAGACCTTCGTCACAAACTTCAGAAAGCTTTCTAATTCTTGATAATTTTTGAGATTCTACATAACGTTCGTTACTAACATCTCTAAGGTCTTGTCTCAGATCATTTTCAAGTACCCAACTTCTTGGTTCTTTTAACGAATTCTCGATATCTATTATTTCTTTATCTAGATTTTCAACATTTTGTTCAAACTTTTTGGCCTCTTCAGATAATATTGTAAAAACTCCAATATATACTAATGATGGATTAAATAAATCACATTCTAGCATGTAATCATACATTTCATTTTTATCATATATTTCATTACGAGAAAACTTTTTATCAAGCCAATCTTGTAAATAGACAGCAAAATATTCCCTTTCAATACCAAGAACTATTAAATATTGTTCCCAAAGATCATAAAAATCTAAATCTTCTAAGTCTAACTCTAATGGTTGTTCTTTTAAATCATTAACTATGTTAATATACTTTATCAATTTTCTAGTTAATTCATTACGAGAATTTAAGCATTCAGTCATTATACTTCACCACTTTCCTTTTTTCTTTCTAACGGAATACCACGGTTGCGATTTTTTTCAACCATTTCATTCATATAAAAAATCATTTCTCTTCTAAAAGTATAAAAAAGTGTATTAAATTGATTTTCTAAAGAGATTTTTGATTTGCTATTTAAAGCATCATGAAATCCTACTAATAATTGATTAATGGCATCTCCTGAAATGTGATTCGCATAATATTTTCTAAATAGGTGTTCATATTTGTTTTTATAAATGTTTAACAAGGCAGGATTTTCAAAAATTAAGTCTAATAACTCTGAAATACCTAGCTTATTAGTATCGTCTTTACTAATTAATGGTAGTTTACGGCCATCAAATAATATTACCATTGGAATTTTTTCATCTAATTCAAAGGGTATTATATTTGAATTATTAATCGAAGATATAATTTCTTGTTTTGTAAAATAAGCTAAAATATAATCCAACTCAATTAAAGTATTAATTCCTACAATATTAATGCCTTGATTTTTCAATTTATCTATTAAATCCAAATCAAATAAATTAATTGGAGTAAAACTATTAGGTCTAGATTCTAATGATAAACACGGAATACTTATATTTTTTTTCTTGCTTTTCTTCATTAATTACCCCTCCCCTAAAAAGGAAATTATTATATCACGCTTTTAATATTATTGTCAAATTTAAAATTTTATTTTATCGCCAACAAATTCTTTAATTTCATCCAACGAAACTTTTAATTGTTCCATGCTATCTCTAAATCTTACTGTTACTGTATTATTATTAATAGTATCATCATCTACTGTAATACAAAACGGTGTTCCAATCGCATCACATCTACGATATCTTTTTCCAATACTACCAGATTCATCATAACTACAGTTAAATTCTTTGCATAAACGAGAATAAACTTCCATAGCTTTATCACCATGCATTTTTTTAATTAACGGTAAAATTGTTACTTTTATTGGAGCTAGATATGGATGAATTTTTAAAACAACCCTTTCATCATTTTCATTTATCTTTTCAAGGGTATATGCATCAGACAAAATTGCCAATAATAATCTATCTAAACCTACAGATGGTTCTATAACATATGGAACATATTTTTCATTTGTTTCTGGATCTAAATATTTGATTTCAGATTTTGAGTGTGTTTCATGGGCTTTTAAGTCATAATCAGTACGATCAGCAATTCCCCATAGTTCACCCCAACCCATCGGAAATAAAAATTCAATATCTGTCGTAGCTTTGCTATAAAAGGCTAATTCTTCTTTAGCATGATCTCTGTAACGTAGATTTTCTTTTCTTAAACCTAATTCTTTTAAAAATTCGATACAGAAACTTTTCCAATATCCGAACCATTCTAAATCTGTTCCAGGCTTACAGAAAAACTCCATTTCCATTTGTTCAAACTCTCTTGTTCTAAATATAAAATTACCTGGTGTAATTTCGTTTCTAAAAGCCTTTCCGGTTTGACAAATACCAAATGGAACTTTTAGTCTCATACTTCTTTGAACATTTAAGAAATTGACAAATATACCTTGAGCAGTTTCACCACGTAAATAAACTTTATTTCTGTTATCTTCAGTAACCCCTTGATAAGTTTCATAAAGTAAATTAAACTTTCTAATTGAAGTAAAATCATTTTGACCACATTTTGGACAAGGAATTTTATTTTCAATGATAAAAGCTTCTAATTTTTCGTTTTCCCATCCATCGCCGGTTTCTTTACCTTTAGTAAAATCTTCAATAAGCTTATCAGCACGATGACGACTTTTACATTTTTTGCAATCTATTAAAGGGTCGTTAAAACTTGTTACATGACCACTCGCAACCCAAACTTCTGGATTTAAAATGATAGCAGAATCTAATCCATAATTATATGGATTTTCTTGCACAAATTTTTTCCACCATGCTTTTCTAATATTATTTTTTAATTCAACACCTAATGAACCATAATCCCAAGAATTAGCTAAACCTCCATAAATTTCACTTCCTTGAAAAATATAACCGTATTGTTTACAGTAATTCACTAATTCTTCCATTGTTAATTTCATAAATATCCTCCTCAATAAAAAATCCCCAGAAAACATAAGGGTAAGCATATAGCCCACGGTTCCACCTTACTTATTCCAAGGAATCTCATTTTTATATAGCTGTTAGGTTTTCCACACCCGTCATTGCTTTTATAAATTAATTATATCAAAATATTTTTAATAAGCAATCATCTTTTTTAAAAAATCTTTGCTTTTTAAATATAATCCTGTATAACGCTCATAATATTTATCAATAAAAATATTAATTTCATTTTTTGTTTTATCACTAATTTTAATATCTGAAATACTCTTTATGTCTATCAAATAGTACATTCTCATCAATTTTAGAGTTTTAGAATCCACTATTTTTTCATTAGTATAACAACTTTGACAAACATATCCTCCTGCATCACCATCAATTGTTATGATATTTTTATTAGTTCCACATAAGGCACAAGAATCTAATGATATTCCAACCCCTAAATATGGAAGATATTTTAATTCCAATATATTAGTTAATATTAATGGGTCAAATTTATCTTCTATTTTATTTAGAACGGATATAAAATCATCAAACAGATCAAAACGTGCATTTTGTTTTATAACTTGTAAAGTCAAATCACTTAGAAAAGAAACATAGCTTATTAATATAATATCTTTTCTTATATTATAAAAAGAATTTTTTACATCTACAGACGCTAAAGTAGATAATTTATCTTGTTTATAATATAAATCAAAAATGCCATATGTAAATTTTAAAGTAGTGGCTCTAAATTTACTTTTAGCACTTTTAGCACCTTTACATAAAACACTAATTAATCCATGTTCTTTCGTAAATAACTGAATTATTTTAGAAGTATCGCCATACAAAGATTCTTTTAAAATAATTCCTTCAACTTTTTCTATCAAGAAACATCACTTCTTATCTTGTTTTTTATATTCTAAATAATATTCTATTTTTCCAGTTTTTTTAAACATTTCCCAAGCTTCTTTTTTATCCATTTTTTTCACCTCTATATTATTTATGAAACAAATGAATAAAATTTATTCAAATTATAGTTTAAAATCTAAAAATCCTAGGTCACTTAAATATTTTTCTTTATCTTTCCAATTTTTTATAGTTTTAACATATAATTCTAGATAAGCTTTTTTACCAATTAATTCTTCAATTTCATTGCGAGCTAATGTTCCTATTTCTTTTAATCTCGAACCATTTTTTCCAATAATTATTTTTTTTAATGAATCTCTATCTACAACTATATCTATTGAAATATTAACTATGTCTTTTTTTTCTTCATATTTTATACAATGACATGTTAAAGAATGTGGTACTTCTTCTTCCGTAACGTTAAGTAATTTTTCGCGAACGATTTCACCCACCATAAAATTTAAACTATTGCTTGTAATAATATCTTCATCAAAATATTTTATGTCATCTACTAAATATTTTTTTATCACATTAATTAAACGTTCTGTATTGTCTTTTTCTAACGCAGATACAGGCACTATTTCTGCAAAAGGAAATAAATCCTTGTATTCATTAATTGTCATTAATAAGGCTTCATCAGATATTTTATCAATCTTATTAATAACTAAAATTACCGGAGCTTCGGTTTTGGTTAAATTTTCAATAATCCATTTATCTCCTCTGCCAATACCTTCTTTAGCATCAATAACAAATAAAACTATATCTACATCTTTCATAAAAGAATAAGATTGTTTATTTAATACTCTTCCTAACTTATTTACTGGTTTATGAATTCCAGGAGTATCAACAAATATAATTTGGTAATCCTTTTCATTATAAACACCCTGAATTACATTTCTGGTTGTTTGCGCTTTATCTGATGTTATTGCTATTTTCTGATTTACCAGAGTATTTAATAAAGTTGATTTCCCAACATTAGGTCTACCAATTAAACTAACAAATCCACTTTTCATACTAATCCCCACCACAAAAAATTATACACATAACGTGTATTAAAATAAAACGGCAATTATCTTAGGTCCAAAAATAATTACAGCAGTTATAAAACATAACATAGAACATACAAATGTTGCAGCACTCCCGCAATCCTTTGCAATTTTAGCTAAAGGGTGAATCTCTAGCGTAATTAAATCTACTGCTGCTTCAATCGCAGTATTTATAAGTTCCATTGCTAAAGTTACACTAAGTGCAATTACTATAATTGCCCATTGAGTAAAACTTATATTTAGTGCAAAGCCTAATACTAAACTAAAAAATGTACATACTGCATGAATCCATAAACTTTGTTCATTTTTATAGGCATAAATAAGCCCATCCATTGAATTTTTAAAGCTATTTAAAAATCTTCTAAAACCTTTTTTCTTTAACTCATCTCTTGATATCTTGCTCATTTAAAATCAACTCCTGTAACGCAAACATTTCTTTCTCATCTTTTTCATTCATATGATCATAACCTAATAAATGCAACAAACCATGAACTGTTAAAAACGATAATTCTCTTTTTTCAGAATGACCATATTCTTTTGCTTGTTCTATCATTCTAGGTATACATATATATATATCACCTAAAATTCTTAAATTATTATACACTATATTGTTGTTATCTTCAAATGCAAATGATATAACATCTGTTATTTTATCTATATTACGGTATTCTTTGTTAATTTTCTTTATTTCATCATTATCTACAAATATTATTGAAAAAATAGCATTTTCTACTTTCTCGCGTTTCAAAGTTGCAGATATTACTTTTTCCAAATAAGAATAATCATTTTTATAACCATAATTATTATTTATCTCATACTCCATCATAACAAAAATCCTAACTTAATATATCCTAAATAATATAACACTATAGCCCCCACAAATATTATACATAGTATATTATAGAATGAATCTCTTTGTAAAAACTTTGGCAAATGATTTTTAATAGCAGTAAGACCTATATATAATAAATATCCAATCAAACCACCTAAGACATTAAGAAGAATATCATCTACGTCAAAGCTTCTGCCAATTTTTAGTTGAACTAATTCCACACAAATGCTAGCTATTAAGGTAACTACAAATATCGGAGTTATTTTTTTAGCTTTAATATAATACGATATAAAATAACCAAACGGAACAAAAACTAAAATGTTTCCTAATACATTATATAAGAATAATTGACTACCAAATTCATATCTTAATATTTCAGTAAATGGAACATAATTAATTCCGCTACTTTGATTAATTTCTGTACTAGTTAATAGTTGGAATAATAATAAAATATAAATTAAGAAAACTAAAGTTAAAAATTCTTTATAAAAGCAAAATCGCTCACGATGACTTAATATATGCGCAATTCTTACAGAAATTAAAACAACTAAAAATATCGTAAGCATCGGCCATATTCCATTAAAAGTTTTTAGTGCTATATCCCATAACATAAATATCTACCCCAAATCTTATTCAATCACTTGTACAGTTCCTATACTTTCTTCAACCGCAACAAATAATTCTATATATATTTTACTATCATTTATGTTTTTTTTCAAAACTTTTTGCGAAAGAATTTTAACATCTTTGTTTAATCTCATTTTTAATTTTTCTAACCCTTTTTGAATGGCCTTATTCTCCAAAACCTCTTCATTATATTGGCGTTTCTTTTTAATAACTTCTTCTTCCGTTTGTAAATATAAATCATAGCCTAAAAAACCTATTAATTTTTTATTATTAGTAACCTTATTTTTTATTCTACTTTTTAAAATAATAGATTCCTTATTATCGCGCTCAATCATTAAATTATATCTCTTTTTTCCAGTTTTTATAATTTCATCATAATATATTGGCATATCAATATTAATTGTATACCATACTTCTCCATAAACCTCACCATTTGCACAAACATTTGAAATAATTTCTTCATTTAATAAAATATCACCTGAAATTAATATGTCATCTTTGGCAACACTTTGTCCCATTTTAACCGTGGAAACACCTTTATTAATATGCATACCTCTGATAACTCCATCTCTTTTTGCTACAATATTGCAGTAACTTGCCGTTATAGTACTTTTATTTATGATTCTTTCTTCTACATGTATTACATATTTCATGCCTTTCTTTTCAATTTCTAACCATTCAATTTTTTCCTGGTTGTTTTCTAAGATGTTCTGTTTTATTTTTGTTATCTCCTCAAAGTCTTTTTTTAAAGTTAATCTTTTTAAACCATATTCTTCTAATTCATCTTGCAATAATTCTCTTATTTCTTTTTTTGAATGAATTATTTCCACCGAAACAATCACATTGCTTAAAAATATAATTAGCGCAACCCCAAAAATAATAGCAATATAAAACCAATAATTATTTTTAATAGTTTTGATAATTTTTTCAAGGCCAGTTGAACTGTATATTTTAAACTTGTATGCGCTATATTTTTTTAGTTTTTTTAAATCGTTTTCATTTACTAAAAAAAGTGTTTTATTTTCAATTTCTTTTACTTCTATAACATTGATGTTGTATTCATAAAATTTTCTAATTAATTTAATTTTTTTTACATCATTAGTATATATCCATAATAATTTATTCATGATATTTATACTCCACTTTTTCAATAATACCATTAATTAATATTTCATTTTTTAGCATTTTCTTAACAATAAAGTTTTTCCCTCTTATTACCAACTTAAACTCATTAAAAGAAAACTCGACTAATGAATCATTTATGGTTATTAAATTATTAAAATTAAAAACATGAATATAAGTCTCAAAAAAACTTATAAAATAAT
>JAZRRD010000112.1:0-3190 GCA_045650425.1 Bacilli bacterium | reverse complement strand
ACGCATATGTACTTCCTGCAAATATTGCAACTACAGCCAAAACACCAATTGATAACGCTATAATTTTGTTGCGTTTTTTTGTGTCTTTTTCCACTTTCTATCCCTACTTTCTATTTTTACATATATAGCATACCCCCCCCCGACCTTTTGTCAAATAAAGTTGACCTACAGTCGTCATTTTTTTACAAATTTTATAAATTTTGACGTAAATTTACACAAATAAAAAAATAGACTCTAACGTCTATTTATAATTTCTCGACAATTTATTTCTTTATTAATTTTTTCAAAAAATCTTTTCCAAGCATATCTTCAATAATTTGTTTATTCCATAAATAATAACTTATAATAAATAATATTCCTATGCAACCCATTATTATTAGTAATAACATTCTATTTATAATACTTTTAATAAAATACCTAAATATTAAACAAACCCCTAAAATACAGAAAGTTTTTAATAGTTGCAATGGTAACTTCTTAAAAGTATCTTTGTAATTTAATCCATCAGATTTATTTAGGGATACTAACACTATAATAAGTGACAAAGCATAACCAATTAAAGTAGCAGTTATAGCGCCATAATATGGAGGCCATCCCAAATTATCAAATAAGTAAATTAATGGAATATCTAAAGCTGCATTAATACCAAGACCAACTAAAACAGACACATAAATTAACTTACGTTTATTTAAACCTTGTAATGCAGAACATGTCATCGTAAATGATGCATCAAAGAATGCAACAATAAATAAATATTTCATAACTATTGGTCCAAACTCATTATATCCATAAAAGACTTGCCAAATTTCTCGAGCAAATAAACTTACAAATAAAGACAAAGGTAAAATGATAAAAAATAAAATCTGTAAAGCCTTATTAAATTCTTTGTTAACTTCCTTTTTATCATTTTTTACATAAGCACTTACTAATGTTGGGATAAGACTAATTATTATTCCTGTTCCAATTGATGTAACTATACTTATTAACTTACTACCCCAAGTTGTAAAAATACTACTTATATTTTCAATATCTTGAGCATTCATCCCAATATTATGAAGTCCTCTAATTAATAAAACCATATCCGTAGAATTATAGATACTTCCACTAATCGAAATTAAAATAAATGGCAATATATAAGAAACAACTTTTTTAATAACTTCCTTTTTTTCTTCTTTGCTTAAACCATCTTTTTCATTATATTTTTCTAATTTTCTAGACTTATTAAATAAATAGAAATATCCAGATAAAGCTCCTAGACATGCTCCAAATACTGCAACACCTACAGCAGATGTAATTGATAAATTAAAGACTTTTAGAGCAAGTAAGCTTCCACCTAATATTACTGCAACTCTTACAACTTGTTCAAACACTTGACTTAAACTTGATGCCGCAATAAACTTATGCCCTTGTAAATATCCTCTCGTAATACTTAAAGTTGGTACAACTAAAAGAGCAAATGATACACATCTTATTACAAATGCTACGTCTTCAATCGTATTTCCTCCAGATATATCTCCAATTATTATTTTAGCTAAAAACTTAGCTCCTAAAAAACATAATAAAAATGATACTATTGAAAACATTTTAATAAATTTATTTGTTATATAAAACAAATAAGTTTTTTCTTTAATTTGTTTTAAAGTATTATATTCACTAGTAATTTTACTTATAGCTAAAGGAATTCCTGCTGTAGACATTATTAAAAAGATATTATATATATTATAAGCATATCCATAAAGTGCTCCACCTTGTTCTCCAATAATACTGTAAAAAGGAATTACATATAATACCCCTATCACTTTTGTTAATATTATTGCAACACTTGCAATTACTGCCCCTTCTATAAAGTTACTTTTTTTCATCTTATTCACTCCATATTATTATTATAGTCATTTTAAAAGCTAATTACAAGAAAAGCAAAAAAAAGCGTCAATATTTGACACTTTTTATTCTGTGTAATCTGGATTATAAGTTACAGTTGCATAAATTTCTTGTTGTGTTTCTGAAACAATTCCCAAATAGTTCCATTTTGATGCTAAATTTAAACCAGTTGAATCTGCCCTTTTTATAACAATTTCTGACAAGTCAGTACTTTTGTCAAAAACATATTCTTCTATCGTAGTGATAGTTGATGGTAGAACTATTGTTCCTTTTAATTGTTGACCTTCAAATGCAGAATCACCAATGCTAACCAAAGTACTATCAGGAAGAATAGCAAGTTTTTCTAAATTTCCTTGACACGAATATGCATTTTCTTTATTTTCCCAGCGACAAGTATCATTAATCATAGTATGATAATAATTACCTCTAAATGCGCTGTCTCCTATATGTTTTACACTCTTCGTTATAATAATTTCTTTTAAATTATCCACGCTGTAAAATGCTCTTGATTCTATAGTCAAATTTCCATCAGTTGGAAAATCTACTTTTGCTAGTGTTCCGCTTCTAAAAAATGCAGAATCTCCTATTGTTTCTAAATATATTGCATCACTTAAGTCTAATGAAGTTATTGGCTTTAATTGTGGTTCTTGCAATTCCCCAGTATCAACATCCAAAACATAATTGATATTATAAACTTGATTATATTGCGACCAATCATGAGCCATGTATTCTTCTTTAGTTAACACTATTGCTATATCTGTAACATTTTGGATTCCACAAACCCCTAATTCTTCACATACATTATTTAACATCGCTGCATTTAATGCGGCTTTATTACTTTCATCAAAATATATAACGTATAATTGTTGTTGACTTCCTTTAATTGTTTGAACTCCGATTGCATGTATCGTTTTAAATGAATTTTCATTTATTGTTTTTACTTTAATGCCGTTAATTTCTGCTGGAACTTTTACATCTAACCCACATGATTCATCATAACCAAGCAAAGTCCCATCATTTGCTATAGTAAAGCATTCTTTTGCTTCAATTCCTTGACCACCTGTGATAAAAACTTGTCCTTGGAATATCTTACTTTGCTCTGTAACCGGAGCACTCTCACTCACCCATACTCTCATTGTATGTTCATTTGTTCCATTCGCAGAAATTGTTTCTACACTTACTTGTTTACTTACTCTTGATGTATATGTATTTTCTGCATCGGCGTAGTCTATATCTGATAACTCACTATATGTAAATGCACTTTTTTCATCTAATTTTAAACGGATACTTGAGTCTTGTAAGTAGTTTG
>JAZRRD010000111.1:0-1505 GCA_045650425.1 Bacilli bacterium | reverse complement strand
ATATATTATACTCAAACAAAAAAAGATATAGATTGGACTACATTAGATTATAAAATAAACACTAATTTAAAAATAAATAATGCTGGTTTAATATTTGGGGTGAAAAAATGATTAGTGAAAAGCAAAAATTATATTTATGTTATTTTGTTTCAAGAGCAACTTTTTTAGGAATTGGATTTTCTTTGATAATGAATTATAGTTCTAAGGACTCATGGGCATCATGTATCTTAGGCTATGTTTTAGGTCTTGGAATAGTTTGGATATTAAAAAAAATATTAGATTATAAAAAAGGAAAAACTTTAAACCAAATATTAGAAAATGGCATTTCAGGAACAATATTAAAATGCTTAATAATTCTGTTTTGCTTATATGTAATATTTCAATCTTATTTTATATTACAAACCTTCATGACATCTTTTTTTCTAACCACAACTCCGCCATTTTATGTTATTTTACCATTTATTTTAATAATAGTTTTTATTGTAAGTAAAGGAGTTAAAAACATCGCTAAAGTTTCAGAATCATTATTTTGGTTTTGCATTGTAATTCCTGTAATTATTTTAATTGTTTTATATCAATATGTTAACCCAATGCACTTTTTACCTATGTTTACCACAAAACCTACTAATTTTTTCTACTCATCTTTAATTTTTGGAGTTTTAAGTTCCGTACCAAACATGTTTTTGTTAAATATTAAAAATAGTGGTAAAAACCTAATAAAAATATATAGCTTAAGTGTGTTAACACTTATAATAATAGCTTTTACAATTATGGGTGTTTTTGGGCCAGAATTATCTGTAATATATCGTTATCCGGAATATATGATGTTAAAGAAAATTAAAATATTGTCTTTTATTGAAAAAATAGAAAATATTGTTTCAGTCATTTGGATTATTGATGGATTTTTTATGGTAAGTTTAGCTTCACATACAGTATATGATTTACTTCCCAAAAAACATAATAAAAAACTTGGTATAATGTTAGCCATAATAATGTTTTATGTTACAAGTTTTATAGTCGGAGAAAATTATATTACTAGATTATCTCTATATTATAAAACCCCTATAATATATTTACTTGGTTTTATTTTGATAGGAATACCACTTTTCTTTAAAACAAAAAAATTAAAAAAATAAACAATATATTGTAAAAATATATTGTTTTTAAATCCAACGAGAAATATAAATTCTTCTTGTAGAAAATTCTTGATAATTATTGAAAATTGCAATAACACTTTCAACTATAGCTTTTAAAACATCTGTGCAATTCTTTTTTATGCGTACTTGTGGAAGTTCTTTGTATAATTCTTTTCTGAATAAATAATCATCAATAAATTTTCCTAATACATAATCAATTTTTTTTACATTTTCAACTTCTTCAGAATGTACATCTATTTTAAAAATATAATCTTCATAAATACTTATTAATTTGTCTGTTATATAATCATTTTCATCATATACAAAATTTACTATTTTATAAAAATTTGGACAATATTTTAATATTTC
>JAZRRD010000110.1:0-2638 GCA_045650425.1 Bacilli bacterium | reverse complement strand
AATATTTTTCCTCTTCATATATTACTTTTCGTTCATTAACCAATTTTTCTAACGCAACTTCAACTTTTTCAGCATCTATAATTCTAAAATCCTTAGATAATATTTTTTTGATTTCTTCATTAAAATAATAAACATCTCCGCTTGAATTACTAAGTCTTTGCATTCCTTCTAAAATACAAGCTTCAATTCTTATATCATTATCTAAATCATGATTAGCTAAAAAAATATTATCTAATTTATTAAAATCTATTATTTCTTTTAAAAGATAGATATTGTCATCAATAACAAATAATGTATTTTCTCTATTTTTGTTATATATTTTAGAAGCTTCATTCATTGTAAAACCTAAAGATTTTAATTTAATAATAATATCATCAACACTTTGATTAGCTATAATACTATTATAAATTTTTTCTGCCTTATCTACGGTTAAGCCTTTAACTTTTTTTAAAACTTCTGGATTTTCTTTAATTATTTCTATAGCATTTTTACCTAATGTTTCGACTATTTTAATCGCAGTCTTTTCTCCACACCCCTTAATAAGAGAACTGCTTAAATATTCCACTACAGCAGATTCATCCGTTGGTTTTACTTTTTCATAAGATTTAAAAGTATATTGAAAACCAAATCTTTCATTATTTACGTATTCTCCATATAAAATAAATGTTTCTTCCATGTTAGCATCCAAAAGAACCCCTGTAATAGTAATAGTCTTATTAACTAAATCTTTTAATTCTTCATCATTAGTTTCTTTTATTCTAAAAAGAGCTACCGAGTAGCCATTATCATTTTGATATATAATTTTTCTGATTTTACCTTTGATGTAATCCATAGTATTCTCCTATAAAAAATTTTTGCTTGAATTATATAAATTAATAAGTTTATTGTACATTAAATTATTATTAGGATTTTTAAGATATTCGTTTTTAGCGTCATAAATTTTTCTTTTTAAATCTTGTAAACCACTAAATTTATTTTGCAATTTTACTTTTTCAATATTATTTTCTGAATAACGAATTAAATTTTCTAAACGTTCTAATGTATCATTTATTAAATTATCTAAATTATTAAATTGCTCTTTTTTTAACATATTAATGATCATCGATTTTTCTAAAACATTTAATTTAGTTAATTTATTAAATTTTATCTTTCGATATAAAGATAACACTCCGATTGATTCATTTTGTTTATTTGTAATTAGATAATTTTTTATTTTCATCATTAACCATTCCTAAAATTTATTATAATAAAAGTTATATAAAAATTCAATGAAAACAAAAAAAAGAGATTGCTCTCTTATTCTGTGTAATTTGGATTGTATGTTATAGTCGGAATTATATCACTGTTAGTTTCATTATTATATCCACCACGATTCCAATTATAACCGAACGTTATATTGTTATTAGCATCTTCTTCAGTTCTTTTAATAACTATTTCTGTTAAATTTATATTATCCCCAAAAACATTTGAGCCTAATTCATTTACCGAACCTGGAATAACTACTTCTGTTAATTTATTACTTCTAAAGGCTGAATCACCAATTGTTGTTAACTGACTAGGATTATCTGAAGCGTCATTAATTGTTAAACTTTGAATTTTGTTATCATAAAAAGCATATTCTCCAATTGTTACAACTGATGACGGAATAATAATTTCAGAAATTTTATTATAAGCAAAAGCGTCTTCTCCTATTGTAGTTAATTTACCTTTATTTGGTAATATAACAGTGGCTAAATTTCCATTACATAAATATTCTCCTTTCTCTAAAACACAAGACTCATCTATAGGTGTATCTGAGTTTATACGCCCATATAAAGCATAATCTGACACTTTTTCTAGTTCTGTTGCATTACTTAAATCTAATTTAGTAAGACTTGCTGATGCCTCACTCATTTCATTTGTAGTCGGATCAAGCCTCATTACATCCATCCCTATCAAATCGTACTTAGACCATTCGTGATTATTATATTCATCAAAACCAATTAATACTGAAAATCCTTCATCACTTAAAATTGAAGATATATCACAATTTTCTGGATTTTCACAATATTCATGCTTCATTAATTCTGCAAAAGTATTAAATCCTAATTCATTTTTAAAATAGTAAATATAATCTTCATTTTCATATTCATATTCATATTCATAATATCCACTTACTAAGGTCTTCTCTCCATATCTACCGATTAGCGTTGCAACATCATAATTTTTAAATGACATAGGATTTATTTCTTTAACTGGAATACCGTTAATTTCTGCTGGAACTTTAACTTCTGTTCCACACGATATATCATATCCAATTATTGTTCCATTATTTGCGATTGTGAAACATTTTTTTGCTTCGATTCCTTGTCCTCCAGTGATAAATACTTGACCTCGGAAGATTTTACTTTGTTCTGTTACTGGCGCTTCATCACTTACCCATACTCTTATGGTGTGTTCATTTGTTCCGTTTGCTGAAATACTCTCTACACTTACTTGTTTACTTACTCTTGATGTGTATGTATTTTCACTATCTGCATATTCTACATCACTTAAATCTCCGTATGTAAACGATGAGTTTTCATCTAATCTTACTTTGATGCTTGAATCTTGTAAGTAGTTAGATTCTTCGACTCTATTTAGTCCAACAATATAATTT
>JAZRRD010000109.1:0-25711 GCA_045650425.1 Bacilli bacterium | reverse complement strand
TACCAACTTAAGATGATTATTCCAATATAAATAACCCATATAAAATCTTCAATTTTTAATTCTCGTAATCTATCACTTATTTCTTCCCTTGTCATATTAAAGCTTATGTAATTTTATAATTATTATTTAAAGAAGTTTTTCCATGGGTCAGCATCTTTTATTTTTTTTAATGCTTTTTTTAAAGTAATTTCATTAGGTTTTATTTTATCTAAATCTGTCCAAGAAATCGGAAATGAAATCGGTGCTCCGTCTCTAGCTCTTAGAGAATATGGAGATATACTAGTTGCTCCCTTTGTATTACGTACCCAATCAATAAAGATTCTGCCTTTTCGATTTTCTTTTCTAATATTACTAGTATATTTATCTGGCCATTTAGCTTCCATTAAATCTGCGATGTTTTTAGCAATACTACGAAACTCTTTCCATGTAACATTTTTAATTGGAACTACTACATGATAACCTTTTCCTCCACTAGTTTTTAAATAGGATTTTAATTTTAATTCATCTAAAATATTTTTTAAATCTTTTACACCATCTCTTAATTTTTTTAAGCTCAAATTTTCATCAGGATCTAAATCAAAAACCATTATGTTGGGATGTTCTAAATCTGTAACACTACTTCCCCAAGTATGAAATTCAATACTATTCATTTGTGCTTCACTAATTAAACCTTTTTCATTGGTAACATAATAATAATCTTCGATTTCTTTTTCTTTATTCTTTACTTCAATTTTATTAAAACCTTCTCTTTCATTTTCAAAATGTTTTTTAAAAAACGAATCTCCATCAATTCCTTCTGGACTTCTTACAGTACTTATAATTCTATTTTTTAAAAATGGAAGCATTCTTTTAGCAACAGCTTCATAATATTTAATAACTTCTTTTTTAGTAATCTTAGGTTTATTGTATAGCAATTTTTCTGGACTAGAAATTTCAATTCCAAGAATTGTATCTTTAGTACTTTTCTTAATATCAGTTTCTATTTCTTTCATAGTTCTTCCGGTTCTTATGCTGGTTGTGATATTTTTAATATTTCTAAATTCAATATACTCATCTTTTTCTTTTATCAAAAGCCAATTATCTTCTTTAAAATGAACTAAAGTCCATAATCCTTTTAATCTTTTTCCTTTTAATTCAAATTTTAACATACCCTCTTTAAATCCTTTTTTAGGATCTGTAATTGGTTCCCAATAACCTTCGTCAAAAAGCATGACAGTTCCGCCACCATATTCACCTTTTGGAATAGTGCCTTCAAAATTACGATAATCAAAGGGATGATCTTCGACCATTACGGCAAGTCGTTTATCTTTAGTATTATAAGATGGCCCTTTAGGAACAGCCCAACTTTTTAATACTCCATCCCATTCCAATCTTAAATCATAATGATCTCTTCTAGCCAAATGATGTTGAACTACAAACCTTAATTTTTTCTTACTATTAACTCTTTTACCTTTTGGTTCCTTAGTTTTTTCAAAATTTCTTTTTTCATTATATTTTGTTAAATTATTTTTCATAAGATTACCCCAATATTATTTTTAACTTTTTAATTGTTATTTATACTCAATTTGATAATCTCATCTTACTCTGTTATAATAAAAACAATTTATTGGATGTGATTTTATGAAAGTATATAGAGTTATTCCTAATTCCTTTGTAAACGGGACTAAGCAAAAAAATTTTGGGATTTATTGTAATGATTTTTTGGGAGCTGAAGATATATATTATGAATTAGGATATATATCATTTGCAAACAAAGTTGGAGTTACAAATAATGAATGGACTAATGATAAAAATCAACATAGAAAATATTTTTTCTTGTTTTTAGAAGATGCTATTCTTGAAGCATCAAATTTTATGCAGCATCAACATGGTCTTATCGGAAATACATATAATATAGTGGTATATGACGTTTCTTTAGATATAATTTTAGATAATATAAGGCGAGGACTTTATTCTGTATATAGAACCCAAAGTTTTATACCGATGAAATATTTTAGCGATCCAATTCATGGTGATAAATTAACGCAAGAAGAAAAATTAACAACATGCATTAATTTGTTTAAAAAATCTATTAAAAGCGAAGTACAAACTGGATTTGGCGAAAGAACGTTAAGGTTTTATGCTTTAAATTTAGGGATGAGTAGATTTGAAACAGAAAAATATTTACTTAGTTTAACTGAGGATGAGGACCAACTACGAGAAATAATTGTAAACAGTCCATTATTTAACCAATTAAATCTTAATAATGCTAAGTTGTTTAACAATGCTTTTAATTCACACGTAATATTTCCGTTTAATGAATATCTTAAAAGAAAAAACTTTGATGAATATAATGGAGAATGGAATGTAAATATAAATAATTATTTAAAAGATGTTGGTGTTTCTTATGAATATAATATGGAATATTTAAAAAAATTAAAAAAGGAAATTAACGATTTATTACGAGCAGATGAATTTGAAGATAACATTCGTGAAGAGACAAGAGAAATCATAAGAAGTCGTTTATTAAACGTAAAATAGAATTGAGTTTTATTTCAATTCTATTTTTCTTTATTACTTCTAAATCTTGTTAATATATAAATTGTTATTTTTTATATTTTTATAATTATCTGTTTCACCATGCCTGGGTAAACAATTGTATCTTGAGATAAATTTAACTCAACAAATTTTTTTATCGATTCTTTCATTTGTTCATCATTTCCACTAGCATATCTTGTTGTTCCTATACTATCTTTCATTATAGTGTCCCCAGTAAACAGTGAATTTTCTTTTACAAAATAATACATTACAGAACCATTAGTATGGCCAGGGGTTGATATAACTTTAATTACAAAAGTATTAATATTTAAAATTTCATTATTTATCTGATTAACTTCACTTGTTACAAATAATTCATAATTCATAATATAAGATAAATTTAATTCAGGATTAAATAAATTATTATAATCTTCTTTTGAAATATACACCCTTGCCTCTGGATAATCCTTTTTTATTTTATCTATCGCAGCTATATGATCAAAATGACCATGAGTAAGTAAAATAGCATCTAATTTACCATATTCTTTTAAATGTTGTTTTATGTTATCATCATAAAAACCAGGATCTATTAAAATAAAATTATCATTATCACTTATTACATACACATTTGAAGAAAAAACAGTATTATTAACAAATTTTTTTATCATTACAATTAACTCCTTTTATTCATTCTTAAATTTATCAATTAAATTCAAAGACCTTTTATAAGCTTCTTCATTATCTTGTGAAATATATTCTGTAGATAGCAAAACTTGGTCTAATACTTGAGTGTTTTCATTTAAAGAATCTAAAATAAGATAATTATCACTTTCAAGAATTTTGCTATTTTTAAAAGTTGCAGCTTGAAGAGGATTTTTAAAAAATAAATATTTACTTTTATCTCCATCCTTTTTACATACACTTATTGTATTAAGCGAAATTTCATACTGAGCAATGTTTAATATATCAAATTTAAATTTTTTTAATAAATATACAATAAAAGGTTTTCTTTGTTTGTGACTTGTATTTAAATTATATATACCATTTTCTAAGCAAATGTTTACCCAATAAGATATTAGTAATTGACCTAAGCCATCATCTCTATATTCTGGTTTGACAAATTCGCCAATAAAATTACTTTCTCTATTTAACAAGTCTAAATAAAAATAAATATAACCTTTACAAATATATGAGCCTTTATCATTTGTTTTATAAATTTTTATAAAATATTGGTCTCTATTATTTTGAGGAAAAATTACTTTTTCTAAATATATTTTTTCTTTACTTTCAATTCTTTTGTTTAATAAAAATTTTTTATTATATGGCATGTTAAATATATTCATATGTTACTTGCCTTTCTTTTATATTTTATATTTTATCATATTTTAAACAAGTATAAAAAATTATTTATCTCTCATAATAAGAATGAGGTGTATTTCTTATGTCAAAAGTAACAATAATCATTGGTTCAAGAAGAGATGGTAATTCATCCAAGTTAGCAAAAATAATGAAAGAAAAATTTCAAAAAGAAAGAATTATTTCAAATATAATTACACCTGGTAATCAAAAAATTTATTTATGTACTGGATGTATGGATTGTGATGAAAATGGAAAATGTGATTTTAAAGATGATATGGAAGATAACATTAATAAGATTTTAGAAAGCGAAACTTTAATTTTTATTACTCCGGCTAGATGGAATTTATTATCAGGTGACTTAAAAATATTTATGGATAGATTAAATCCCTTGTATACTCCTAAAAAACTTAAAGATAAAAAAATGGTATCCATAGTTATAGGAGGCAAGAAAAAAGATGAATATTCTACAGAATCTGCAATGACCTCATTAAATAGTTTTGCAGACTCTGCAGAAATGAAAGTTGTTTTTCAATATCAATTTAATGAATGTTTACTAGCCAATGATATTTTAGAAAAACAAGATGAAATTGATAAAATGATAAATAGTTTAATGGAAAAAATTAAATAGTTTTTAAACTATTTTTTTATTGTTATAAATAATTTATTAAATTAAATCAATCTTACTTAATAAAGCTGTTAATATTTTTTTATCTTAATTCTTTCTTCATAATTATTATTTGCTATATATTTTCTCATTTCTACAAAAGCATTTATTATTTGAATATTAACTTTAGCGACTATATCACCTTTTAATAAGCAAAATTGTGACCTTAAACAAATCAAAATAATTTTAGGAGCATATATATAAAATGACTTTAAAGAGAAGTTATTCATATTTCGCACTTATATAAAGAAAAAAGTGAAACTGTTTTTCAGCTTCACTCAATATTCCTAATGGGGCGAAATATGGGATTCGAACCCATGCATAACAGAGCCACAATCTGCCGTGTTAACCCCTTCACCAATTCCGCCATGTAAAGATAGTTTATCAAATTAAATCATATTTTGCAACTTAAAACTATCTTTTTACTATATTTTAACTCTTTTTTATTTGTCTTTCTAATGTTTCATCCAATTCTTTTAATTTAATTGGCTTTAAAAGACACTCTGTTATTCCTTCAGCTATATAAGATTCTAAAACAGATTCTTTATAACTTTCACATAACATAATTATTGGTATATTACTTTTTGCTTTTTCTTTAAAGTTTTGAAGTAACATTTTAATTTTTCCTTTAGCAATAAATTCATCAATAAATATAATATCAACTTCACTATTTAAATTTTTTAAAGCATCTGCAATATCTTCAGTTTCTATAACATTAT
Source organism: Bacilli bacterium (assembly GCA_045650425.1). Classification (GTDB taxonomy): domain Bacteria; phylum Bacillota_I; class Bacilli_A; order RF39; family UBA660; genus RGIG1752. The sequence goes on along the minus strand of JAZRRD010000109.1, from coordinate 20,452 downwards.
AATATTTTGTACTAAACATTTTTTTTATACTTTTTTCTTTTTCACTAATAATTAATACATTCTTTTTTTCTTGAATGATATTCTCATATTTTTGAATTATTTGATCACTTTTGGTTAAATCTTCATCTACTATTTTTTGATCAATAATAACATTATATTCAGTACCCTTATTTGGAAGACTTTGGATTCTTAAAGATCCCCCGGTCAAATTAACTACCTTTTTTAAACTACTTAAAGATATAATACTTTTATTTAAATCCAGCTCTGAATCCTGATTTTTATTAAATAATTCATTAAGTTCTTCATCTGGTAATCCTATACCCGTATCTTCAACTTTTATGATAATGTGACAAATATCTCTAACTTTGATACAAGAAATATTACACTCAATTGTTCCCTCCTCTGTATACTCAGCAGCATTTAAAAATAATGTGTTTAAGATTTGTTTCATTTTAATCGCATCACCATATAATAATGATGGTATTTCTTCTGTTATTGATGTGTAAACTTTTATATTTTTATCTTTAACCGCAGACTTTAATCTTAATAATGACTCGTCGATTACTTTCTTTAAAGAATATTGTTTTTCTACTAAGTTTATTTTTTTGATATCTACTTGCGAAATATCTAAGGCATCTTTAACAATGTATTGTACTTTTTCTGTTGCTAAAGTTAAATCATTAATTTTTTGCTTAATAAGTTCTATATTACTTTCATCTTTAATTTCTTTAGATATTTCCTCTATTTCAGATAAAGGTCTTCTAATTCTTTGCGTTATATTAAATAAGAAAGTAGCTTTATCATTGCTATATTTCTCAGCTTTATCTTTTGCTTGACTTAATTCTTTAATTAATTTTAAATCTGGGTTTTCTAAAGTAAAGAACATAATTAAGTCAATATATGCAAGAATTAAAGGAATTAATAGTAATCCAGGATTTATTTGTCTTACAATCATTAAGATAACCGCCATTAATGCAAAAATATAAACCGGCATATACTTTCTATTTTTTAGTTCTCTATAATTTGATAATAACATAGTCACAATAGCTAAAACATATATTCCACACATAATATAAACACAATTTACGGCAGGTCCGTATGCATACATTACATCGAATGTATTATGTATATTAAAATTCAAAGACAAAATTAATAACATAACTACAAAATTGATAATTCCCGTAATTTTTAAAACTTTATCATAATACTTATATATTTTATCATTATCACTATAAGTGACATTAAATATATACAAGAAGAAACTCCAACCCCATGCAAGATACATAAGATAATCTAATCTATTTAAAATATATAATACAGGATTTTCTGGTGTTACATATGCTATATAAATAATTAAACACATTAATATTGAATCAATAAAACTAGCAGTTAATAAATAATAATATAATTTGGTTTCTTTATTAATTACTTTTACTTTCAATTTAAAAACTATTAACAATGATATTGATAAAAAGAAAGCACAAATTGGAAAATATAAATTGCTCATTACCTTCACCTACCATAAAAATTATATCATGATATATAAATATTTTAAAATTATTTTTTTCTACTTAATTTATTTATAGGCTCAAAAACTTTTTCTGGAGTGTTTTTCTTTCCAAAAATGATAGACTCCTCATACGAAACATCTAATTTAGGATATTCTTCTAAATGTTTATTTACATAGTCCTTATAAAACTCTTCTTTGGTCATAGATGAATTATCTATCGTTTTTTTCTCCCAAATGTACCATCTCATCGTAGACATTTTATCTCTTAGATTATCTATAGCTTTCTTTTTATCATCATAAATGCTTACATAAATTGGATCACCCAGTTTGATAATGCAAGAGGTAGGAGTATATTCTAATACTAATGGTACAATAGGACATTCTGTAATTTGGGCTATTTCAATTATCCCCCAATTAAATGGCAACATTGGTTTATTTTCTGTTCTATTCCATGTACCTTCAACAAACATTATATTAGGTAGTCCATTTAAAAGTTTTAAACAAATATCATATTTAGATTGCCATCTACTTCTTGCATCATGTCTAGTTACCCAAGTAACATCATTTAATGTTAATAACAATCCATTTATATCATATCTTATTTCATCTCCAGCTAATACGCTTGCTCTATCTTCAATCACTTTACAGGCAAGTGGTATATCATGCGAATTTGTATGATTTACTGCAAAGATGACTGGACCGTTTATTTTTCTAATTGCATCTAATTTTTTAGAATTTTCTTCATCGTAGTTATAATCTACTTGTAATTCTTCTCCGATACTTTCATGATATAAACTTTTTACTTTTTTATATTTTTCAAATTCACTGGCAAAAGAATTTTCATATTGATATCCATCAATTTTATCAAACTTTAAAGTAGTACTCATTCCTGTTAATAATGGATTATGTAATTTATCTTTTATTACTTGCCAATGTTTACTAAATTTTTTATTAGCAATAGTCTCCCTTAAAGATTGATACAATTCTTCTAATTCATATTTAGCAGACTCATCTTGTTGTTTAATTCTTTCTTCAAGTTTTGATTTTTCTATTTCAAAATCCATTACCGCAGAAAAAAACTCATAAAATTCTCTATCTTTTACCCATATTAAAGTTCCTGGTTCAAGTGTAGTTTCATCTAATACTATTTGACGAGTAGCATTTAAAACTTCTTCAAATTTTTTCTTCCAAAGATAACATTCTTTTAAGTCTTCAAAACTTAATATATTCACAACTTCTAAAAGATTTATATATTTATCAGTAATTTCATCAATATGTAAAGTTTCTACATTTGATATTAAATATTTATAAGTATCAATGATATATTCTTTTATCATCACTTTTTGATCTATACTTTCAACTTTTTTCATAACCATTCCCCTTCTAAAAAAGACTACAATTATTGTAATCTTTTTTTGTAAATAAATCAAATCATAAATATTAAATTTTTGTTAATTTGTATCATTTAAATTTACTTGTTCATTTCTAATTAGGTCTGCAAATTCAACTTTAAATCGTTCAATTTCTTTCTTTTTGGCATCTTCATAAATATTTTTAGCATTGCATACAGCTTTAAAGAAATGTTTAATTGTAACTACATTTGAATTATCATAAAGCGCATATGTACAAGCATTAGCTACGATAGTTAAACAAATATCTGGATAACGACTCGCTACTTCATAAACCCTTTTATATTCATCAGTCATTTCAACGATAAAGTTCATTATTCTTTCTTTAATAAAGTCAGTATAGTTTATTTTTACACCAATTTGATATTCAAATTTAGGAATGGTTCCCATCAAAATTTTAACTACAGTTGGTTTATCCGCTTCTAACACATCAACTTTTTGAAAACGTCTTAAAAACGCTCTATCTCTCAAAATATATTGTTCGTATTCTTCCGTTGTAGTAGCTCCAATCATTTTAATTGTTCCGCGGTCTAGTCCAGCTTTTAACATGTTTGCAAAGTCAATTCCACCGCTTTTACTTACTAAAGTATGAGTTTCATCAATAAATAAAATTGTCCTAGAACGGTTTGCTAATTCTTTTATTAATAAATCAATTCTATTTTCATTAATTCCTTCACTAGTAGTGGTTCCCATGATACTGGTAATATTTATTTTAATAAGTTCCCAATCTTTTAATACATTAGGTACTAATCCTTTTTTTATACGATATGCTAAGCCTTCAACTATTGCCGTTTTACCTATACCAGGCTTACCAACTAAAAGCGCACTTTTTTCAGGGGTTAAAAGCGTCAAAATACATTGTTTAATTTCATCATCACGAGCTATCGCAGGATCGGTAATATACTCTTTTTCAGTTAAATTTTCACCATATCTTTCAATCATACTTAATTTTTCTTCGTTCATTTTTATCACCCTTATTATTTAGATTATATCATAAGATAAGATAAAAAAACTACTCATAATGAGTAGTAATTTTTTAAATGGCGCCCGATGCAGGACTCGAACCTGCGACCTAACGGTTAACAGCCGTGCGCTCTACCGACTGAGCTAATCGGGCATTACTCATTAAGTATATGAAAATTTCCAAAAAAAGTCAATACTTATTTTAAATTTTTTTGTAATACTTAACGACTATTATATATTTTATGTTAAATTTTAAATATTATTCCATATTTATGAAAAGATTCTCTCTTTCTTTAAAAAAATCATAGTATAATTTTATGTTAGAAAGCTCATTAAATTTTCTTTCTCTGACTGGAACTATATCTAAATCATAAATTTTAGCATCATTTAAACCTAACAAAAATGGTGAATGGGTTGAAATAATAAATTGACAATTATAATATCTTGCAGACTCTTCGATAAATTGTTTTAGTTTTAATTGGTTTTCTGCAGATAAACTGTTTTCTGGTTCATCTAAAATATAGATGGCATTTTCTTTGATTTCTTGTTCCCAAAACATTAATGATGATTCACCATTAGAATATTCCATCATAGTATTATTATTTAATCTTTCACGAACATATTTAGTCATACTTTTACTTCTAGCATCTTTTTCTTTTCTTAATTCTTCATAATTTTCAAAAGCTGTAATGCTAGGATTATATTTTTTATTTAAATATTCTCTTGAAAGTTCCAATTTCCGACGATTTACATTTGTATTAATAGATCTGATATCTAAAAGATAGTCAAAAACATCATCACTTGAAATAACTTTTATTTCTAAAGGTGGTTCAAAACTCATTTCACTTTTACATGTTCTAACATAAATTTCAAAAATATTTCCTTTATCAACTAGTGATTTTCTTTGAGCATTAAGTTTATCAGCAATTATATTTAAAAGTGTTGTCTTTCCTGAACCATTACCACCATAAAAGCAAGTTATTGTATCAAATGTGATTTTATTTAATTCTTTATTAGAAAATAATCCAAGCGGATAATTATTGTTATTAATTCTTGATATGCCACTATAAATATCTCTTTCTTGTAAATAATTTAGCAATGTAAAATTTTTTAAATATATCATAAAACTCTCCGTAATATTAAATGTTACTCACCATCTTGTTCTAACATTTCTAAATGCTCTAAAGGCTCATTTTGTAACGTTTTCACATCAACTTTATTTATTGATTCAAACCTTTTAGTAATTTTAGCGCTAGTTGTATGAAGTTCTTTAACACTTTTATTTACTGTATCTATATTTCTAGAAAGTTTATCCCATCTTTCTTTATAACGATCAAATTCAAAACTCAATTTGTTTAATTCTTCATGAATTATTTTAGCGTATTTATCTCTTTCCATGTTTTTTAATATCATACTAATTATCGATAATGTACTCATTAATGTTGTAGGACTAGTAATCCATACTTTTTTGTTATATGCCTCTTTTAAAAGGTCAGGATGATATGCATTTACTTCTGCAAAAATAGCTTCAGCTGGCAAAAACATTATAGCTTCGTTTGAAGTTTCTCCTGGAATTATGTACTTAGAACTAATAGCATCGATATGTTTTTTAAAATCATTTTTAAATAATTTTGCAGCCATTTCTCGTTCTTCTCGAGATAAAGTTTTATCTGTCATACGTTGATAATTTTCTAACGGAAACTTACTATCTATCGCTATGGTTCCTAAAGGAGCTGGTGCATAAAGCATAGCATCGGCAATATAACCATTGCTAAGTTTATGTTGAAGTTTATAAATGTTAGTTGTAGCATCTCCAAAAACATTGTTTAGTATATAAGTTAAATTAACTTCACCAAATATACCTCTTGTTTTTTTGTCTGTAAGAATTCCCTGTAAAGATGCAATTTCTGTACCAATACCGTCAATTTTCTTTTGGGCTTCATCTATCTTAGATAATCTTTCTAAAACGTTTGTAAAAGTTCGATTTGTTTTTTCAAAATTTTGATCTAATCTTTCATTAACTTTATCATTAATTAAGTTTAATTTAGTTTCTATTTTTTCATTTAAGCTATCAAAATCTTTTCTCAAATCACCAGAAAAATTTAATTTAAATTCACCTATTTCTTTAGTAATATTTGTTTCAAAACGTCCAAGTCTTTCCGTCATCTCACTATTATCTTTATTTCGAACTAAAACTATAATTATTAAAATTATTATTAAACTTAAAAGTCCAATTATTACATATTCCATAAAACACACTCACTAATCTATTTTTATAACTTTATTAATAACTTTACTAGCAATAAAAGCTACTGCCATTATTACTATTACTTTAATAAAAGAAGCGGGATTAGTCAAGCTTTGAATTAGACTTGTCCCAACAAATCCCCAAAAATATACCATAAAAGCTTTTCCTAAAATTAAAGCTTTTAAATACTTAGAGCTTTTCATATTTGATAAACCTGCTGCTATATTAACTGCAAACGCTGGAGTAAACGGTATTGCTAATAATGTTACTAATTGTTCAAATTTTATACTGTCTATAATTTTCATAAATTTATTAACAACTTCTTTATTACGCAGTTTTTTTTCAAAAATATTTTTAAAACCTTTATCAAACATATAAAACGAGATAAAACATCCTACTACTGTAAAAATCCAAGATATTATAAATCCTAAAATATTTCCGAACGCTAAAAAATTTAGCGTAATAAATGCCGCTAAAGGTAAGATTGGTATAATAGATTCAATAACAATTAAAAGGCAACCTAAAAGAGGTCCCCATACACCTAGCATAGTTATTAAAACATCTATCATTTCACTTATTTTATTAAAAAACTCTGCCATAAAGATCACATTATTATTATAATACAATTTAAATTAAATTTACATTTTTTTTAATCATATGACACTTGGATGACATTGTAACCATAAAATTCTAATAAGTTAGCTACTTTACGACTTTTATATCCTTTTCTACAAACAATACAGTATGTAGTATTTTTATTTAAATATTTTTGATGATTTAAAAGAAGTTTATCACCATATATATTTATACTATCTGGATGATGATATTCTTCATAAGATAATGGGTCTTGAATATCAATTAAGGTACCCATACTTGGTTTATATTCTTGTATATTTATTCTTTTCATATTTAACACCACTTTATTATATGATAAAGATAAAATGTAAGCTAATAAAAAAGATTAGAACATTGTTCTAATCTGCAAAAAAGTCATCAAAGAATTCATCATCTGTTATAACATTTTCATTAACAACAATACTATCTGCATCAATATTTACAATTGGTTTATTTTGTTCTTTATTGTCAACATTAACAGATTGTTTTTCTTCGATTATAGGAGTTGGATTTTCAACTTTTGGTTCAATAGCTTCAGCCTTTACTTCTTCAGTAACTAAATTTGTTACTTCAGTAGTATTTGGTGTATCGTTATCCACTTGAGTTAATCCTTTAGCTTTTTCTCTGGCTTCTTCCTCTTCTAGTTCTTTTATTTTTCTATCAATATCACGCATCATGGCGTCAATATCCATAGGTGGTTTATTTAATGAATTAGCTGGTTGCATAAAAGGATTTGGATTCGACATTGGTCTATTCATTGGATTTGGATTCATTCCGCCCATAAAAGGATTTGGACTTATACCTCCCATAAATGGATTTGGACTCATACCTCCCATAAATGGATTTGGATTCATTCCTCCCATACCCATTCCTGGTGCCATTCCATTATTTTTTTCCATCATTTGTTTTTTCTTTTCTTCCGTTACATATGATTTTAAATCAAACATTTCAACCTTTTGAATTTCACGAGATGGGAAATCAGCCTCAATCTCATTTATTCCCCATTTCATTTTAAAATCAGGTTCTAATTTAGTCTTAAAAGGATTAGTTCTAAGTCTTATAATTATTGCTTCAAAAAGTTTTAGTTTTTGTAAATCGGAAACTGTAACAAGTGGCGTTGATGCAGTTTTATCTTTTTCTCCAGATTTAACTTCACCACACATTTTACTAATTTCTTCTAAAGCTGCCATTTCTGTACTTATCAGATAAATTAGGTTTCCGCAGTTTCCTTTAATTATTTCTGCTACTTCCTTACCATAAACATCATTTAATTGGGCAAAGTTTTGAATAATAAAAGTAAAACGTATATCTCTACTTCTAGCTGCTGATACCATCGAATCAACATCTTTTAATGGAGGCATGTTTGCAAATTCATCCAAAATGAAATTTGTTCTTTGTTTTAATTTTCCACCATTTTCTTGAGCAACATCAATTAATGTTTCATAACATTGTTTAATAAATATTGTCATTAAACTGTGATATGTTTTCTTTTCATCATGAATAATCATAAATACTGCAGTTTTTTCACGCCCAATATCACGCATATCAAAATCACTATATGCTAACATTTCACTTAATGATTCACGAGTTGAAAATAATCTTATTTTTTGTCTAAATGTAGATAAAATTCCACCTTTAGTATCATTCGGAGCATTAATTGTATTTGAAGCAAAGATATATGGACTTGAATCTTCACCTTTTAACTGAAAGTATTCTTTTATATAGTTACTAGTAGCATATCTTTCTTCTCCAACAGTAGACATGAAATTTATACTATTTAAATTCACTTGTTTTTCTTTAGCATCTATAAATAATCCCAAGGCTAATCCTGAGAAATAGTCTGCTGCACTTTTTTCCCAAAAGTCTGAATCACTTTTACTAGAAGGATCATATAATATATTTAATGCTACGTCATCTAGTAGTTCAGTAGCTTTATCATGATTACCTGATTTAAAATATTGATAAGGTAATGCTAATGGGTTCCATGCATTACCTCTTTCTGGTTCACGGAAATTTAAAGTAATTATTTTATATCCACAACTTTTTAAATAATTAGCACTACTTTTATATATTTCTCCTTTAGGGTCAGTAATAATCATACTTTCACCTTTTTGAGTTAATAATTTAACTAGTGGTTTAACAATCGTTTGAGTCTTACCTGATCCAGAAGAGCCGATAATAAGTGAATGATATTCTCCATCATCAACCCATATTTCTTTACCATTATTAATTAGTGGAACTCCTGCTGCAGTAGCACTTTCTCCTACCACTACTTTTTTTATGTCAGAACTATTCTTAATTTCTTTTTCTTTAGCCCATCTAGAATATCCACCACTTTCTTTAGAACCTATTTTTAAACCAAATCCACCAGACTTATCTTTATTAAAAATATAAGATGATACACTAGAAAAAACTATTATTAAAGCAATAACAAACATACCAATAGTTATTGGTAAATATGGCATTATAAAAGCCTTAAATGGCATCAATCCATAAAATGACCCATCCATAGATAATGATGCAAAATTAAGTACTGAAATAGCACATAAATATAACAATAATAAACCATATATTATAAATAATAATAAATCTTTTGCTTCAACTTTAAACTTCATAAGGAGCCCTCCAAACTAAAATAATTATACTATAACTTTTAAGTTAAAGAAAGCACTAATTGTTAGTGCTTGTTGTTAATACTTCGTTAATTCCATTAGATGTTGATTCATAAATAATATGTTGTGTACCCTGGTTACTAAAATATGTACATCCTACAATGAAATATAATATACCATCTAATTCAATAATATTTTGTAGATATGAATTACATATAGAATAGCTTTTACTAATATCTTCAACTGAATGATATATTACTTCAATTTCATTATAATATTTTACAAATCCAATACTAAAAGATTTATTATATACATTTTCTAATTCTGTAAATGCATTAGATACGAAATAAATCTCATCTCTCATTCCATCTATATTTACATCGTATATAACTTTTGATTTTATTAAGTCTTCATAATTATATGTTATTCCATTTTCGTTTAAAAATGAGGATATTACATTTTTATCATTATCATTTAGTTCAGTATTTGTATAATTAAATAAATTATATGGTTTATTAGTATTTACTGCTAATAATTCTCCTTCATAATTTATGAAATTTTTCATTCCATTATTATTTTCGTATAAATTCCACTTGTCATTATATGTTAAATATTTTTGACCTAGCGGGTTATTATTTACATATACATTAAATAATAAATTAGTTGTATTTAATTCTCTATTTTCAGCCCAAACTCCATTTTTATAACTAACCGTATTGTTAGGATAAATAATTATATTATAATCAGGATTTTTTCTAACAATATCTTCTTTAGATTCTTCCTTTGGTTTTTCTGGGGTAGGATTGTTAGGTTTCTGAGGAGTTGGATTATCAGTTGGAGTTTTCTCATTTTCTTTTTTGGATATTGCAAACACAATAATTGAATATATTGTTAATACAACAAGTAATACTATAGTAATTTTTAAATGTTTTTTCATTAATTAGCCTCCGTTTTCCAATTTAAAATAAACAATTCTATTAACTTGATATCGATCAGCATCGCTAATTGTAGTTTTTGTAGAGGCTGGATCCCATATATATATTTCTTTCCAATTTGCATTAGCAGAATTTTGAACATCTAGCGCTACCCAGTGTTGTCCTCCTCTATGTTTTTTTACCTCTATAACAGTATAATATCCATCTTCTGTAACTTTTTTTATTCGTTCATAACGTTTACTTATAGCGGTATTATATTTAGTCCAATCATTTCCTCCTGCATACGTAAATCCAGGTATTACTTTATTTATATTAGAATAACTATTTATAGCTCCGCTATCTGATAAAATATCATTATTTTTTAATGCTGTAGCAAATGTACCAGGATTAAAATCTGTGATATTTTCTGTAGGAATTCCACTGTGGGCTATTTGCATAGCAATAGAAGTAATTAGGCATCCTGCACTATCTATTGTAGCAGTTGTACCGATTTTAACTTCTGCCCATGGCGCTCCTAAAGACGCATTTTGTTTCCATGTTGAGTATTCTCCAGCATCCCCATAATAATTTAAACTGCAACTAGTTGTCTCAATCGATGAAATATTATCATAAGTATTCATGAGTATTCCAGTATATTTACCGGTGTCCGTGCCCGCAAAAGCTCTAGCAAAAGTATCAAATTGTTCTGTTGTTGTATTTATATAACCAGTGGAAACAACATTACCATTTGAATCTACAGCATACTTTCCTAAAACTTCCTCAACTATTTTTTCATATTGTGCTTTTTTTTCTGCACTTAAAGCCTTTTTCCATGGAGCTTCTCCTTCTTGCGGAGTATATTCTGGTGAGTATTTAGATACATTTTCGCTTACTGCTCCAGCACTACGATAAATATCTTTATCATAATCCCAATATACTTGATCATTTTCACAAGCACGCATTCTTATTACATTATCTTGCTTATCAAATCCAACACTATATTCGGGTACATTTCTAGTTAAAGTAAATGATCTTACCGCTATAAGTTGCGCTTTCATGGCTTCAGGATGATAATCTTCGCCCATTTCAGCGATTGCAACTCCGGCAACATATTTTTCTAAAGGCATAGTTTCAAGTACAGTATAACTATCTCTAGTAGATTCACAATTGATAAGCTGTACAACAGTTTCATCATTTATCCCCCCAAGATTATAATCGCATGTTGCACCAGTAACACTATTACCTGTTGACGTAAGTCCACTATTGTTACTACTAGATTCTCCATTTAAAACCAACAAGAATATAATCGCTAACAATACAATTAAAATAACTCCACAAGCAACAATTACTGCAACAGGATGTTTTTTTATTAAAGACGTAATGGCTTTAATTACTTTATTTTTAAATTCTCCTTTTGCTTTGTTTTCTACATTCTTAGTAGTTTTTGGTTTAACTTTAGGAGTTTTATCTTTTTTTTCTTTTTTATCTTCTTTTGATTTTTCTTGATCTGAATTATTTTTATTTTTCTTTTTTTGTTTTCCACTTGAACTTTCAGATTCTTCTGAATACCCCTCTCCAAAATCTTCTTCAAAAGGGTTATCATCATAATCATCTTCAAACTCATCAGATGATTCTTCTAGTTCTTCTTCTAAATCTTCTTCATCTGGATTATTATAATATTCCCTAACACTATGTCTTCTATTATCAGGAAAATTTACCAATCCATTTTTTTTGTCATCCATGAAAACCACTCCATATTACTGTAAAAAGTATAACATAAAAAAAAGAACATAACAATTTTTTTGTTATGTTTTTAATAAATATTATAAACCTCCACCAGAGCCAAAAGAATCTAATTCTTCTTGAGAAAGAATTACATTAATTCTCATTCTTCTATTTCCGCAAATAAATAATCCTTCACCCTGGTTATAATATTTAATACTGTCTTTTTCATTTTCATTTAAATCAATTAAACGCGATAAATCTTCAGCAGCTTGTTTACGTAAGTTCATTACTAAATAATAAGCGGCGTTATCAAATATTGCTTTTCCATGTACTAACATGTTTGGAGCAGCAAAATCTGTAGGCTGTTGAGTTATAATAATAGTTCCCGTATTATATTTACGACTACGTCTTTGGATTTGAGCCAAGAATTCAGCTCCTAATTCATTTCTACTTGATAATAAAACATGCGCTTCATCAACCATCATTACCGTATTTATATTAGAATCCAAACATAATCCCCATGCATATTTTAAGATATTAAAGAATAATGCATTCTTAATATTTTCATCACTATTCATTAATTCACGAATATTGAAAGCTATGAAATCACTATCAATTTGTAGAGTTGTATGTCCAGTAAAATAATATCTTAATTCTTTTGTTAATGGTCTAACTTTTAATTCTAACCTTTCCATAACATCTCTTTCGTGAGTTTGATCTGTCATAGAAAGAAGTCTTCCTTTTATTGTTGCATATACATCATCAAACGTTGGAAAATCTTGAGAAGTAAATTTTGTAAAATCACTATCAAAATCTATTTTATATCTTTTATAAGTATCTTGTAGTACTTCACTAAACATAGTTAATACATCTTCTTCAATGTTTGGTGAATAATATTTCATAAATGCCTTTACTGATTGAATTGTTCTAGTTAAAATAGTATATCCTAATCCTTGAGCAATTTCAGTTTCATCTGCATCTACAACAACTTCTAATGGGTTTATCATTCCGAATTCTCCACCTTTTCCAAGGTCTAAGAAATCACCGCCCATATTTTCAACTAAATCTTGTAACTCACCTTCTGGGTCAATGCATACCACTTTACATCCGTTTCTTAAATGAGTTCTTAATAGAAGTTTTGCTGCAGTAGATTTACCACTACCAGAAGTACCTAATAAAATCATATTAGCATTATTTCGATTATTTTCTTTTTTTACTTGATATAAAAATTGGTTAAATAAAACTACTCCACCCGAAAAATCTACTCCTAATAATGTTGAATTACCAGGATCTTTAATACTATCAAATATAAATGGATACATAGCCCCTAGTGTTATTGATGGGATTGGTGTTCCAATTCTTTGTTCAATATCCTGATTAGGGAAAATTGGAACTATAGATTTTAGAACCTTTTCTTGTTCAAACATTAATGCAACTCCGCGCATTCCTAAAGAATCTAATAGATTTCTAACTTGCATTTTCTTCAATTCTAATTCATCTTTATTATCTGCAGTTATCATTAAATGTAATTGAAAGTCGAATATTCTAGCTTGGGTTGCAGCAAGCATTGATACAAATTGTTCAATTGATTCATAATCTTGTCTAATTTTTTCTTGGATTGTATTATCTTTTTCAGTTTGATATCTTGATTTTAAATCTGCAATTTCTTTATTTAGCATTTTTTGGATGCTATCAAATCTCATAGGAATATGTTTGGCCACAATTTTTACTCCACTTATCGAAGATATTTCAGCTAAATAACCTGGATAAATAGATCTAGGGAACGCAATAACTGTCATAATAGTACAACATTTACCGCCTAGTCTAAACTCAGTAGGTTTAAATTCGATACCTTTAGGTGCAACCTCGCTTTTAAATGCCATTAACTCATCACCATCCCAAAATTAGTTTGTGATCCCCCATTAAAGAAATTATCTAATATCATTCTTAAGTCAGAATTTGATACTTGCATTGAATTTAGTCCTGCATTTGCTAAACCAGTAATTAAATTTCGTAATTTCTTTTGAATAATTTCCAATCTCTTTTCTTGAAAAACAATATAGTATTCTGTATCTACAACATTATATTCAGTGCTTGTAAACATGTTAGCCTTATTCATATCTTGCATAATAATTTTACGTGCCATTGGGTTTGTTGTATTTTGATATAATAATTGCAATTGAGAAAGATATACATGAATATCTACAGGCCTATCTGCAATTATTAACCAGAATTCATAATCTATAGTATTATAAAAATCTCTTAAATTTCCTATAACTGTTTCTTGGGCACTTTTATCTTGGATAAATATGTTTCGAGGAGTAATTTTTACTCCCGAAACATACATTCCATTATCTAACTGAATCATTCCATTTAATATTTGTTTAACTGGTAACCAATTTTCTGCAAAAATTTCATTATTTTTATTCTTCATAACTAGTACACCACCCTTTCCATCTATATGTACGTTTTGCACTAAAGTATGTAAATATATTTATCAACAATTGTAATATATTGTGATAATAAGGTACTGGCATTACAAGTGTAGCTGATATTAATAATGGTAATAAAATTAATATTAATGTTGAGAATGTTGTAGATTGTATCGCAATCATCATTACTATAGTAAATGTAGCACCGACTGAGAAGATAATTAAATCAAGTGTTGTAAAAAAACCTAATATTAGTAAAGACTTTTTGGCATTAGCCGGAATTAAATAATTAGTCACCTTTTTATTCCTCCTATATTTTATTTATCTTTTTTTCGAGCTTCACGTAATCTATCAGCTTTAGCTTTTTCAGCATTAATTTCAGCAGTTCTTTCTGTAATAGCATCCATATATGCTTTGTAAACATGTCCTGCGCCACCAATAGACTCTTTTGCAATTTTATCTTTAGCATCTTGAACAGCTTTTTGATTTAAACCTTCACTATAAATATCTGCTATTTGAGATAAACTTGATGTTAAAGTTGCTGAATCTGATTTAATTAAATCATAAATTGTACCGCTTTTAGCTCCAGCAGCATCTTGTAAACCTAAATCCGTTTCTTTTGTTAATTGAGCAACAAAACTACTAAATGCTGAAACGTAATTATTATGTAATAAAGAAGCACTATCTGCAACTTTGTTTCCTAAAATCACTTTACCTGAAGAATCAAAACCTGCCTGTTCAAAAACTTGACCAGCTTCATTGATATAACCTTCTAGCCATTTTCCTGTAGCTTCATCAAAGTATTTTACTACTTCACCAGCATTAAAGCTTGTTCTACCAGATAATGTTGATAATTCTCTTTCCAAAACATCTAAACTACTCTTTTGATCAATAACTAAATTTTTATGCAAGCTGTCTAATTCTCCATGAGAATATCCTTTATATTTTACCTTTTGAGCAACAATTGTCGCATTATTAGCATATTTTTTTCGTATTTTTTCAGTTTCAGATTTTACAGCAGACTCTTGTTTATTTAAATAATCATAATATTTTAATTCAGATTCATATGCATCATAACTACCAAATAACCAATCTCTAGCATCCCCGCCTGCATCAGTAATTCTTCCTAACATAGCACCAGAAAATGTTCCACCATGATTTGCTTTGTATGTTGCTCTATCTTGAGCTTTTTTTCCAGCGGCTTGAGCACCTTTACCAGCAGCATCTTTAACATCAGCAAAGCCTTTTGCACTTGCTGCAGCCTTACCTCCGCGAACGGCACCAGAAAATCCACCTGCTATAGCACTTAAAGCGCCGACGCCAGCTGCTTTCCATGCACCTTTTTTGTCTCCGTCTTTACCTTTATTCCAAGCATTTCTAATCCCCGTCGTTCCATTTCTTAAAAATGCAGTAGCTCCAGCTCCAGCAGCTGCAGCGACTGTTAAAGCGCCACCAGCTGCTAATTTATCTTTTAGGCTAAATCCAATTTTACTACTACTTTTTATTCCAATTACATCACTTAATAATTTTGGCGCTTCTTTTATAAATGCTACTAAACCTAAAACAATAACTGCCTTAGCAAATAATCCTCCTCCGGAATCAGAGAAAATGGTCAATCCAGGGACTAAACTGATTAAATAAGCAACCCCAAATAATATACCAATTCTAACTAAAACTTCAAAAAATGTTAATACAACTTCTTTAAACCATGTATTAAAAACTTTATCTTGCCCAGGAACTATTCTTAATAATATAGGGACTGGTGCTAACATTTGATATACTGCTAATTTAGCAGCTCTTATACCTAAATCTATACAAAATCCTAACATGAAATAAACTAAAATAACACCACAAATTGTTGATATAATTGGGACATATTCCATATTTCCTTCTTCTATAGCTTCTGAAAAGGCAGTTATATAATCAAAACTCCCACCATATATCATTCCTATTTGAGCATCAGTCCAAGTAAAACGATCCGCAGTTACGGCATATCCAACCACATTTACACCAACACCTGCTGCTCCGCCAATTGCTCCAGCCAAAGCTATAGATCCAGCAAATGCTTTTAATGCTGCCGGTATCCCGGCTAATGTTGCTCCACCTGAGGCTGGTGATGTAATAATTTCAACCGCGATAACTGCCACAGTAGCAATTCCGGCACCAGCAACAACGCCTATTTGAGCGGCTTTTACTCCTGAATCTAAATTAAATTCATCACTAGCATCAACATGAAAATCATCTTCTGTTGTTGGATATAAAAACGCATTTAAAACTAAGTATGCTGTTTGATTTCCATATACTTTTAATATTTCTTTTGATAGTTGTTCTTCTGAATAGTTAACATCATTAGTTTCTTCAAACTCTGTACTTCCACTATCATTTTCTACCGAATATTGAATGCTTTGAGATTGTTGGGTGATTTCAGTTTCAGTCCCTAAAAAAATTTTTCCTAAAACATTTTCATTAATTATTATTTCTTGAACTTTATATCCAAACTCAAAAATCACAGGTACTAATAATAACATTATTAACGAACTTGCAATTTTAAAAACTAGTTTGCCTCCACCTTCTTTTAGACCTTTTTCAGGATCCACCAAAGTCTTCAACAATGTATATGCCAAAAAAAACAGTGCTATAATTCCTACGAAAATATATATCCTATTTGCTAACGAATCTATTGCTTCTTGGTTAAAGATTCTCCTGCTCGCCAAGTCGATGTAAAATGAATATAGTTTAGCAAAAAAACCATATATTTTACTATCAACAAGCAAACATAATTTACATATTGATTCAATATCTATAAACGGATTCCATAAAGTCAAAATGTTTTTTATCATATTTACACACTCCTATAATAGATTACATGTAGTATAATCTCCAATTATATTTAAAACAAAATTTAGTAATGTAGGAACAAAGAATATTATAACGCCTATTATCAAACGTTTAATACTTCTATTTGTTGCTTTTTTTAATTCATCTTTATCACCAGAGGAAATAACTTTAATAAAATCCATTAAGGAAAGACCTAATGTTAAGCCTATTGCAGCATATTTCATTATTTTTAATACATTCCAAAACAAGTAATAAAAATTATTATATGTACCATCATTATTTTTAAATACTGTATTACAACTTAATTTACCAAGATGAATAGGTGATAAATATTGAAATTTATCATCTTTTTTATTGGAGTTTTCCGTTTTTGGTTTTTCATCTTTTATTATTGTTTCACCACTTCCTGTATCAGCTGTGTCATGACAAGCATTTTGTCTCCATATACATGAACGACCATCAACTATAGAATTGCTACATACTTCTGGCGCTTTTAATTGGTCACAACTCGTAATTTTTGGAATTTCTGAATCCGCAGGAGTTTTGCTCACATAGCATCTTGCCCCGCCTTTTTTATTTCCATCCCATTTACATTTATATCCACCTGCAGTTGCTGCATTACATGCAGCTGCACCTTTAGACGCATAGGCAGAACAACCATACGTATAGGCATTTACATTTATAGTTAACAAAAAATATGCAAAGAATCCTATAAATATATAATTAATTATTTTGTTGTTCATAATATTCCATCCCTTCCGTACATATATTTCCCAATGGATCTACTAAACACTTTTGACATTTTTCAAACGTTTCTTCAATCGGCTTTGCATCATTTACCATTGAATAAACAAAATCTACAATTGTGGGTATAAAAAATATAACGACTCCAGCTACTGCTTTTTTTATCAATAAGCTTGTTGCACTAGAGATAGCTTTATCATCATTTGCTATTACAGCTTTTCCTAATTCTATAATTCCAAAGATTACTAATAACAATGGAGCTATAATTTTTGCAGCAGTAATAACATATCCTACAATTCTAAAAACATTTAATACTCTTTGATCATTACATACCGAATAATTTACTGTGCCAATATCTTCGATGTTACTTTTTCGACAACCACAGTAATCTTTGCTATACGGAACATTATACGTAGAATTTGATTGTTCTAACAAACTGCAATCACTTCCATCTGCGTTACAGTAACAAGTTCCTTCATCACACGATAAAGCCTCAACATCTGGCGCAAAACTTATAAAACATATAATTGTTAATATTAAAAATGGTATTTTAAATTTATTTTTTTTCATACAAAAACTCCCATATGTATTTTTCTATATATGATTATACTATAAAGGATAAATAATTGCTAGAAATTTATATAAAAAAGTTAGATTTTCATCTGACTTTCTAAATTAAAGTACTCTTCTAAAGTAATCCAATTACCATTATTATATAATTCTTTAGCTAAAGATTTACCAACATATCTATAATGCCATGGTTCATATTTATATCCCGTTATACTTTGTTTGTCTTTTGGATATCTTAATATAAAACCATATTTATATGCATTTTTATTTAACCATTCAAATTCTTTTTTAAACTTTTTAATGTTTATTGAATCAGTATTTACTAAATCAATAGCAAGACCCGTTTGATGTTCAGAATGACCGGGCTTCGCAGAATATTCATCTACATTTGGATCAACTTTTTTATAACGATTGTATAACATAGTTTGATAATTATAACTTCTAAAACCACTAACTATTAGTAATAATACTTTTTCTTTATATGCATCTTGTTGCATTTGTTCAAAAGGTGTTTTTACACAAGGTAAAATATCTTTAGGATTATAAAACCTACTTAATTTATATTTTTTATTAACAATTAATATTTTTTCTTTTTCAAATAAAACATACTTTTTCATATAATTATTATATGTTAAATTGACATATTAAGAAAGCGAATTATTTACTTTTGTAATATTATTTGCTAAAATTTATTTATGAAAGGATATGATTTTATGCCTAAGAAAAAAAAGATAGAAAATAGATTTATACCTATGAAAAATTATTATATTGCAGCATTTGTATTCATCGCAATTATCTTAGTTACTTTATATATTTTTAAATGGTATGAAGTTAAACAAAGTGAAAAATATCGCGAAAGTTATTTAGTAACTACTGAAACTATTACTTTAGAAATAAATGAAGAAAATGAACTTAAACAAGTTTTTCTAGAAGCTCCCGAAGAGTATTTTGTTTATATTGGATATCGTAATGATAAAAATGTTTACAATTTAGAAAAAGAATTAAAACCTATTATTGAAGATTATAATTTAAAAGATATTTTTTACTATGTAGATGCTACAGAATTAAAAAAAAATAAAGATTATTTGAATATGTTTAATAATACATTGAAATTAAACGAAGAAAAAATAGATAAAATTCCTGCGATTATTTATTTTTATGAAAATGATTATGAGATAGTAGATACAGCTAGTTTTAGTAAATTATTAGAAAATAAAGGATTTGAAAAAACAGCCAACTAGGCTATTTTTTTATGGAGGATATAAAATGATTAATATAGTATTATTTGAACCAGAAATTCCCCAAAACACTGGAAATATAATGAGAACTTGTGCGGGGACATATACAAAACTTCATTTAATAAAACCTCTTGGATTTTCATTAAATGATAAATATTTAAAAAGAAGTGGAGTAAATTATATAGAGCACTGTGATTATACTGTGTATGAGGACTTTGATGAATTTCTAGAAAAAAACAAAGATGGTGATTTTTATTTCTTAACCAGATATGGTAAAAAGCCACATAGTAGTTTTGATTTTTCAAATAGCGATAGGAATATATATTTGGTATTTGGAAAGGAAAGTACAGGGATTCCTAAAGAGATCTTGAAAAATTATTTAGATAGGTGCATAAGAATACCTATAAATGATAATATAAGGGCGTTAAATTTGTCTAATTGTGCATCGATAGTTCTATATGAAGTATTGCGTCAGCAAAATTATCCTAATTTATTAAGGGAAGAGCCCTTTAAAGGTGAAGACTATTTAGAATCTTAGTGTTGAAAAAAAACAAAAAAAATGTTATTATATATTAAGTTAAGAATAAAAGGGTGTGACTTATGCAATTTATTTTAGATTTTTTGTCAGCAAATT
>JAZRRD010000108.1:0-15788 GCA_045650425.1 Bacilli bacterium | reverse complement strand
TAATTAATTATTTAAAAAATATAGATATTCTTTTTAATCGTTTTATATTAGAACGTTATTTATATAATTTTAAATATAATAAAATAAAGTATTATAAAAAACCAAACTTAAGATATTTAACTAAAGATTGTTTGGGTTATTTTGCCGATAAGTCTAAATATGTTAATGAAA
This sequence comes from Bacilli bacterium, assembly GCA_045650425.1. GTDB lineage: Bacteria > Bacillota_I > Bacilli_A > RF39 > UBA660 > RGIG1752. The sequence goes on along the minus strand of JAZRRD010000108.1, from coordinate 15,617 downwards.
AGATAATACTTGCTAAAAAATTTGACAAATCAAGAAGTTTTTGATAAAATTTTATACGTTTGAAGGGCTTTCCGGAAAAACCGCACTAAAAAGGTTGTAAAACCGTTTGGTACCTTACGGGCGCGTCTTAAAAAATATAAAGGAGGTATGAAATGAAAGCTATATTTGTTACAGGTGGAAAACAATATTATGTTGCTGAAGGTGATGTAGTTTTTGTTGAAAAACTAGAAGCTGAAGTTGGAAGTGAAGTTGAATTTACTGAAGTATTATTTGCTGATGGTAAAGTTGGTAATCCAATGGTATCTGGTGCAAAAGTTGTTTGCTCAGTAGAAAAACACGGTAAGAATAAAAAAGTTGTTGTTTTCAAATACAGACCTAAGAAAAAATATCGTAATAAACAAGGTCATAGACAACCATATACTAAATTAGTTGTTAAGAGAATTGTTAAATAATGATCAAGGTTACAATTACTGATACGAAAATAACAATTATGGGACATGCTGGATATGATGAATATGGACGTGACATTGTATGCGCAAGTGCTTCATCTATAGCTATTACTACGATTAATGCAATATTATCTTTTGATAGTGAAGCTATAAATTATGAACAAAAAAAAGATGAATTGATTATTAATGTCCTAAAAAATGATAAAATCACAAAAATATTAATAAATAATATGGTTAGTTTATTTGAAGAATTAGCTAATCAATACAAAGAAAATATAAAAGTTATAGGAGGATAGAAAATGTTATTTATGAATTTAAATATTCAATTATTTGCTCATAAAAAAGGTCAATCTTCAACTGATAATGGTCGTGACTCAAGAGGTCGTCGTTTAGGAGCTAAAGCTAGTGACGGAGAAAGAGTTTCAGCTGGTTCAATTATATATCGTCAAAGAGGAACAAAAATTTATCCAGGAACTAATGTAGGAATGGGAAAAGATCATACATTATTTGCTAAAATCGATGGCGTAGTTAAATTTGAAAGACTTGGAAGAGACAAAAAGAAAGCAAGCGTTTACGAAGCATAGTAAATGCTTTTTTAATTTTTAGTATAAAATATTATTTTAATATGTTATACTAAAAATAGAGAGGATTTTCACAAATGAATAATAAAGATTACATAGAGATCCAAGATGGTGAAGGAAATGTTTCCACTATGGAACTTGTTTTTGAGTTTGAATATCAAAAAGTTAACTATATAATATATAAAGAATTAAATAAAAATATTTTGTATGCAGCTAAATATTATAATGACATTGAGCAAGATTTTTGTTCAAATTTGACTAAAGAAGAATTAGAAATGTGCCAAAAAGTTTTTGAGGAGTTACAAAATGGAAATTACAACAATAATAAATAATATAAAACATAAAAATGCTAAACTAAAAAAAGCTTCTAAAAGTCTAAAACCGATTTTAATAAGTTCTATCAGTGCAGATTTAGCCGTTATTATATCTTTAATTTATTCCGGTTTATCATCATATACTTTTGATAATAATTATGTTAATACCGAATATAGTTATAAAGATATAATTAGTGGTGAAGCTGAAGAAAGAGAAATTAAGAGCTTAATAGAAAGCTATGAAGAAAATATTGCTGAAAAAGAAAATGATACAGTTAATATTTTTGATTCTATGACTAATATTTATGATTCGACGCTGCCTGATTCTACTATAATAGATTTGAATGAAACTACAATCCGCGACATAATGTGGAGTGTTTATGGTGATCCTGATTATAAAAACTATGTAACTATTGAGGATTTAAAAAAAGTTGAGGACCTAAGCGGTATCTTTGAGGTTAATCCTTCATTTAAGGAAGGGTTAGGGTGGTTAAATTATTGCGAAAACTTGAAATGGCTTGAATTTAGATTCGATTCAATATCAGATTTGGAAATGTTAAAACAAATAAATGGCTTAAATATAAGCGGGTTACAAATAACCGGTGATAATACGTTTTATAAAGATGCAGGCTTTGACATAAATGAAGAATACTTTTCATTCTTAAAAAGTTGTTCAAATTTAAATATTTTAATAATTGATAGTTGCATAGTTGCTTTAACGGACCCATATTTAGATAGTATTCTTCAAGAAAATAATACTGAAATTGTTTTATATAAATTTGGTGCCAACTCTCAAAAAGTTGATTTTGATGCTATTAAAAATTGTAAAAAAGTTATAATAGAACCTCTATATAATACTGGTATATATGACATAGCTACGGTATTTACAAGGGAACAAATAAATCAACTAATAAATTATGGAGTTGAATTTGAAGTTAAAACAAATGGTTGGAATTCTGGTCAAACTACTATTAACCAAGAAGAATTGTTAAATTTACTAAATCCGATATATGATCAAATAGATTTTTTGATAAAAAATATTAACATTGACGAAAACATGTCTCAAGAAGAAAAAATAAAAAAAGTAATAGAATTTGTACTTAGTAACTTGACTTATGGTGAACAAGCTGCTCAAATCCAAAAAAATGATTCTAATGCAGCAATACCAAACATGTTTGGTTATCAAAGCAAAGAATTAGCAGATGTGGTTAATAATCAAAGCTATTTAGAAGGTTACTTATATGGCGCTTTATCAGAAAATGGAGTTCCTGTATGCGGATCATATGCGGCCTTGATGCAAGTTTTACTAAATAAATTAAATATTGAATCCTATCTTATAAATAGTAGTTACCATGCTTATAATCTAGTAAATGTAGATGGAGTATATTATTATGTTGACACTACGATGTTAGATGCGGAAATAATTGATTTAGATGAGATGTTTGAAAATAATGATCATTTGATGGTACCAGCTTTAGAAACTGCAAAATATTATCAATCGGTGCAGACTCCTGCGAATATAGATTATCTTCATGTAAGTGAAGAAACGCTTGAAAATATAGCCCAAGCCCCTTTTAAAGAATATAAGATTAAGTTTAAAGGACAAATTTTTACCCTATCTCTATCTTCGTTAATGTTATTATTGTCACTACTTGGTTTGTCTGTAGTTAAAGTACAACAAGATTTTTTACAAGCCTTTAAATACTACGAAGAATATTTAAATGATGCCAGCTTAAGTCCAGAGAAAAGAGCTGAACTTTATCAAATATTTGTAGAAAATTATCAAAACAACTATAACGCTTCAAGGCAAATAGAACAACAATTTCTTCATTTGGGAGGACTAAGGCCAAATGAATTTTTAGAAGAATCGTCAAAAGCAAGAAAATAATTTTATAAAAATGTAAGTCTCAAATTTAATTATTTGAGGCTTTTGTGTTGCTTTTGTATTTTTATAATGATATATTATAAGAAATTTATTAATTGGGGTGATAGTATGCCAGATATAACAATTGATAATTTACTTAGCTTAATAAAATTATATAATCCCGAGGAGGTAGAACGGGTAAAAAAAGCTTATGATATTGCAAGAAAAGCTCATAGAGGACAAAAACGCAAAAGCGGAGAGGATTTCATTATACATCCTTTAAATGTAGCTAACATACTTACTACTATGATGGCGGATGGAAATACGATATGTGCAGCGCTCTTACATGATTGTATTGAAGATGCAAATATTTCTAAAGAATATATTGCTTGTGAATTTAATGAAAATGTCGCAGAACTAGTAGATGGTGTAACTAAAATCAAAGGAATTAATTTTAACGACTATGAAAAAGAAAATAACGCTAATTTATGTAAACTTATTGATGGTATAAAAAAAGATGTCAGAGTTCTAATTATAAAACTTGCCGATCGCCTACATAATATGAGGACTATGGATTCAATGAGTTCTAAAAAACAATTTGAAAAATCTAGAGAAACATTGACTATTTATGTACCTTTAGCGGAGAAAATAGGGGCTTATCGCATAAAAAAAGAATTGGAGGATTTATCGCTTAAGTATTTAAATCCTGAAGCATTTAAAAATATTAATTCACAAAGAGCCCAAATTTATTCTACTAATTTTGCCATGATAAATAGTATGTGTACAGAAACTCATAAAATACTTTGTACTAATGGCTATGCTAACGATTATAAATTTCATATTAAGAACATTTATGGTATTTATAAAAAAACATCTAAAGGTATTGAAATAGATCAAATTCATGATTTAATAGTAATTAAATTATTGTTAGAGAATGTAGATATGTGTTATACCTCATTAAGATATATTCATGAACTTTATCCGATGGTGGATGGTTATTTTAAAGATTTTATAAGTAGACCTAAAACTAATTTGTACCAATCACTACATACAACCGTTTGCGCTCCGAATGAACATCCTGTTCAATTTCAAATAAGAACTGGTGATATGGATGAAGTGGCATCTTTTGGGTTACCTGCTTATTGGCATAAAATGCAAGGTGGTGCAGCTAATTATATGCAACAAACCATGATAAATGATATTCCTTTTTATCATAAATTAGAGCAGTTAGAAGAACTTGCTAGTACAAAGGATGAGTTTGCTGATTTAGTTACAAGCGAAATACTATCATCCAATGTCTACGTTAGAACATCTGCTGGTTTATCGATTGAACTTCCAAAAGGTTCTACGCCGATTGATTTTGCATATTATGTTAATCCAGATATAGCAGATTATATAGATAAAGCGTTTGTTAATGGAAAAGAAGTGCCACTTACATATAAATTGCAATATGAAGATAGAGTTGAAATTACAACTAGGGAAGGTTATAGAAAATTTGATGAAAATATATTAAATAGTGTGAAAACAGGATATGCTCGAGCTAGAATGAAAAAGTTAAATAAAATGTACTAATTCAATTGCTTTTTTCATAAAAATATAATATAATTAAATTGTTAAAAGGGTATGAATGAAAGGAGCGGTTGAATTATGTGGGCTTGGTTAAGAAGATTCTTCTAAGAACTATTTAGACTGTGTAGTATGGCTCCTTGTGGAGCTTTTTTCTTTGTCAAAAAAACGTCAAAATTATAATGGCATATTTAGCTTTTTCTAATAATATGATATACTTTCTTTGAAAGTAGGTAAACTTATGAATAAAAATGATAAATTAATGAAATTATTTATAATATTTTTTGTATATTTTTTATACACAATGTATGCCGGAACAATATTTCAAACTTTAGGGCTTAATAATACAATTATTGCCAGTTTTGCTGGAGATATAGTATTTTCTTTATTTATTATATATAATTATCGTAAAAATCTTAAATCTGATTTGAAAAAATTAAAAAGGCAATCATTAAAAAAGACAATAGGGACAATATTTAAATGGGTAATAATAATATTTGTTTTCGTAATTTTCTGTGGTTTTATAACAGATTTAATAATTCCTGGGCATGCTAGTGATGCAAATACTTCGGCTGTATATGATTTATATAGTGTTTCTACTTGGTATACAATTTTTAAAACAATGATTTTTGGAACCTTAATTGAAGAAATACTTTATCGAGAATCAGTGCGTGATTGCATAAAAAATAATTTTGTGTTTATTATAGTTTCATCTGTAATATATACTTTTTTAAATACTGTTTTTGTTGGGTTTACTGAAGGATTTGTTCTTTCATCAATGTTAATTTATTTTTTGCCAGCAATTTTTTGGTCGATAGCATATTTGCGTAACAACGATAACATACTATTATTATCATTGATAAAATTTACTTATAATTTAATTCCGCTTACAATTTTACTTTTAGGGTTATAATAAAAAGAAAGGAGAGTCTTAATGAGAAAGACTAATAATATTATTTTGTTATCAATAACATTAATATTGTGCATTATTATAGCAGTATTGGTTTTAACAATTAAAGATTTAACAAAAAAAGATAATACTTTAAAAGATTCTCCGAAAAATAGCGAAGTTGTAGTAAATAATACTGATATAGAAATATACAAATCAGAAAGTAGTAATTATATTTCTTATATAGTTGAAGACTATGAAAGAAATTTAACTTATTCTTGGCAATTTGAAAAAAAGAATGAGAAAAATAATTCTGTAAAAGAAAATTTAGTTTTAGATATTAATTTACGATTAAATATTGATGAGTCAAGTGAAGGTGCTCAAAATATTAATGAAATGGTAGAACAGAAGAAATTAATTGTCACTTTTGATCACCATGGCGCTTTACCTACTAAAGCGACTGTAAGAATTAATGTTAAAAATAAATTTGCAGATAACGAAAAGTTATATTTATATTATTATAATCCAGAAAACGATCAAATAGAATTTATTGATAAAGATTTAAAAGTAAACGATGGATATGTAGAGTTTTCTATAGATCATTGTAGTGATTATTTTTTAACTGCGGCAGTTGTAAATAATGCGGTTAATAATCCTCAAAATATTAATTTGATTATTATTGGACTTGGTGTTATAGTATTTATTCTAATTATTGTTAATTTAAAACAATCAAAGAGATAATCTTTGATTATTTTTAGAAAAAAGGTGATTTTATGTTTGTTGATGAAGTAGTATTAAAAGTTATCGCGGGCAAAGGTGGAGATGGCTGTACATCCTTTAGAAGAGAAAAGTGTGTCCCACTAGGTGGACCGGATGGGGCAAACGGGGGAAAAGGCGCGGATATTGTTTTTGAGGTTGATCCTGGATTAAAAACTTTACTTGATTTAAGATATTCTAAAATCATTAAAGGTGATAAAGGGATAAATGGAAAAGGAAGTAATAGAACTGGTGCTAATGCTGATGACGTAGTTATAAAAGTACCACAAGGTACTACAGTGTTCGATCAAGATACTGGGCTTGTGATAGCGGATTTAATCGCGATAGATGATAAAGCTATTATTGCGCACGGAGGAAGGGGAGGACGTGGAAATAAAGCGTTTGCCACTCATAATAATACTGCTCCTAAAACTAGTGAATATGGTGAGCCTGGTGAAGAGAGGATAATTAAGTGTGAACTTAGAATGCTTGCAGATGTAGGTTTGGTAGGGATGCCAAGTGTAGGTAAGAGTACTCTTTTGTCTGTGATTAGTGCTTCTAAACCTAAAATTGCAGAATATCACTTTACAACATTATCTCCAAATTTGGGCGTTGTAAAATTAAAGGATTATCGAACATTTATTGTTGCTGACCTTCCTGGTTTAATCGAAGGAGCATCAGAAGGCGTTGGGTTAGGACATAAATTTTTAAAGCACGCTATGCGTACTAAAATTCTTGCTCATGTAGTTGATATGGGCTCATTTGAAGGACGTGATCCAATCGAAGATTTTAAAACTATAAAAAAAGAAATTGATAAATATAGCAATAAATTATCATCAAAAAAACAGATAGTAATTGCCAATAAAATGGACTTACCATCTGGTAAAGAAAACTTAGAAAAGTTTAAGATAGAATTTCCGGAGATGAAAATTTTTGAAATTAGCGCAATAAATAATACTGGAATCGAAGAATTATTAAAAAATATTGCTGATATTTTAGATGAAACAGATAATAATGAAATGTTTAATAAAGATGAATTAGAAAGCCATGTAATTTATAAATTTCAAAATGAAAAACCTTATACAATTTATCGTGACAATGATGTATGGAAGATTGAAGGCGATGAAATTGAGAAGGTGTTTAAAATGACTAAGTTTACTGAAGATGAGTCTGTATTAAGATTTGGAAGAAAACTTAAGAAAATGGGAATTGAAGAAGAACTTGAGCGTCTTGGCGCCCAAAGAGGAGATGAAGTTCAAATTTTGGATTATTTATTCATCTTCAAAGATTAGTATTGAACCAAATTTAATTTTTTGACTAGCATTTAAAGGTAACTCTAAAATGCTAGTTTTATTTTGAGGGTTTTTAATTCTAACGATTCTATTAGGTTCAAGATTCTGATATTTATATATGACTTCATTATTTTCATCTAACCCAACTATATCAATATTTTCTTTCATCATGTATGTATGAATTCCGTTGCATTTTGGAAATAACATTCCAAAATCAATATTTGTTTTTCCAATTAAACCTTTAAGTCTTTTCGGAAAAGAATTTGCTACTACAATATCATATGATTTTTTACCAATTTTTAATTTCAAATTATATCACCACTTTAATATTATCACGAAATAAAAAAAATATGACTAATTCTAATTTTGCTGACATTAAATTGACAAAAATTAAATCTTATTATAAACTTATTATGATAGTAGGTGAATATAATGAAAAGCAAAAGTGGTCAAGCATTAGTGGAATATGTACTTATTATTGCAGTTATTAGTGTTATTGTAATTTCTGTTGTAAATATCTTTGGTGGGTATTTAAAAGATTCTATCACTAAAACTTCTTGTTCTTTAGTTGGAAAAGAATATAAAGAAGGTAAAAATCCTGGAGAAGCAGCTTGTGTTTCTAAAGAAGAAATTACAACTAATAAATAGACATTATATTTGAGGTGACTAAATGAATAAAAAGGGTCAGGCATTAGTGGAATTTATATTAATAGTCCCTATTTTAATCATGATATTATTTTGTATGATTGATTTTGGGAAAATACTTTACTATCGAATTAATCTAGAAAGTAAGCTAGATAAGGTTATTAGTTTTTATGAAAGTGATGAAACATATGAAACTATCAAGGGGGGGGGAGCAAGAGATGATAAAACAATCGATGTTAAAATCACTAATAAAAACGATGATTATGTAGAATTTATTTTAAATAAAAAAATTGAGGTTATAACACCTGGGCTAAATTTAATTTTAAATAATCCTTTTGAAGTAAAAGTTAATCGGATGGTGTATTATGATTAAATTAAATAACAAGGGTCAAACTTTAGTTGTTTTTGTTTTATTGCTACCAGTATTTTTGGCATTATGTGCTTTTGTGATTGATGTAGGAATTATGGCTTACGAAAACATTAAATTAAAAAATGTTACGAAATCTATTTTAATTAATGTTATAGATAAAAATAAGTTAAATGAAAATGCAATCCGAGATTTATATAAAGAAAATAATATTAATGTAGATAATTTAATTATAAAATTAGAAGAAAATAATATTTTAATAGAAAACAACTATTTTATTTCCAGTATATTTGGAAAAATATTAAAAATTGATGAGTATGAAGTGCGAGTTAACGCAAATATGAATATAAAGAATAAAAGAATAATATTTGAATAAAGAATAGAAGGGTAAATTATGGCTATATCCAGAGGAAAGACTATGTGTATTGCATCTGCAAAAGGTGGCGTTGGAAAAACTTTTATTACAATAAACCTTGCGGGAATATTTTCGCAATTAGATAAAAAAGTTTTAATCTTAGATTTCGATTTATCTAATGGAGGTATTGGAGTATCACTAAATACACCATTTGACAAAAATATTTATAATTTTATAGATGATTACAATAATAATCGTTTTAAAAACTTTAATAATTATATTACAAGATATAATGACAATATCTTCTTTTTAGCAGCGCCAAAAGACCCTAGACAATCAAATAAAATTGATCCTAAATATATAGATATAATCTTAGATAAGGCTACTAATTTATTTGATATAGTATTAATTGATACTAATCATGATTTTAGTGAGTTTAATATTTCAACTATGGATAAAGTTGACCAAATTTTATTTGTTATTACAAATGATTTAATAGATCTTAAGAATATGCGTAGTTTATTGAGTGTTTTCAAAGATGTAGAATTAACAAATTATAAAATATTATTAAATAATTCACGCGACCCATTCAAAAAATATTTTGCTTTATATGATATGAAGAATTTATTGAAAAATAATATTGATTATGTATTATCAAGTGATTTATTTTTAAAAAATATTGATATTTATACAATCGAAGGAAAAATAGTTACATTAGATCCTAAAATGCCTAGTGTATTTAATAAAGATTACGTAACATTTATGACAATAGCTTCAGATTTGTTTGAAAGTGAGGTAAAATAATGGCTAAACAAACATTACGTAGTGCTTTTGATTTTGAAGAAAAAAGTAAAAAACCTCTCCTATTAAATGATTATGATATTTTCCGTGATAAAAAATTACTAGATTCTTTAAGAACTAAAATTGTTGAAAATTTAATAGATAATGAAATGCCTCAAGATGTAAATTTAATTGAATGGATAAATGATGAAATTGATAAATCAATCGAAGGATATGATCTATCAAATTTAGAAAGAAGTCATTTATATAATTTAATAGATAATGAAATAAATGGATTAGGGCCTTTAACTGAACTTTTGGAAGATAAAAACGTGACAGAAATAATGGTAAATAGTCCAAAAGATATTTATATTGAAATAGACGGAAATATTGTTAAAGATGAAAGCGTATCATTTATTAATGATGAACATATTATTAGAACTATCCAAAGAATGATAGAACCGATGGGAAGAACTATTGATGCTACAAATCCTATGGTGGATTCAAGGTTAGAAGATGGCTCTCGTATTAATGCTGTTATTCCTCCTTTATCTACAAAAGGGCCTGTAATTACAATTAGAAAATTTAAAGATACTATGACATCAATTGATGATTTTATTAGAATTGGATCATTAACGCCTTATATGGCAAGATTTTTAGAAGCGTGTGTTATGGCTAAAGTTAATATTTTAGTTTGTGGTGGAACAGGTAGTGGTAAAACAACGTTATTAAATATTTTAAGTGGCTTTATTAATCCGAGTGAAAGAATCGTTACTATCGAAGATGCTGCGGAATTACGTTTAAATCAAGAGCATGTTATTTCTCTTGAAACTCGTAATGTAAATTATGAAAATAATGGTGAGATTACTATTCGTGATTTGGTAATTAATTCATTGCGTATGAGACCAGATCGTATAATTGTTGGAGAAGTCCGTGGGAAAGAAGCGTTTGATATGCTTCAAGCGATGAATACAGGTCATGATGGGTCAATGACTACTTTACATGCAAATAGCGCTCATGATGCTTTAAATCGTCTTGAAACGATGGTTTTAATGGGGAATATGGAAATCCCTGTTCATGCTATCAGAGAATATATATTTAATGCTATAGATTTAGTTGTAAATATAGAAAGAATGAATGATGGTAAAAGAAAAGTTACAAGTATATCAGAGTTAGATGTTATTAAAGACGGCGAAATTAAATTAAAAGAAATATTTGCTTTTAAACAAAAAGGTGTTACTGATAAAGGTGAAGTTGATGGCACATATATTAAATATAATTTTATGCCAAAAATATATAAAAAAATAAAAGCAAAAGGAATCATAGGAATAGAAGATATATTTGAATAAATAGAAAGAAGGTAAAACAATGGAAAATGAAGTTATAATTGAAGTAACAATAATTCAAATCATTAGTATTGTTTTACTTTTATTTGCTATTTTTTATTTAATTAAACAATCAAGACTTAATCGGTATGAAAAAAGAATCGAAGCATTTTCATTGTTTTCAAATCGTGATAAAGATAAATCATTGTTTGATAAAATATTTTCTTCTTTAATAAAATTAATAAAATTAATTGAAGTGTTTTTAAATAAGTCTAATCTTACTCCTAGTTATGCTGAAAAGTATGAAAAATATATTACATTTGCTGAAAGAAATGAAAAAACTGGGTATTATTATATTAGTTTAAAATTACTTTTAGCTATGTCTATAGGCCTTCTTAGTTTAATAACGATGATGTTTCAATATACTAGCTTCAATTTAAGTTTATTTATTTTAATACTTACGATAGGTTTTTTAATACCAGATATATATCTAAGTCTTCAGTTTAAAAAGAAAAGAAAACAAATTGAAGAAGATTTATTAAAAGCTATAATTATTATGAATAATGCTTTTAAATCTGGAAGTAATATTACTCAAGCAGTAGGTATAGTTAAAGATGAATTAGATGGACCGATAAGTGATGAATTTAAAAAAATATATATTGATATTAATTATGGTTTAAGTTTAGATGTAGTATTTAATAGATTTTATGAAAGAGTAAAATTAGAAGAGGCTAAATATATTACTAGTTCTTTAGCTTTATTAAATAAAACTGGAGGAAACATAGTAAATGTATTTACATTGATTGAAAAAACCTTCTTTGATAAAAAGAAACTTAAAAATGAGCTTAATAGTTTAACTGCATCAAGTGTTTTTATATTTAGACTATTACTTGCAATGCCATTTTTCTTATTTATAATTATATTTATGATTAACCCTACATATTTTACTCCTTTTTTCAAAAGTACAATCGGGGTTTTAATTCTTGGGGTCTTAGTCATCTTATATATTATGTATATATTAGTAATAAATAAATTATTGAAGGTGAAAATATGAGAAGAAGTTTTGCAACGAGGATATATAGTAAAAATGGTTATGCTAAAATTGAACGTAAGTTTAAATTATTAAGTATAATTGATACTGATAAAGTTGATGATTTTTTAAATTCGCGTTTAATTCTATGTTTATTTATATTTTGTTTATTTTTAATATGTAGTAAATCAGGATTTATTTTAGCTCCATTAACAACGCTAATTATTTATATTGGTTATGAATATTTATATTTAGATTATAGAATAAAAAATAGACAAAAAATATTAGAAAAGGAAGCAATTTATTTTTTTGAAGTGCTTGCTTTAACTATAGAAAGTGGTCGTAATTTAAAAGGAGCCATTGAAGTTACTACTAGAGCTATAGATAATGAAATATCTAAAGAATTTAAAAGAGCATTAAGTGAAGTAGATATGGGTAAAAGTTTGGCTGAAGCATTGGATAATATGAAAAAAAGAATACCTAGTGATACCATAAATAATGCTGTCTTAAATATTACTCAATCAAATATTTTTGGGAGTAGTATTATAAATTCTTTATATAATCAAATTGATTTTTTAAGAGAAAAACAAATTCAAGATATTAAAACTGAAATAGTAAAACTTCCAACAAAAATAAGCGCAATTTCAGTAGTCTTTTTTGTACCAATTATGCTATTATTAATATTAGCACCAGTGGTGTTAAATTATTTTTTAGGATGATGGTATGAAAAGATTTAATATGATAGATGAAAACTTTATTTGTGAAAATTGTGGTCATGAGGTGATTAAATTAGACTATACTGCTAGAGATCATTGCCCCTATTGTTTATGCAGTAAACATGTAGATATAAATCCAGGAGATAGAGAAGAAACTTGTCATGGTATCTTAAGACCTATAGATATAGAAAAAAATAAAAAAGCTGGATATAAAATTGTATATAGATGCGATATATGTAAAAGTATAAGAAAAAATATAGTGGCAAACGATGACAATTTTGATGAAATTATAAAAGTTATGCAAAATAAAGATTAAATGTAAAAAAGCAATTGAAAATAGTTAGGTAATTTGTTAGAATAAAATAGTAATGATAGGGAGGATGCATTATGGTATTTAGTAAATTTAAAAAAATGTTTTCTGATGATGAAGATGATAATTTAATAGGTACAGAAGACGAATTTTATGCAATGAGTGAAGCTGATGCAATAAAAGAAGCGGATAAATCAGGTAACAAAATGATTCTTTTAGAACCAAGAGCATATTCAGAAAGTCAACAAATTGCAGATCATTTAAAAAACAGAAATAGCGTTGTTGTAAATTTGAAAAGAGTTACAACTGAACAAGCAAAAAGAATAATTGATTTTCTAAGTGGATGCATTTATGCTATCGGTGGAACAATGCAAAAAATAGGAGTGGGAATTTATTTATGTACTCCTAAAAATGTAAATGTTCAAGGGAAAATTACTGATGAAACAGAAAAATCAAAAAGTAATTCATCAGATGAAGAATGGTGTTAATTAAAAAATAGTTTAAATAAAATAGAGAGACTGGTGAGACATGAAAAAGTTTACAACTAGTTTTACTGGATACTCAAAAAACGAAGTTAATGGATTTATTAATGAAGTAACTAAAGAGTATGAAAGTATGTTAAATAATTTGAAGAATAAAGACAAAGAAATAGAGCGATTACAAAAAGAATTAGATCACTATAAAAATATGGAAAACACTCTAAATCGCGCTTTATTAGTGGCGGAGGATGCATCTAATAACATTAAGAAGATAGCTAGAGATGAATCTAATGGTATTGTTAATGATGCTAAACGTAATGCGTCTAGGATTGTAAATGACGCTTTAATAAAAGCTGAACAAATTCAATTAGAAGCTGAAGGTTTAAAACGCCGTGTTATTATATTTAAAAGAAGATTTAAACAAGCTCTTGAAGAACAAATTATTCAAGTTAATGAAATTGACGAAAGAATGTAAACTCCTAGAAGGAGTTTTTTAGTGACAAAATTATTAACTAATGATAAGATAGGTGACATAAAAAGGAGAACTGAATATGTTTGATGAAAAAAGATATATTTGTGATGTTTATGGAAAAGATGTTTATGAAGCAGTAAAAGTTTTTGGGGAAGAATTTCATATTGATTTAAATACCATGTACAGATATCAAAACCCTTTGGATTCATCTATATTGCGTGAATCAGTAATTTTAAGAGGGGAAAATATACATACATGTATAAAATTAGAAATAGGTTTTCGATCTGGAGGGGTGCAAAATTTACCGCGACTTACTTTTATAAATAATGAAGTTGAAAATGAACCAGTTAATTATATTATTGAAAAAAGAGTTTTTGGCCCAGAGGCAGTAGGTGTTTCTGATGCCCTTAATAACAGATGTATTTTAACAGCAGATGCTGGTCAAATAAAATTTTGGAATAATGATTCAATAAATCAATTTGAACATTATTATAATAAACAATGTGATTTTGTTAAAAAAGATTATGAGCTTATACATCCTCATGTTTTTGAAAGTGCTTTAATAGAACCAGATGATATAATTGCATTGGTAGATGATAGATCTGCTTTTGCACAACTAACGGAATATTTTAAAAATAATATAATTGATAAACAATTAACCCTAAAAAAACAAAAGCAATAAATTATAAAGCATTATTGCTTTTTATAAATTCTCGGAGCATTTTAGTTAATGCTCTTTTTTCTATTCTAGAAACATAACTTCTTGATATACCTAATTCTTTAGCAATCTCTTTTTGGGTCATTTCTTTATGATTTTTTAAACCATAGCGTTTTATAATAATTTCTTTTTCTCGTTCATCTAACAATTTTAAATACTTGTTTAATAGAAATATATTGTTTTCATCATGTAAAAGATCTGCTAAATCTTTGGATTCGCTTTTTAAAACATCAATCAAACTTATTTCATTGCCTTCTTTGTCATAGCCAATTGAATCGTTTAAACTTACGTTATTTTGATTTTTTTTGTTGCTTCTAAAATACATTAGAATTTCGTTTTGCACACAGCGAGCTGCATATGTTGTTATTTTTGTAGATTTATTTTGCTTATATGTATCAATACCTTTAATTAATCCTATTGTACCAATAGAAATTAAATCATCTGAATTATTATCCTTGCTTTCAAATTTTTTGACTATATGCGCTACAAGTCTAAGGTTATGTTCAATTAATTTATTTCGAGCGTCTTTATCTCCTTCAAGCATTCTTGATACATAAAGCTTTTCTTCTTCATTAGATAAAGGATCTGGAAAAACATTATTAGAATAACTTCCAGTAAAGAAAATCATATCTTTGATAATATTTAAAAATGATAAAAACATAAAAATCACCTAGTTAATTATATTTGTTTTTTAATTTATTAAAACTAA
>JAZRRD010000107.1:0-6455 GCA_045650425.1 Bacilli bacterium | reverse complement strand
AGTTTCAGCCTTGCGACCGTACTACTCAGGCGGAGTACTTAATGTGTTAACTTCAGCACCGGTAACCCGACACTTAGTACTCATCGTTTACGGCGTGGACTACTAGGGTATCTAATCCTATTTGCTCCCCACGCTTTCGTGCATGAGCGTCAGTAATGGCCCAGCAAATCGCCTTCGCCACTGGTGTTCCTCCTAATATCTACGCATTCCACCGCTACACTAGGAATTCCATTTGCCTCTACCATACTCAAGTCTGCCAGTTTCTAAAACGAACCGAAGTTAAGCTTCGGACTTTAATTTTAGACTTAACAAACCGCCTGCGCACGCTTTACGCCCAATAAATCCGGATAACGCTCGCCACCTACGTATTACCGCGGCTGCTGGCACGTAGTTAGCCGTGGCTTTCTTGAATGGTACCGTCAAGTTAAAGACATTTCCTTCTCTAACAGTTCTTTCCAAACAACAGAACTTTACAACCCAGAGGGCCGTCATCGTTCACGCGGCATTGCTCGTTCAGGGTTTCCCCCATTGACGAATATTCCTAACTGCTGTCTCCCGTAGGAGTCTGGGCCGTGTCTCAGTCCCAGTGTGGCCGATTAACCTCTCAGTTCGGCTACGCATCGTCGACTTGGTAGGCCATTACCCCACCAACTATCTAATACGCCGCAGGCCCATCTCTAAGCGAAGCTTGAAGGCTTCTTTACTCCGTAGAGCACATCCGGTATTAGCAATCGTTTCCAACTGTTATCCCCGACTTAGAGGTAGGTAACCCACGTGTTACTCACCCGTTTGCCACTAGGAGATGATCCAAATCAAATTAAATCCACCTTTGTGCAAGCACTCTGGTTTCAATAATCGTCATTGGGTCTCCTCGTTCGACTTGCATGTCTTAGGCATGCCGCCAGCGTTCATCCTGAGCCAGGATCAAACTCTCAATAAAAAAGATTTATATTTAAATCTAATATTTAAGTTTAATCTGACTACTCAAAAATTGACTTTTTTACTTAGTTTTCAAAGATCATTCAACCTCGTTTCCCGAGGTGCATTAGTAATATATCATTTCGAGAGATTAATGTCAACACTTTTTTTGAAATTTTTCGACATTTTTTTATTTTTTATTTTTTCTCTCAAAAAACAGCTTTTTTAAAAGCGGTTCTTGATAAATTACATGTTATATATTATGCTTTTTTTGATTTTTTGTCAACACTTTTTTTGATTTTTTTTGATTTTTTTTAGTGTATCCCTTAAATCTCTAAATACATATATTAAATAGTATTTAAATCTTTGGTTTTTATTACTATTTTTTTAAATTATTATAAATTTTTGAATAATAATTTATAGTTTCTTTATTAAAAGGACCATCATTATTTTTCTTCATTTCTATTAAATCGCTAAGTTCTTTTTTTAAAATCACATCTATTTCATGTGGATATTTCATTAACTTACGATGGTAATTGTATTCATTTTGATCTAAAATTCTAAAGCCTCCATCAGGAAAAACCCTTAAATCTAAATCATAATCAATATATTTTATGATATTATCATCAATTAGAAAAGGCGTAGCAATATTACAATAATAAAATAAACCTTTTCGTTTTAATTGTGCTATAACGTTAAACCATTTCTTTTTATAGAAAAATAATATTGCTACTTCATTAGTACAATGGCTTCTTCCATCATTTTCAGTTACTTTAGTTCTATTATTTGCACAAACTAACAAATCTTCTTTGATATCTAAGACTGTTGCTTCGTCCCAAGTGCGATGGATTTTTCCATTATGTTTATAGCAATGAATTAACAATCTGTCTCCAATTTTAATATTTTTCATTCAATCACATCTTTCGCAATATATTATACCACGTATTATCTTAAAAATGAAATTAGTTTAAATTTAGCTATATTTTATATGTGGTTTGTATTTTAAATACGATAATGTATTTATATATTAAAAAGGCGTCTTTATAAATAAGAACGCCTCATTTTTATTTTTGCATATATTTAATCGCTTCTTTTAGTTGGGTATCTTTTATGCCTGTTACTTCACCGTTAGTATAAATTAACTCTTGTTCAACTGCAATATCTGGTTCTAAGCCCAACTGATCTATACATACACCTGTTGGAGTTAGCCATTTTGCTGTTGTATATTTAACCATACGACCATCACTTAATTCTTTTGTCTGTTGTACCTTTCCTTTTCCATAAGACTTTTCGCCAAGCAAAGTAGCTCCATAACTTTCTTTCAATGATGCTGCTAAAATTTCTGCTGCTGACGCACTATTTTTGTTAATTAACACTAATATTTTATAGTCTCTTTTTTCTTCTGTTTCATCTTTATATATTTGTAAAATATCATTTGACTGAAGAGAATAAATAGTTTTCCCCTTTTCTAAAAACAAATTTGCCACCCCAGATGCTGCTACTAAATATCCTCCCGCATTATCCCTGACATCAATAATTAAAGATTTCATACTTTGAGATTCTAAATCAATAAGAGCTTCTTGTACTTGCTCTGCCAAAGTACTTGAAAATGTTGAAATATATATATATCCAATTTTATCTTCAGTTATAGAATAACTTATAGCAGGCACATTTAAAGAATTTAACTCTATTGTATATGAACTTTCTTTTCCATCTCTATTCATTACAACAACTGCTGATTTATCATTACTCTTTATTAAATTAGAAATTTCTGTATCTGTTAATTCAGTGCAATCATTTCCATTAACTGACACAAATTTATCTCCTGGTAAAATACCTGCTCTCTCAGCTGGTGAATTTTTAAAAACTGAGGCAACAGTTCTATTTGAAAAAGATATGCCAATACCTTTATATTTACCTATTAGAGTTTCTTCAAGTTGTTTAGTTTCTTCTTCAGATAAATACGTAGTATAACTATCACCTAAATAGTCAGTCATACCTTTAATTGCAGATTCTAGCATTTCTTCTTTATCAATATTCTCATAATATTCCTCTGATAAAGAATAGTAAACATCTAAAAATTCTTTTAAATTCTTATCTTCGGAAAGTTTACCATAAGAAACACCTGTTTTTTCACCAAAAGAATTATATAAAATTACTCCAGTAGTGATTGCAGCTATAATAGATGTCACAACAATAATTATTATTGTTTCTAGTAATCCAAATCCCTTGGTTTTTCTAGCGCATGTTTTCTTTACTTTCTTTTCTTCAGTTTCTTCTGTCATTTTTTCACTTCCTAGTATATACATAATATCATATTTAGTTTTTCTTGGCTATGAATAAATAAAAAAACAACTATGAAAAATTAGTTGTTTAAATTTAATTCTTTCTTCACTTCATCTATATTATCTATATATTTAGTAATTTTTTTGTTAGTAACCTTAATTAAAGTGTACTTTCCAACATGTAAATCACTTATTTTTTGGGCTTTTTTATTAACTTCTTTTTCATTGTTAGCTATAAATTTTTTATTTAAAGAATTGCTTAGGTCTGCCCAAAAAACTTTTATTTTATCTTCTTTTTGTGAATATAAATCGATTAAAGCACTATAATAAATTGCTTTATTATCATTTCCGTCATAAATGAAGACATAATATTCATTATAATTTTGATTTAAAAGTGTACCTAAGATAATCTTATCATAACTAATTTCTCCAGGTGTGATAGTAGTTTTTTTGGCATCTTCTTTTTTTACTATTTTTTTTGTAAAAAAGTAAATACCACCAACAAACACTAAAATAATTAGCAAAATTTTAATAAATCTAATTATTTCTTGTTGTTCTTCGCTTACAATTTTATTCGTTTTTATTTTATTCATTTTGTAACTCCTTCTTGATTTATTTATTAATTTTTATTATAACCCAGAAAAAAAAGGAAAGCAACTATTTACTTTCCATTACTAAAATACTATTCCCTAAAGATGAAGCAACGTTTAACATTTCTTCACTGCTCATTTCACTACTTGCAATATAATAGTCAATATTGTCTATTGTAAAATAAATAGAATTAGCTCCGACAGCAGCTACTGAAGTCGAAATCACTTGAGGATCTCCATAAATTGGTATTATTTCAAACTCATTAGACACTTTAGACGTTTCCTCAACTAATACAAAATCTTTATCTCCACTAAACGTTAATATAACCCGGTTTCCATCTTCTAAATCTATTTTTTCGCTGCTTGTTAAATATGTATTACTTGGAACATACAAGGGATAAATAATATCGTCAATTACATTACTAGATTCCGAAGTTTCTTTATTTTCATTTAAGTTATTTTCATTATCTTTTATATTATTATCATTATTATTTATTATTTCTTCTTCAGTTGTATCATTTTTATTATTTTCCTCTAAATTAGTATTTTTATTATCGCAACTTTCATTTTCGCAAACATCTTCAACAATCAAATCTTCTAGTAAAAAATCATTTTTATCTAATTTTGCTTTATAATTTAAATTATCAACAATAACTGAAATTTTAACTGAATCATTTATGTCATAAACTTCTATTTCTTTTATATTTAAATCATTATCTACAATTACTTTTTGATAAGATAAATCCGAATTATTGGGATAATTTACCGTCGAACGTAATTCATATCCATCTTTTGTTTCTTCAAATTTAGAATTAGTATCGCTTTTTAAATCTTTTATTATAGATTCTAAAATATAAGCCTGTGAACTATTATTAGGCCATTCACTTTGAAATTTAAAGCTTTTATTTAATGCCGGGGTAACAACATAGACACCATCATCATTTTTTAAAATAACTTGTTCATGATTATTAGTTTGGTTTACTAAAGCAACCTTATAATATTTTTTATCATGTGAATTTACAGTTATTCCATAGTCAAACTTTTCCTCATTACTAAGTATTTGCATTGTTCCTTTTAATACGTATGAACCAGAGTTTACCTTTTTTTCAAGTTTATTTATGACATCTTCTTTTGTTACTTTTCCACAACCCGTCGCAAACAACAATACTACAGAAATCAATAAAAATATTTTTTTCATTTAACCACTTTCCTTTTCTAATTCAAATATATTTATAAAATATTAAAATATTCATACATAATCTTTATAAAATTGTTCAAAATAAGAGTAAAGGTGAGTGAGAAAAATGGAAACAATACAAAAAATTGCTTTGTTTATAACTATAGTTGGAGCCTTAAACTGGGGTCTAATTGGATTCTTTGACTTCAATTTAGTTGAAGCACTATTTGTGGGCAGTCAAACTATTTCTAAAATAGTTTATGCTTTAGTTGGTTTATGTGGAATAATCAACTTAGGTTTATTGTTTAGTCATATTGAAAGTGACCCTAAATAATTAAAAATAAGTTGATATTCAACTAAATATTAAAAGAACCAGTTATATAACTGGGTTTTTTGTGTTCAATTATATTACAAATAAAAAAGCTCTTTAAGAGCTTTAATAATTTTCTGCTTTCAATTCCATAAATGATTGAGGATGAGCGCATACTGGACAAACTTCTGGAGCATTAGAACCATATGTGATGTGTCCACAATTACGACATATCCATACTTTTTCTCCTTCACGTTCAAATACAAGATTATTATTTATATTATCTACTAATTTTAGATATCTTTCTTCATGATGTTTTTCTATTTCAGCTACCATGTTGAATAAGTCAGCTATATCGTCAAATCCTTCTTCTTTAGCTGTAATAGCAAATTCTTTATACATTTCAGTCCATTCATAATTTTCTCCGCTAGCAGCATCTTTTAAATTAGTTAAAGTATCGGGAACATTTCCTCCATGAAGTAGTTTAAACCATATTTTTGCGTGTTCTTTTTCATTATTAGCAGTTTCTTCAAAAATAGCTGCAATTTGTTCATAACCATCCTTTTTTGCTTTAGAAGCATAATAAGAATATTTATTTCTTGCTTGACTTTCTCCGGCAAATGCAGCCATTAAATTAGCCTCTGTTTTACTTCCTTTTAATTCCATTTTTATTACCTCCAAATTAATTATATAACGAAAAAAAGAATAAGTAAATT
The DNA here is from genome assembly GCA_045650425.1 of Bacilli bacterium. Taxonomy (GTDB): domain Bacteria; phylum Bacillota_I; class Bacilli_A; order RF39; family UBA660; genus RGIG1752. The sequence continues at coordinate 459 of JAZRRD010000107.1, read as the reverse complement.
ATTATTCTTTCTCCTTTTCTAAACCTTTTAAAAATTCCTCTAAACTGAAATAGTTTGTATCTTCAAGTTCAGTAAGTCTATATTCTGGTTCAGTTTCTATTTCTTTATTATCATTTTTATTTTCAACAAAGTCTTCGACATTTTCAAATAAAGGAATATCTGTTTTTGGAATTTCATTATTAATTTTTGTTTCAATAGATTGAGTGTCATTTACGATTTCTTCTTCTAATACTATGTTGTTTTCTATATTTTCCTTTACTGCATCTTTTGTATTATTTGATTCAGAGTTAAGTATCATTTCTATTTCATCATATATTTCATCAGGAGATTTGTCAAAGTTCAATCTATGACTAATCATTTTAATGTTTTCAGACAATTTTTTTAGTTCTTGTTTATCTAACTCTTGTTCTAGAATATCTTTGTTTTTAGCACTCATTAGTTTTAATTTTTCTAATTCTT
>JAZRRD010000106.1:0-10923 GCA_045650425.1 Bacilli bacterium | reverse complement strand
AAAATAGAAAATATTAAAACAAAGGAAGTATTAATTGAAGGTAATACAATTGATATTAAATTTAGTTATAATATTGAAAAGTAGGTGATAATTTATGAATAAATTACCATTTATTAAATGGTCTAAAGAAGATTATAAAGCTTTACAACAAGCAACAAGAGAATTTAACAAAAGAATTAATCTGATAAATAAAGTAACCAAAGAATATGGATATGATATTGGTGATGTGGCACTACCACAAAAACAAACATATAAAGATTTAAAAAGTCAAATATTAACAAGACAACAATTAAATCAAACTCTATCTTCATTAAGAAGATTTCAACATTATAATGCAATTGAAGAAGTTAAAATTAATAGTGAAGCTACAATTTCAAGATGGGAATTAGAAGAAATAAAATATAAACAACCATTAGCAATTGCTAAAATTGAAGAACAATTATCAAGAGAAAGAGAAAAACAAGAACAAAAAATAGGGTATAAAGGTATAACTAATGAAAAGATAGATAGATTAGAATCTACTTTAAAAACTTTAAAAAATTATGATAAAAAAACTGGTGATGAATTAAGATATGCAATTGAAAGAATCAAGAAAATTGGAAATGTTGATTATGAAATAAAAAGGGCACAAACATTTAGAGATAATTTTATGAAAACATTTGAAGCTGGACTTTCTAGTTATGAAAATTATGATTTATTTAAAAAACAATTAGATTCAATAAAGAATCCAAAAGATTTTTATGATTATGTATCTAAAAGTGAATTTTTAATGGATTCATTTGTTTTATATGATAGTAAAGCTAAACAAATGAAAAAAATTAAAGGTGAAAATGGATATGATTATTCTGCTTATGGTTCAAATGAAGAAGCATTTAATAATACTTTAAAAGAAGTTTATGGATTAAATATTAAAGAATAGGTGTATTTATGAGTAAATACACTGTAGATTTTGAAACTGCCACTTGGTTAGATAATGAATCTTTTGTTTGGGCTTGGGCAGTGTGTGAAATAGGAAATGATTCAAATGTTATAATTGATAATTCAATTGAAAGTTTTTTTGATTTTTTAAAAAAACATCAAGGTGATACGTTTTATTTTCATAATTTAAAATTTGATGGACAATTTATTATTTATTATCTTTTAACACATGAATTTGAACATATAAAAAATAATAAAGATAGAAAAGAAAATTCATTTTCTACTTTAATTAGTGATTTAGGAATGTTTTATTCAATAACAATTTATTTTAAAGTATCTAAGAAGAAAACATCTAAAGTTACAATTATTGATAGTTTAAAAATGATTCCATTTAGTGTTGATAAAGTAGCTAAAAGTTTTGGTCTTGAAATATCAAAATTAGAAATTGATTATAATGAAGTTAGAGAACGTGGACATATTTTAACAACAAAAGAAAAAGATTATATAACAAATGATGTTAAAATTATGGCACAAGCATTAAAAATAATGTTTGATGAAGATCTTGAAAAAATGACAATTGGTTCAAATGCTTTAAAAGATTATAAAGATATAGTTGGTATAAATAGATTTAATCATTTATTTACACCATTAAATTATCATTTAGATCAAGAGTTAAGAAAAGCATATAAGGGTGGTTTTACATATCTAAATAAAAAATGGAAAGATAAAGATACTGGAAAAGGTATAACATTAGATATTAATAGCTTGTATCCATCATGTATGTTAAAAACACTTCCGTTTGGTGATCCTAAACACTATGTAGGACAATATAAAGAAGATAAATTATATCCATTATACATTCAAAAAATAACGTGTGCATTTAAAATAAAAGAAAATAAAATTCCAACTATTCAAATTAAAAATAATTATTACTATGCTTCAAATGAATATATTGAATCAACTGATGGTGAAATTGAGACATTAATATTAACTTCAATTGATTTAAAATTATTTCTTGAACAATATGATGTTTTTGATTTAACTTATATTGAAGGTTGGAAATTTAAATCAATACGTGGTATTTTTGATGATTATATTAATAAATGGACTAATAGAAAAATTGAAGCTGGAAAACAAGGTAATTTAGGACAAAGACAATTGGCAAAATTGATGTTGAACTCTTTATATGGTAAGTATGCCACTAGTTTAGATATTCAAGAAAAATATCCATATCTTGCTGAAAATGGAATAATTAAATATGAATTAAGTGAAAAAACAACTAAAGATGGATTATATCTTCCAATTGCATGTTTTATAACTGCATATGCAAGGGATAAAACAATAAGAACATCACAAGCTATAACAGATTATTCTATTAAAAAATATGGTGAAGATAAATATATTTATTCTGATACTGATTCAATAAGTACAACTTTATCAATTGATGAAGTAAAACAATTTTGTGATATTGATGATTTTGAACTTGGAAAATGGGCACATGAAAACACATTTGATAATGCAAAATTTATAAGACAAAAAACATATCTTAAAATGTATGATAATAAAATACATATAACTTGTGCTGGTATGCCTAAAACTTGTTATGATTTTGTAACATGGGAAAACTTTAAAGAAGGATTTACGTGTGGTGGAAAATTAACATATAAACAAGTAATAGGTGGTGTTAAATTAGTAGAAACTGATTTTACTATTAAAAAAGATAAAGAAATAAAGAAAAATGCAAAGTTTTTTAAAACAATTATATAATATGATATAATTATAATAAGAAAGGAGACTGGGCATATGAATAAAATTCTTATTGGAATTAAAGCAATTGGTAGTAGTGTTTTAACATTTTTTGTTTATATTTTAGGTGGTTACGATATTGCACTTGAATGTTTACTTCTTGCAATGGCAATTGATTATTTAAGTGGTATATCACAAGCATTTTATAATTCAAATGTTAATTCAAAAGTAGGATTTAAAGGATTTTTGAAAAAATTTGGTATTATTCTATTAATATGTTTAAGTGTAATTATTGATAAAATAATGGGTTCAACTGGGTTAATTAGAACATGGGTAATTTATTATTATGTTGCAACCGAAGGAATATCAATTACTGAAAATTTAGGTAAAATGAATATTTTAGTTCCACAAGTAATAAAAGACAAATTGGAACAATTAAAAAATAAAGAAGGTGAATAAAATGAATTTAAATGAATTTATAAATAAAACAATTGGCACAAAACAAGCACTTCCAAATGGAAATCAAGAAGGTCAATGTGTAAGTTTAATTCAACAATATTTAATACAAGTTTTTAATATACCATTTAAAGCACGTGGACATGCTAAGGATTTTGGTAAATCACTTGTAAGTGAAGGACTTGCAATTGAAGTTCAAGTTCCTGCACGTGGTGATATAATTGTATATGAAGCAACAAAATTAAATTATTGGTATGGACATGTAGCAATATATATTGAACCAAATAAAATGTATGATCAAAATAATGGATATCATGATAATTATAAAGCTGGTTATGCTTCTATTTTTAAAGGTAATAAAAAATATTATAGAATTATTAAAAACGAAAAATGGATAAGTGGTGATTATGAACTTTTATTTTCAAAAGCAGTAAGAAAAACACCAAATTGTGATAATGATAAAAACATTCAAATAGTAGGACTATTAAAGGCATTTAAACCATATTGTGTTGAAAAAGGTTATTTTCAAAAAGCACACTTAAAAGCTGGAACTGTAGTTTTAATAGATTTAATTTATTTAGATAAAGAACGTAGAGTGTGGGGTAAATCTGATAAATATTACATATGTTTATGTAATAAAAAAGGTGAACCACAAGCAAGAAGGGTTAATTAATGTATAAATTATATATTATAATTGGAAATAATAGTAAATATTGTCCGTGTTTTAATGAAAAAGATTTAATGGAAACTATGATAGATATTGCTAATAAATATCATATTTATAATTTTGATGTATGGGAAGTATTAGACAATCAAAGTTATCATTATAAAAGAATATATGGAATAGATGAATTTGAACAAACTTTAGAAGAATATCGTATAACAAAAGATATACAAGATATGTCTTGTGTTGAATTAAAAAGATTAATATTAAAAAATTTTAAAGGTGATAATTAATGTTAGCAAATCATTCATATATTGGAAGTAACAATAAACAAAATAATGTGTTTCCTTTTGAATATATGTATTTAACACAAGGTGAAGGTGGAAGTTATTCTCATGCTGGAACTTATGCTATGGATTTTCAAGGATATGGTGCAAATGGTAGAATATTACGTTGTCCATATTATGCACCAGTAGATATGCATATGGTGGCAATTGCAGATTCTGCTAATCATTCTTATGTTTACACATCATTAGAAGAAGTTAATTTTATAGATGGAACAAGTGATTATTTCACATTATTAGTAGCACATGATGATGATTCATATACTATTGGAAGAAGAGTTAATCAAGGTCAAATGCTTGGTAAAACTGGAACTTATGGAATTACAACTGGTGATCATGTTCATATGGAAGCTAAAAAAGGAACATATGAAGGATTAATAACAAACACACAAGATAATTCTATGCTTAAAAATTCTACACATTTATATGATTTATTTGGTGTTGATGATACATTTTTAATTGAAGATGGTAGATATAATTGGCAACTTTTTGGAAGTCAACCAATACCATCATTATTTGAAAAAAGAAAAAAATTTCCATTTGTTTTATATGCTAATAAAATAAGAAATAGAACATAAAAGTAATGCTTTACTTTTATGTTTTTTCATTATATAATTAAAGTGAGATAATATAATTAAAGTGAGATAATATAATGAAAGGTGTGATAATATGAATTTTGATGAAATTAAAAAATCAATGGAAAAAAAGTTAGGTAAAGAAAATTCAGCTTTAATTGCAGATGATATGGCTTCTTTAATAACTTTAAATAGTGAAAGAGAAAAATCTTTAAGAAGTAAAGATGAAGAAATAACAAAATTAAAAAGTGATAAAGAAATTTTAATAACTGCAAATGGTAATTTATTACAACAAGTTAATCAAGAAAAAGTTGAAGATTTTGAAAGTGAATTCTTAGGAAAAAAGAAAGAAGAACAACCAAAAGAAAAATATGATTTTAAATCATTATTTGATGAAAAAGGAAATTTTAAAAAATAAAGAAGGTGATTAATATGACATGTGGAAGTAAGAAAAAAGGTGGAAAGAAAAAGATTCCATATTATTGTGTTTAATATATTTAATGCTGGTTAATTCCAGCAAGGAGCACACGAATATTGCACCTTTATTTAGGTGTTCCTTGGTAGAATTAACTACCTAGAAAGAAGGAAAAGAAAATGAATGGAGCTAGTCAAGAACTACAAAAAGCTTTAAATGAAATAAGAGATACTATTGTAGCAGATAATAAACTATATCAAAAACAAATACCATTAATTGATGATTTAACATCATCACAAGCATATGGACAAGCACTTTTATCACTTCCAACTGATTTAAGAAATAGATTTGTTAGTGCATTAGTAAATAAAATATCTTATACTGCTTTTGAAATCAAATATTTCAGTAATCCATTAATTGATTTACAAAGAGATGAAATGCCACTTGGTGCAATTGGAGAAGAAATATATATAAATCCAGCACGTGGTAGGGTTTATAATTGTGATGATTTTGCTGGATTATTAGCTAAATATGAAGCTGATGTAAAAGTTGAATATACTGAATTAAATTTTGATGTTCAATATCCAGTTACTGTTATAAGAGATGAACTTGAAAAAGCTTTTAATTCTTGGGGTGCATTTGAAAAATATCTTGCTGGAATCACTACTTCACTATATAATGGTGCTTATATTGATGATTATGATTATACAAGAAAATTAATCACAAATGCTTATTCAAGAAATGCAGTTCAAATGGAAACATTCACATTTGCTGGTAATACACCAACTGAAAGTGAACTAAAATCTTTAGTTAAAAAATTAAGAAAGGATTATAAGAATTTTCAAATTCCTTCTACTAATTACAACGCTTGGAAAAAAGTAGGTGGATATGGTAGAAGTGTTAAAACTTGGGCTAATGCTGATGAAATTGTTGTATTCTTAAATAATGAATTAGCTAGTGATATTGATGTTGAAGTATTAGCAAGTGCTTTCCATATTAATGAAACTTCATTAATGGGTAAAATCTATTATGTAGAAGATTTTAATATTTATGATGAAGATGGAAATGTTGCTATTGATGGTTCAAACATTATTGCATTTATATGTGATAGTAGATGGTTCAAGATAAGAAGCAAAAAGATGTTTATGGACGACTTCTATAATGCTAATAACAGATCATGGAATTCATTCTTAAATGTAATTAAAGGATTTAATTATTCAATTTTCACAGATGGTAAAATGTATGTTAAAGCACTTCCTACATTAAATGTATCTTCAATGAAATTTGTTGATAGTAATGTTGAAGTAAATGTTGGTGCTAATAAGACTTTATTATTAAATACTGAACCATTTACTGCAACACAAACTATTACATTCACTTTAGGAGCTGGAGAATCAACTTATGCTTCTATTGAAAAAATTGATGATAGAAATGTAAAAGTAACTGGTTTAGTTGCAACTACTGGTGAAAGTGAAGTTCCATCTAAAGTAACAATAACTGCTACTGCTGGAAATGTAACAACAAGTGTTGATGTAGTTGTAAAAGCAACTGCTTAAGATTCTAATTTCATAATTTAAAGGGTAGTATTTTACTGCCCTTTTATGCTATAATTATAGTAGAAGGGAGCTTTTAAAATGATACAACCAAATACTAATATTTATTTACTTAGAACACCTTTTGAATTAGACAATTTAAATCAATTAACATTTAATTCAAAACAAGCACAAACTGATTTTTTTCTCTCACTTTCAAGACAAGAATTAAATGAAGCTACTTTTCAAAGAAAAGATAATTATATTGAATTTGAAACAAATGAAGTATTTACTTTTGATGTATTATTAACATATAATTATTGTATGTATCAAAACACATCTTATGATGACAAATGGTTTTATGCTTTTATTGAAAGTGCTGAATATGTTAATGATGGATTAGCAAGATTAAAAATAAAAACTGATGTTTTTCAAACTTGGCAATTTGATACGATGTGGAGAGAATCTTTTATTGAAAGAGAACATTTAGCTAAAAGTGATGATTTACTGGGTGCAAACTTAGTACCAGAAAATCTTGAAACTGGAGAATATATAGTTAATGAAATTCAAGATTATTCATTTTTAGGTAATGATCCATATGTAGATATGTGTTATATTGTAGCTTCAACTAGTCAACCAATTGCTGGACTTGCAAAAGATACAATTGCAGGATCTAAAATGTATAATGGAATATATACTGGGTGTACTTATTATCGTTATGATAGTGCTGGTGCAATTGATACAATTTTATCAATGTTTGCTAATGATGGTAAAACTGATGCAATTGTTGGAATATTCATGGCACCAAAAACACTTGCACCTTTAGATGATGGTGGTGGAACTGCACAAACTTTAAGAGAAGTTAAACAATCAAATGTACCATATACTGAAACAATTGAAGTTGGTTATATAAATACAATTGATAATTATACACCACATAATAAAAAAGTTTTATGCTATCCTTATAATTATTTACTTGTTTCTAATAATATAGGACAAGATATGATTTATCACTGGGAAAAATTTAAGGGAACTAATAATAAAGCAGTTTTTCACTTAAATGCTATATTAAATCCAGGGTGTAGTGTTCATTTAATACCATGGAATTATAATGCAGTTAATTCACTTTTAGATAGTTATTATGATGAAACAATAACTTTAGGTAAATTTCCTATATGTTCATTTCAAACTGATATGTATACTAATTGGCTAACACAAAATAGTATTAATATTTTAGGAAGAACAACTACTATTGATGAATTAAATATGGCTTCAAGTGTAATTAGTGCTGGAATTGGAGCTTTAACATCTGCTGGTTCTGATAATATGGCTGGTGTTGGATTATCCTTAGCACAAGGTTTTCAAGGTGTAGCAACTTCATTAATGCAACAAAAACAACATAATATGATAACACCAAATTTAAATGGTAAATTAAATAGTTCTGATGTTGTTTATGCAAGTGGTTTAAATTGTTTTTACTTTTATAAAATGAGTGTGACTGAGCAATTTGCTAGAAGAATTGATTCATATTTTGATATGTATGGATATGCAACTAATAAATTAAAACTTCCAAATTTAAATAATCGTTCAAATTGGAATTTTGTTAAAACTATTAATGCTAATATAGTAGGAAATATTCCACAAGGTGATTTACAAGAATTAAAATCAATATTTAATAATGGTGTTACTTTATGGCATAATCCATTATATTTCCTAGACTATTCACAAAATAACTCTTAATAGAAAGGAGCTGATAAAATGAATAAAAGATTAATGCAATATAGACAAAATTATAAATTTACTGATAGTTTAAAAATTAATGATAATACTTATCATGACTATTTAGCTAGATTAAAGAAAATTGCTATGTCACGTTTTGAATGGGTTAATCTTCCTAAATCTATGAATGAAAGATGGCTAGAAGAAACATTATTTTATAATGGCAAAGCAACTTTTCTAAATGATGAAAAATATGGTTTTATAAATACACAATGTTGTGATAATGGATATGTTAATATTTATGGACTACCTACACAATTTGTTTGCTTTTCATTTAATTATTATTCAACTAGAAAATTATACACTGGTTTAAATCCTATGTTAAGTGATAAACAATTTGAAAGACAAAAACTATATGAATGTATTTTAGTAATGAATGATTGGGATATGAATCCAACAATTGCAACTATTGAATTATTTGCATATAGATTATATATGGCTGAACAAACTGCATTTATTAATATCATGGGGCAACGTACACCAATAATGATTCTAGTTGGTGAAAAACAAAGATTAATGATGGAAAATCTTTATAATCAATATAATGGAAATCAACCGTTTATATTTGGCGATAAAAAACAACTTAATGATGTAGAAATAAAAGCTATTAAAACTGATTCACCATTTATTGCTGATAAAATAATGGAATATAAAAAGCAAATATGGAATGAAGCTTTAGAATTTTTAGGTATTAATACAATTGCACTTGAAAAGAAAGAAAGAATGATAACTGATGAAGCAAATAATAATAATGAACTTATTAATTTAAACCTACAAAGTTATTTAGCACCTAGACAAAAAGCATGTGAAGATTTTAATATTAAATATGGATTAAAAGGAACTGATAAAGAAATAAGTGTAAGAGTTAGAAGTGATCTTCATAATACTATTAAAGAACAAATGTCAAGTGTAACTGATATTAAAAATGAAAATATAACTAAAATTGAAAACTTAAAAGAAGGTGAAGAAAATGGCTAAATATACATTTGAATTAAGAGAACTTTTTGAACCTATAAAGTTTAATCCACCACTTTTTACTAGAAATGAAATTGAAGAATGGTTTAAAGATTATAACTTAAATGATTATTTGACTAATAAACAAATTGAAGTTATAAATAACACTGGTGTTTGGTCAAAAGATAAATTAGCTAAAATGATAGTAGATCATTATTATATGAGAGAAGTTGGATTTGAAACTATTGGTTTATTTAAACATTATGCCAAAATTACTATGCAAGAAATAATGGAAAAATATCTTCCTTTAATATATAGTGCTTCAATTGAATATGATCCACTTGTTAATGTGGATTATACTGAAACATTTAATAGAACTGCTAATATAGAAAATCAAGGTTCATCAAATGGAACAAGCAATTCTACATCTGCTGATAATTCAAGTGCTTTATTAATTGCTAGTAATACACCACAAGGACAAATTAGTAAAGAAGCAATTTTAAATGGTAAATATGCTTCATCAACTAGTGCAAATGAAAATGAAACTAATGTAACTAATGATACAACAACTAATACTTCAAATACTTCAAATAGTGATACTAATGAAGAATATACAAAACGAGTAAAAGGTAATAGTGGTGTATCTGCAACTGCACAAAAAATGGTTTTACAATTTAGAGAAAATATAATTTCAATAAATAAAGATATTATTGATAAATTAAATGAATTATTCATGGGTTTATATTAATGAAGGGAGATGATACTTATGAATATAAATAAAATTAATCCACTTCCAAATGTTCTTTTAACAATTGGAATTCTTCCATCAAGTTATTTAGTATCTATGAGTTTTGAAGAGCAACTTTTATGGTTATGTAATTTTTTGAAAACTGAAGTTATTCCAAAAACTAATGCTAATATTGAAGCTGTTAATCAACTTATTACTTATATTGATAATTATTTTAATAATTTAGATGTTCAAGAAGAAATTAATAATAAATTAGATGAAATGATAGAACAAGGAATACTTCAAGAAATAATTACTGAATATTTACAAATAAATGGTATTCTTGCTTTTAACACTTTAAATGACATGTTAAATGCAACAAATATTATTGATGGTTCAACATGTAGAACTCTTGGTTTAAATACATTCAATGATGGAAAAGGTGGACTTTATAAAATAAGAGAAATCACAAATGAAGATGTTGTTAATGGTATTAATATAATTTCTATTCCAACAAGTGAAACATTAATTGCTGAACTAATTTATGAAAATATTAATCGAGAAATAATTTTTAATACAATAAATGAATTAAAAAATAATAAATCATTAATTAATGGAATGTATGTAAAAACACTTGGTTATTATGAAATAAATGATAAAGGTAGTTCATCATATATTATAAGAAATAAAACTAATGAAGATGTAATAGATGAAATGACAATAATATCTTTAAATGATGAAAGTTTAATAGCTGAATTAATAATTAATGAACCATTAAATATAGCACAACTTGGAGCTAAATTAAATGGAACT